>NZ_CP032482.1:0-316996 GCF_003600645.1 Yersinia rochesterensis
GGTACTGCACCTCGCCGTTATGCGAATTTCTGTATTTGCCCTGGGGTGGGGGATTCTACTCAAGTTTAGACGATCGACCAAGCAGCTTAGGATCGCCTTTAATTAAAAGAAGATCTTTTTATTTAAAGATCTCTTTATTAGATCTCTTATTAGGATCATGATCCTCTGTGGATAAGTGATAATTCACATTAGATATCATAAGATTAAGGAGGATCTTTTGCTGTTAATGATCGGTGATCCTATTGCGTATAAGCTGGGATCTAAATGGCATGTTATACACAGGCACTTTCAGACACTAAGGTTGTTATGTGGATATGTACTGCTTATGCCCTGCTTTTAAGCTTACTTATCCACATTTGATCGCGTGATCTTTAAGCAAATTAGAGCAAATTAATCCAATTTTTAACCCAAATCTCTGCTGGGTCCTCAGGAATTTCATGTTGGATGACGTCAATTTCTAAAATATCACCCACACGCAATGCTCCCTGAGTGATCAATTGCTGATCCAATTTTCTGACTGCTCCACAGAAAGTGTCATATTCTGAACTGCCCAAACCGACGGCACCAAAGCGAACCTGCGAGAGATCCGGTTGCTGTTCTTCGATTTGTTCTAATAAAGGTTGAAGATTGTCTGGTAGATCGCCGGCACCATGGGTGGAAGTGATAATTAGCCACAAACCATCCAGAGTCAGCTCGTCTAATTCAGGGCCATGCAGTGTTTCTGTCGAGAAACCCGCCTCTTCTAATTTCTCAGCTAAATGTTCAGCAACGTATTCAGCACTGCCAAGCGTACTGCCACTGATCAAGGTAATGTCAGCCATAAAGAACCCAACCGAAGTAATGAACCGGTATTGTACGCTGTGAATCAGCTGGGATCTACCTGTGGATAATGTGGGTATAGTTATTTAGTGCTCAGGGCACGATGGTACGCATAATGGGGTTCTGCAGGGAAATAAGTGTCTCTGTCGACTGGATCTCATCAATCGTCTGGATCTTGTTGATAAGTACCTGTTGCAGTGCATCTATCGATTTACACATGACCTTAATAAAGATGCTGTAATGACCGGTGGTGTAATAGGCTTCAACAACTTCTTCTAAACTCTCCAGTTTTTTCAGTGCCGACGGGTAATCCTTGGCACTTTTCAAAATGATGCCGATAAAGCAGCACACGTCATAACCCAGCTGTTTTGGATTAACGTGAACACAGGCTGCGGTGATAATCCCCGCCTGTCGCATTTTCTCCACTCGGACATGAATTGTTCCTGGGCTGACACCAAAATTTTTTGCCAATTCTGCATAAGGTGTGCGCGCGTTTTCCATTAATGCGTTCAAGATGCCGCGATCGAGATTATCGATTTGATAAATTTCACTCATATTAACCCCGTTTTTTTATCGATTATATAATTATAGACCTATAAAAATGAATTATTAAAAGTGAAAAGGCAATATTTGTTGTTGTATATTGAATTTAACCCTCATTCTGTTGCTTAATCAATGACAAGCCAAACGGCATAATCAAACAATTTGCATAATCGACAGCAACGAATTGAGAAAACGACAATGAAAAAACAATTTATCCAAAAACAACAACAGATCAGCTTTGTAAAATCTTTCTTTTCCCGTCAATTAGAACAGCAACTGGGCCTGATTGAAGTTCAAGCCCCTATCCTGAGCCGTGTTGGCGATGGAACTCAAGATAACCTTTCTGGTTCCGAGAAAGCTGTTCAGGTAAAAGTAAAAGCTTTGCCAGATGCGACCTTTGAAGTTGTTCATTCATTAGCTAAATGGAAACGTAAGACTTTAGGCCGCTTTGATTTTGGTGCTGATCAAGGGATTTACACCCATATGAAAGCATTGCGCCCTGATGAAGATCGCCTGAGTGCTATTCATTCAGTGTATGTTGATCAGTGGGATTGGGAGCGCGTAATGGGTGATGGCGAGCGCAACCTGGCTTACCTGAAATCTACGGTTAACAAAATCTACACCGCGATTAAAGAAACTGAAGCGGCGATCAGTGCTGAATTTGGTATAAAACCTTTCTTGCCAGAACAGATTCATTTTATCCACAGTGAAAGCTTGCGTGCTAAATTCCCTGATCTGGATGCTAAAGGCCGCGAACGCGCCATTGCTAAAGAGTTGGGTGCGGTGTTCTTGATTGGTATTGGCGGAAAATTGGCTGATGGTCAATCTCATGATGTTCGTGCACCAGATTATGATGACTGGACCTCTCCAAGCGCGGAAGGTTTTGCTGGTCTGAACGGCGATATTATTGTTTGGAACCCAGTGCTGGAAGATGCTTTTGAAATTTCATCCATGGGAATCCGTGTAGATGCAGAAGCGTTGAAACGCCAGTTGGCACTGACATCAGATGAAGATCGTTTGAAATTGGAATGGCACCAATCACTGCTACAAGGCGAAATGCCGCAGACTATCGGCGGAGGTATTGGCCAGTCCCGTTTAGTGATGTTATTGCTACAACAACAACATATTGGTCAGGTTCAGTGCGGTGTGTGGGGGACAGAAATCAGCGAGAAAGTTGAAGGCCTGCTTTAATTCCCCCCTGATTATCTCTTTATTATTTCAACCCGTTATGGCTTATGCAGCTATAGCGGGTTCTTTCATCTATGCTGTAGGTGGCATAATACTAAGGTATCCACCTATAAGGTTGTTAACGTTATGGCCCGATTTAATCCCCTTAGACATTACTCACATGCTCGTCCAAGATTATTATTATCCGTTGGCGCTGGAATAATCACTTACTTTCTGTTGCCACCACATTTCACTGTATTACTGCGTCTGATGGTGAGTTGGAATATATTTGCGTGGCTCTATTTGTTGTTTTTATGGCTGCAATTATTGCGAAATGACCCGAAAAAAATCAGATTAATAGCCCGTGTGCAGGATGAAAGTGCCAGTATGGTGCTGAGTATTGTCAGCATGGCGTGTTTGGCAAGTATTCTGGTTATTCTGTTTGAGTTAAGCACGGCGAATCAGTTATCTGGGTCGGCTAAAGCATTCCATTTAGTGCTTACGGGAATGACGTTATTGGTATCGTGGTTATTATTGCCAACTGCTTTTACGATGCATTACGCCCATTTATTTTATCAGTCCCGTGATGAATCTGATGCTGTCCTGCCATTAATTTTCCCCAAAGAGGTTACTGAACCTTCCTATTGGGATTTTCTTTATTTTTCATTCACTATTGGTGTGGCTTCGCAAACTGCGGATGTCTCGACCGGCACCTCAGATATCCGCCGCGTAGTATTATTGCAGTCAGTATTGTCCTTTATTTTTAATATGACGATTTTAGGGCTGTCGATTAACGTTGGGGCGGGGTTGCTTAACTAAAGCTATTAATTAGCGCTTCCAGCGGCGCATTAAACGGCTTTTTAACCCTGTATCAAAGCGCCAGATATGATCGAAAATCCGCATGATACCGGGCTTGCCATAGGCGGACATCGCCACGGCATGGAACCTATGTTGATGGGCTTGCTGCTGGATTTTAATTTTTCTGATCAATTCCTCGGGTAAACGCTGGGCAATGAAATCGGAAATAATCACGGCATCCGCGTCATACCAGTCTCTCTCTTCCATTTTATTGAGGGTGCTGGCTAAGCAGGCCGCCAGATCGGTGCCGCCACGAAAATGTTGGCTAAGAAAACGTATTGCTTGCTCAATACCATTAGCTGATGAGAGTTCGTAGTGAATGATTTCCGTGGCGAATAGCATGATGTAGCAGCGGCGATTATCCGCTAGCGCAATACGCAGCAAAGCCAGACAAAATGCCTTGGCGCATTGCTCGTTAAATCCTCCCATCGAACCAGAAGTATCGACACAGACAATAAAGGGGCCACGAGGTTGTTCGTCATGGTTTTTAAGGCTTACCGGGCGCTGTAAAGTTTTTTCCTGCCAGTTATCCCCCTGTAAGCGATAAGTGAGCAAGCGCCTTTCCAATAAGCGGCGATAAAATTCAAATTCCAGCTCGCTCATCCCCAGCATTACTAACTCGGTCGGCAACAATCGCAAAATATCATTGCTCTGATGAATGCCACTGACTTCCTCTGGCACGGTATCAGGTTGGCGCACCATCACGGTGTAAGGTTCAAAGCGGGCATCGGGGGTGGGTTGTGCTTTAGCACTGCGGCTGCGGCCCAGTTGCTCTGCAAGCTGCTGTAATTCGGGCTGCTGTTGCAGAAAATCGCCATATTGCAGCAATAACTGATAATCACCGCGCTGCAAATGGCCCTGACTCATATCCCAAAGCCGCCCTGCTGCACTATCATTCGTCGCCAGGATCGGTTCCAAAGCACCACTGAGCGCCAGCCGCTGTTGTAACTCAGCTAAAAGCTGCTCCCGCTCTTGCTCAAGTAACTGATGATGGATAGTGATGGTTTGTAAGGTCAGGCTGATGCGCCAGCGCTGTAAAAAGAGAGTTTGAAAACTATCGCCGGTTTGGGGGTTTTTCTCTAAATCTGCAGTTTGTAGCAATGTTTTAGCTTGTGTGGCGAAAGGCGAATGCCACTGTTGCAATTGCGCCACAATCTCTGGGAGATGGTCATAAAATAGTGGGCTGGCCTCCAACAGACTCTGTTGATACAGGGCAAACTCATTTGCCAGCCCTGCGGGGACTTTTGCCTCCCGAATACGCTGTTGTAAGTTTTGCTTCCAGCCGGGGATATCCTTCATTAATGCCCGTTTAATGCGCGGGAATTTTTCAAAGAATAACGCTAACTGCGGTGATACCAATAACCCCACCACCATCTCTTCGATAAGCTCACTTTCGCTTATCGATAGCAGCAAATCCAATGTTGCCAGGCTGAGCATTGATTAATGACCGCGTAGTTTTTGTTGCAGCAGTTTCACTTGCTCTGCCACATTCAGCAAGCTGGCTTCTATTTTCGCCAACCAAGAGGACGGCGTGAATAAGCAAGGTTGATGCTGACTGAATAACCGCCGTTGTTCAGCCAGGCTATTTTCCAGCTCTGCCAACTCCAGCAGCAACTCAGGTGGCACAGTGGCGGTGGAAGCCCCAGGTTGTGACAATATTGATGGCTGGCGGCTTACATCCAGAAGCGTGATATGTAGCTGATCGTCAATCTCTGCATCAATAGATTGGGCATAACCGACACCATTTAATTTGGCGCGTAAAATCCCCCCTTATTAAGCCATTGAGTTAGCGCCTCTTTTTCTATTTGCAGATGATTGACCTGCATATCATGCAAACTGAGCGGTTTTTGCAGAAACAGGGTTAGGGTGCTGTCTGTGAGATGGTCCGGCAGAGAATATTGCGGTTTACGGCTGAACATTCCGCTTTGCTTGGTCACTGTCAGTGCTTGATGGTCACTTTGCTGTTGCTGGTGCTTCAACCATTGGCTATTAATATGCTGGAGCTTCATTAATAAGTTTTGCTGCTGGTATCCTTGCTCCGTTAGCAATTGTTCAAGTTGTTGTTGCAGCAATTTTAGCGAACTCAGGTCATGCCATAAGCAATCTTTCAGCAAGATTAAGTCGATGGGGGTTACTTCATCCCGACCACTGAAAAAGGCGCTGGCTTGCAGTAAGCGCAGGGCTTTTTTCCAACGTCGGTCAGAGACATACGGCGCTTTTTCTTGCGCACTGAGTTGTTGACGTAACTGAAAAATAAGCTCAAAACAGTTATCTGGTAGGGCCATTTTGTCTATCAATGGCTGCCACTGATAAAATTCTTCATCACTGATACTAAGATTTTCAGCCACCGGATTATGATTTTCATTCTGGCGGCTGAGTAGCAAAGAACGGAAGTTTTGTTTTTCTTGTACGCGATCCAGCCATAGGCGGATCAGCATTCGGTCATAAAGCGCTTCCAGACTGCTGTCTGCATCCGGCAACTCATTTGAAGCCGTCACCAACAAGCGCATAGGAATACTGTCTTCCCGATCACCATTACGAAAGCGCCGTTCATTAATGGCGGTCAGTAAAGTATTCAGAATAGCCGGGCCGGCTTTCCAAATTTCATCCAGAAAAACGATTTCAGCTTCCGGCAGATAACCTCCGGTCATGCGCTGATAGCGCCCTTCTTCTTTTAGCGCTTGAATAGACAGTGGGCCAAACACTTCTTCCGGCGTAGAAAAACGAGTCATCAGATATTCAAATGCCCGGGCATTGCGGAAAGCAAATTTTAGGCGGCGGGCAATCAGGCTTTTGGCTATCCCCGGTGGGCCAAGTAGGAATACACTCTCGCCACTGAGGGCGGCTAATAAACACAAGCGAATAGCCTCCTGTCTTTCATACAGGCCACTCTCAAGGGCACTGCTTAAACGGGAGATTCTTTCAGCTAATTGTGATGATTGCGCCATAATTGCTCTATATGTTCCGTTAGTTGATGAATTTTTACCTGATCAGTAGGAATAAATCCTCTTTTTCTTCATAAGATAGCTCATTGATTAGTAATATTTTTATATCATCGGCTATTTGTAGTCGATCTATTTCCGCTCTTTTCGTTGCTTGATTTAAGAGTAGGCAATCTATTGAAATGGTGCATACTGTGCGCCTTTTGGTGGGCGTCAAGGGACACAGAACCGATTATTTCGGTTCTCAAACGTACACATCAGGTTATGGATGTTCTAGCAAAAAGAAATCAATTATGAGCACAGAACATAAACAGTCTTTATCGGCGGTAACCCTGGCAGCAATAGGGGTCGTTTATGGTGATATTGGTACCAGCCCACTCTATACCTTGAGAGAGTGTTTTTCTGGTCATTACGGTTTTGATGTGCGTCCGGATGTGGTATTTGGTTTTTTATCACTGATTTTCTGGATGTTAATTCTGATTGTCTCGGTTAAATATCTGACCTATGTCATGCGCGCGGATAACGCCGGTGAGGGGGGTATTTTAACCTTGATGTCTTTGGCTGGGCGTAATACCTCTTCCAGAGCCACTTCAATTTTGGTGATCCTCGGTTTAATTGGCGGCAGTTTCTTTTATGGTGAGGTGGTCATCACCCCGGCAATATCGGTTATGTCAGCCATTGAAGGGCTGGAAATAGCCGCACCTGCACTTGATCCTTATATTGTCCCCTGCTCTATTGCCGTGTTAACCCTGTTATTTGTGATTCAAAAACACGGGACTGGTAGCGTCGGTAAATTGTTTGCCCCAGTGATGTTGGTTTGGTTCTTGACCTTGGCGTTGCTGGGTTTACGCAGCATTATCGCCAATCCGGAAGTGCTGGCTGCACTGAATCCTAAATGGGCAATAAGCTTCTTTACTGAGTATAAATCTGTTTCGTTCTTTGCTCTTGGCGCGGTAGTGCTGGCAATTACCGGGGTGGAAGCCTTATATGCGGATATGGGGCACTTTGGTAAATTTCCTATTCGGTTGGCTTGGTTTACCGTGGTGCTACCCTCATTGGTGCTGAATTATTTTGGCCAGGGCGCGTTATTACTGAAAAATCCAGAAGCCATCAAAAACCCCTTTTTCCTGCTCGCCCCTGACTGGGCATTGATTCCATTATTAATACTGGCAACATTGGCGACCGTCATTGCCTCGCAGGCTGTCATCTCTGGCGTATTTTCTCTGACCCGGCAAGCCGTTCGTTTAGGTTATTTACCGCCGATGCGCATTATTCATACCTCAGAAATGGAATCTGGTCAGATATATATCCCGGTGATTAACTGGACACTGTATCTGGCGGTGGTATTAGTGATTGTTGGCTTCGAGCGTTCCAGTAATTTGGCTGCCGCTTACGGCATCGCCGTGACCGGT
Source organism: Yersinia rochesterensis (assembly GCF_003600645.1). Taxonomy (NCBI): domain Bacteria; kingdom Pseudomonadati; phylum Pseudomonadota; class Gammaproteobacteria; order Enterobacterales; family Yersiniaceae; genus Yersinia; species Yersinia rochesterensis. Next base: position 7,742 of record NZ_CP032482.1, read on the forward strand.
ACCATGGTCATCACCAGTATTCTATTCTGTATCGTGGCGCTGAAAAACTGGCACTGGAACCGCGTCTTTGTCGGCTGCTTGCTGGTGGTCTTATTGATTATTGATATTCCAATGTTTTCCGCCAATGCCCTGAAATTGTTCTCCGGCGGTTGGTTGCCACTGTTATTGGGCTTAGTGATGTTTATCATCATGACCACCTGGAAAAGTGAGCGTTTCAGTTTGTTGCGCCGTATGCATGAACACGGTAATTCACTGGAAGCGATGATTGCTTCATTGGAGAAGTCACCACCGGTACGTGTTCCCGGTACGGCGGTGTATATGTCGCGGGCGATGAATGTTATTCCATTCGCGTTGCTGCATAATCTTAAGCATAACAAAGTATTACATGATCGGGTGGTGTTGCTGACACTGCGAACTGAAGATGCGCCGTATGTCCATAATGTTAATCGCGTGACCATCGAGCAGCTCTCACCGACTTTTTGGCGCGTTGTCGCCAGCTATGGTTGGCGCGAAACCCCGAATGTGGAAGAGATTTTCCATCGCTGCGGTTTGGAAGGCTTACCTTGCCAAATGATGGAGACTTCATTCTTTATGTCGCACGAGTCGCTTATCCTAACCAAGCGGCCATGGTATCTGTTCTTGCGCGGCAAGCTGTTTATTGCCCTCAGCCGCAACGCGCTACGCGCCGCTGATCAGTTTGAAATCCCGCCGAATCGGGTGATTGAATTGGGCACACAGGTAGAGATTTAACGTAGAAGGCCGTTAATCATAACGGCCTGAAGTTAATGATAAAGTTTCTGATAGCTCAGTGATTGAAGGGGTGACCGCACCTAGGGGCACTTCGGTGGCTCACGCCACTACGACCCCAACGGCACGATTCCCCTTCATTTTATTTTGTCAGCCGTTTGGGCCGTTAAACATAACGGCCTTTTTCACATTCATCATTCCCGCTTTTCATTTGTTCAGCGAAACGTTTCGATGGCGATCACAATTTCACAAAATTGGGTTTGCCTTCTGCTGCCATTTTTCTAAACTCAGTATCAGCGAAACGTTTCGCTGCTGGAGTCGAAAATGAAAAAAGGCGCATTACTGAATTCTGATATTTCTGCTGTTATCTCCCGCCTGGGCCATACCGATCAGATTGTGATAGGTGATGCGGGGCTGCCAATACCGGCAACCACCACACGTATCGATTTGGCACTGACTCGAGGCGTTCCTGGGTTCCTCCAGGTTTTTGAGGTGGTAACACAAGAAATGCAGGTTGAGAGTGCCGTCTTGGCGGAGGAGATTATTAAAAATAACCCGCAACTCCATGAAACGTTGCTCGCACAACTATCACAACTTGAGCAACACCAGGGAAACCAAATTGTTTTGCACTATATCAGCCATGAGGCTTTTAAAGAGCAAACCAAACAAAGTCGGGCAGTGATTCGTAGCGGGGAATGTTCCCCCTTTGCTAACATCATTCTCTGCTCCGGCGTAACTTTCTGAGGCGTTTATGCAACCTTTGCTGCAACTGAAAGGGATTGATAAAGCCTTTCCCGGCGTCAAAGCACTTTCGGGTGCTGCGCTGAGTGTCTATCCCGGCAGGGTGATGGCATTGGTAGGCGAAAATGGGGCCGGAAAATCGACCATGATGAAAGTGTTGACGGGTATCTACCATAAAGATGCCGGCAGTCAGCATTTCTTGGGTAAAGAAGTGGTGTTTAATGGCCCGAAAGAGTCGCAGGAAGCGGGAATCGGCATTATTCATCAGGAACTTAACCTGATCCCACAATTAACTATCGCCGAAAATATCTTTTTAGGGCGCGAGTTTGTTAATCGTTTTGGCGGCATTGATTGGAAAAAAATGTATGCCGAAGCCGATTTACTGCTGGCGCGTCTGAATATCAGCTATAGCAGCCATCGGCTGGTGGGTGAGCTTTCCATTGGTGACCAGCAAATGGTGGAAATCGCCAAAGTGCTAAGCTTTGAATCCAAAGTTATCATCATGGATGAGCCAACCGATGCCCTGACTGACACCGAAACGGCCTCTTTATTTAATGTTATTAAAGAGTTGAAAGCAGAAGGCCGCGGTATTGTTTATATCTCCCATCGGCTAAAAGAAATCTTTGAGATTTGCGATGACGTCACGGTGTTCCGTGATGGGCAGTTTATTGCCGAAAAACCGGTTAACACGCTGACTGAAAACTCACTGATTGAAATGATGGTGGGCCGTAAGTTGGAAGAACAATATCCGCGCCTGAATTTACCTCGTGGTGAAAAACGCTTACAGGTCAAACAGCTATGTGGCCCCGGAGTGAAAAATGTCAATTTCACCCTCTACAGTGGTGAAATTCTGGGAGTGGCGGGTTTGATGGGCGCAGGCCGCACTGAGCTGATGAAAATCATCTATGGTGCGCTGCCGCGTAAATCCGGCTTTGTCATGTTGGATGGCCGTGAAGTCGTGACTCATTCACCGCAGGACGGTTTAGCCAACGGCATTGTTTATATTTCTGAAGACCGTAAACGCGACGGATTAGTGCTCGGTATGTCAGTTAAAGAAAATATGTCTTTGACTGCATTGCGTTATTTCAGCCGTTCAGGTGGCTCGCTCAAGCATGCGGATGAGCAGCTGGCGGTGGCGGATTTCATTCGTTTATTTAATATCAAAACGCCTTCCATGGAGCAGCCGATTGGTTTGTTATCCGGCGGTAACCAGCAAAAAGTAGCTATTGCCCGCGGTCTGATGACTCGGCCAAAAGTGTTGATTCTTGATGAACCTACCCGTGGGGTGGACGTCGGGGCCAAAAAAGAAATTTATCAGTTAATTAACCAATTCAAACAAGAAGGGCTGAGCATCATTCTGGTTTCCTCGGAAATGCCGGAAGTGCTGGGCATGAGCGACCGCATCATTGTGATGCATGAAGGCCAGTTAAGCGGCGAGTTCTCTATTGAACAGGCTACCCAAGAAGTGTTGATGGCCGCGGCCGTCGGCAAGCGCGATTTATTGGAAAAATAATTTATTTATACTCTAAATAATTCGAGTTGCAGGAAGCCAACGCACATGCGGCTTGAAATATGACGAGTAGAGCAGGAGAAATCAGATATGAGTTCCCAAACTATCAATACCAAGCGCTGGTTCAGTAAAGAATGGTTATTAGAACAAAAATCACTGATTGCGCTGCTGGTGCTGATTGCTGTGGTTTCGTCACTAAGCCCGAACTTTTTTACCCTTAATAATATGTTTAACATTCTCCAGCAGACTTCCGTCAACGCCATTATGGCTGTTGGGATGACGCTGGTTATCCTGACCTCAGGTATTGACCTGTCGGTGGGGTCATTATTGGCGCTGACTGGCGCGGTGGCGGCCTCCATTGTCGGGTTGGAAGTCAATGCGCTGGTTGCCGTGGGAGCCGCACTGGCTCTGGGGGCGTTTATCGGCGGCATCACTGGGGTGATTGTCGCTAAGGGCAAAGTACAGGCCTTTATTGCCACTTTGGTCATGATGCTGTTATTACGCGGTGTCACCATGGTTTATACCAATGGTAGCCCGATAAATACCGGATTTACTGATGTTGGCGATACTTTTGGTTGGTTCGGTATTGGCCGTCCATTTGGTGTGCCGACCCCTATCTGGTTAATGGCGATTGTCTTTATCGCGGCTTGGTACATGCTGCATCACACACGTCTGGGCCGCTATATCTATGCGCTGGGGGGGAATGAATCTGCAACTCGCCTCTCTGGTATCAGTGTTGATAAAGTTAAAATTATTGTTTATTCACTTTGTGGATTGTTAGCGGCATTGGCAGGAATTATCGAAGTTGCCCGCTTATCATCAGCACAACCTACCGCCGGTACCGGCTATGAACTGGATGCAATAGCAGCCGTAGTTCTGGGGGGGACTAGTCTCGCTGGGGGTAAAGGGCGGATTGTTGGCACCCTGATCGGTGCATTAATCCTCGGCTTTTTAAATAACGGTTTGAATTTATTGGGTGTCTCCTCTTACTACCAAATGATCGTCAAAGCAGTAGTTATCCTGCTTGCGGTGTTGGTAGACAATAAAAGCAGCAAATAACCTCTCTCCCTACAGGAATTGCGACCATGAAAATGAAGAAACTGGCTACTTTGATCTCTGTTGTTGCATTGAGCGCTACCGTAAGTGCTAACGCGCTGGCAAAAGACACCATTGCGTTGGTGGTTTCCACGCTGAATAACCCGTTCTTTGTTTCAATGAAAGACGGCGCACAAAAAGAAGCGGATAAACTGGGCTACAACTTAGTGATTTTGGATTCCCAAAACAACCCGGCTAAAGAATTGGCTAACGTGCAGGACTTAACTGTGCGCGGCACTAAATTGCTGTTGATCAACCCAACAGATTCCGATGCAGTGGGCAACGCGGTTAAAATGGCTAACCAGGCAAATATTCCCGTCATTACTCTCGACCGTTTGGCTAATGCCGGTACCGTGGTGAGTCACGTGGCTTCTGATAACCGTTTTGGCGGCAAAATGGCCGGTGACTTTATTGCGAAGAAAGTCGGTAGCGATGCCAAAGTGATTCAATTGGAAGGGATTGCTGGTGCATCTGCTGCTCGTGAGCGCGGCGAAGGCTTCAAGCAATCAATGGAAAAAAACAAATTCCAATTGTTGGCTAGCCAACCGGCTGATTTTGACCGGACGAAAGGTTTGAACGTCATGCAAAACTTGCTGACGGCTCACCCAGATGTTCAGGCGGTGTTTGCTCAGAATGACGAGATGGCGCTGGGCGCATTGCGTGCCTTGCAGACTGCGGGCAAAACTGATGTTCTAGTGGTTGGTTTTGATGGCACTGACGATGGTATTAAAGCTGTCGAGAGTGGCAAAATGGGCGCAACTATTGCTCAACGCCCAGACCAGATTGGTGTTATTGGTGTACAAACCGCGGATAAAGTATTGAAAGGCGAGAAAATACAGGCCGTTATCCCGGTTGACTTGAAGTTAGTCACCAAACAATAAAAAAGAAAAGCAGGGCACTACGCCACCGTCGCGGTAATCTGGGCGGTGGCGTCATCTACAAAGGAATAAATACGATGGAAACAGGTAAACTGGTGGTCTTGGGCAGCATCAATGCCGACCATATTCTGAATATTGAGCAGTTTCCACGTCCGGGTGAAACGGTGGTAGGGGAGCAGTATAAAGTTGCTTTCGGTGGCAAAGGGGCTAATCAGGCCGTTGCTGCTGGCCGTAGTGGGGCGAATATCGCGTTTATTGCCTGTGTGGGTGAAGATGATATTGGTGACCGGGTGCGCCAGCAGTTAGCCAGTGATAATATTGATACCAAACCCATCGAAGCTGTCGCGGGCAGCACTACCGGTGTGGCGCTGATCTTTGTGAATGGTGAGGGCGAGAATGTCATTGGTATTCATGCTGGTGCAAACTCGGCGGTAACTCCTGAATATCTTGGCCGCTACCAGCAGCAGGTTATCGGCGCAGATGCATTATTGATGCAACTGGAATCCCCACTTGAGACAGTTATCGCCGCCGCCAAATTGGCGAAACAGCATCAAACTCAGGTTATCCTCAATCCCGCCCCCGCCCGTGAACTGCCCGATGAGCTGTTAACGCTGGTGGATATGATTACCCCAAATGAAACTGAAGCTGAGCGCTTAACCGGTGTTCATATTGAGCAGGATGATGACGCAGCGAAAGCCGCGCAAATTTTGCATGATAAAGGTATCGCGACCGTCATTATTACTTTGGGCAGCCGTGGTGTGTGGCTCAGTGAGCGCGGTCAGGGTAAATTAGTTGCTGGGTTCAAAGTGAATGCCGTAGATACTATTGCCGCCGGTGATACATTCAATGGCGCATTACTGACAGCTTTATTGGAAGGCCAATCGATGGACGTAGCCGTCCGATTTGCGCATGCTGCGGCCGCTATTGCAGTGACGCGCCCTGGCGCACAACCTTCCATTCCATGGCGGGCCGAGATCGACAGTTTCTTACAAGACCGGGTATAACTTTGGCCACCATGAAAGATGTCGCCCGTTTAGCGGGCGTATCAACCTCAACTGTCTCGCATGTTATTAATAAAAATCGTTTTGTTAGCGATCCTATTCGCGACAAAGTGCTGGCTGTCATCAAGCAACTCAACTATGCCCCGTCTGCATTGGCGCGTAGTTTAAAACTCAATGAAACCCGGACTATCGGCATGTTGGTCACGGCCAGTAGCAACCCATTTTACGCCGAAGTGGTTCGTGGTGTGGAGCGCAGTTGCTATGAGCGCGGTTACAGTTTGATTTTGTGTAATACCGAGGGCGATATTGATCGCATGAGCCGCAGTATTGAAACTTTGATGCAAAAACGTGTCGATGGTTTGCTACTGATGTGCACCGAAAGTCACCGCCCGTCACAAGATATTCTGCGTTGTTATCCTTCCCTGCCAATCATTATGATGGACTGGGCCCCTTTCGAAGGGGTAAATGACGTCATTCAGGATAACTCTTTATTAGGCGGGGAAATGGCAACCTCGTATTTGATTGCCAGAGGATATGCTCGCATCGCCTGTATTGCTGGCCCACAAGATAAAACCCCCGCTAAAGAACGTTTGGAAGGATACCGCCAAGCTATGGAACGCGCGGGTCTGCCGGTGCTTCCAGGTTATGAAGTGGCGAGTGATTTTGAATTTGGCGGTGGTTTGGTGGCCATGAAACAGCTACTTGCATTACCGCAGCCCCCTGAAGCCGTTTTTACCAGTAATGATGCTATGGCGGTGGGGGTTTATCAGGCTTTGCATCAAGCCGGATTATCAATTCCGCAAGATATGGCGGTCATTGGTTATGATGATATTGAAATCGCACAATATATGACGCCACCTTTGACGACTATTCATCAGCCGAAAGATTCCCTCGGCGAGCTGGCCATTGATACACTTATTTATCGACTGAATAACCCGGAAACGGAACCACAAGTTCTGATTCTCACTCCCGAGCTGATAGAGCGCGGGTCAGTTGTAACCCACTAAACTTCACTCTCTGCGGGCTGCGTGACTTTTTTCACATTACGGCCCTGAATTAAATTATCGCCATCTTTAGGTTTGAGTAATAAGAACACCACGGATGACAGCAATGTCACCGCACCCATGGTAATAAAGGTGTAGTGGAAGTGATCAATATTATTCCCAACCGACAACCCATCATAAAACCGCAAAACAACTGCACTGATGGCAACGCCAAAGCTAATCGCCAGTTGCTGGGTTACCGCCAAAACACTGTTACCCGAGCTAGCATTGTTATCCGTTAAATCAGCCAAAGTAATCGTGTTCATCGCGGTGAATTGTGTCGACATCGCCATACCCAATACAAACAAGGGCAATATCATCATCCAAGGCGACATGCCCGGTGATTGAAATGCAAATAAAGCAATCAACACACCGATAATGGCTGTGACACCGACCAAAACCGTGCGGTAACCCAATGAACGTAAAACTTGAGTCACGGCTGATTTTGCCATCATCGAGCCAATGGCGGTTGGTGCCATCATGCAACCGGCAATAATAGCGGAATAACCAAATCCGACTTGCAACATCAGCGGCACCAAGAACGGAACACAGCCAGTCCCTAAACGTGAGGCTACGTTACCGGCAATCCCAACGGAGAAAGTTCGGGTTTTAAACAGTGGCAAACCAATCAGTGGATTTGGATGGCCTTTGGCATGGAATATATAGAAGAGCAGCATTAATAACCCACCCAATAGCGCCATGGCGGGTAGGTAGCTGGCAATATCGGGCCGCCCCATGATTTCCAAACTCACGGATATCAAGACTAAACTGCTACCGAACAGCAAGAAACCGATAATATCAAAGGCGCGTTTGGGCATGGTGAAGTCCGGCATATATTTACGGGCATAAAAGATACCCAACAAGCCGATAGGAATATTAAGAATAAAAATCCAATGCCATGTGGCGTAGGTCACCAGCAAACCACCTAATAATGGCCCTATTACCGGGCCAATTAATCCTGGGATAGTGACAAAGTTTAATACCGGTAGTAACTCACTGCGCGGATAAGCCCGAATAAGTGCCAACCGGGCGACGGGCATCATCATCGCGCCACCCACCCCTTGAATCACACGGGACGCCACTAAAAATGGCAAAGAGCCGGAAAGCGCGCACAGTAATGAACCCAGCGTAAATAATGAAACGGCCAAAATGAAAACTCGCCGAGTTCCGAAGCGATCTGCCAGCCAGCCACTCACCGGAATCAACATCGCTACTGTCAGGGTATAACTGATAATAGCCGACTGCATGGTGAGAGGTGAGCGGTTAAGGCTTTCAGCGATTGAAGGGAGTGCCGTATTCAGTATGGTGGCATCCAAAGCCTGCATAAAGAAAGCCATGGCGGCTATCCAAGGGAGGCCAGCCATGCTGCGCGCAGATTTTATCATTGTCCGTCCTGATTATATTGGGTGGGGGTAGCTACCCTCTCTATATATAGATATAAACAACATTTGGCCGTTAGTCTTTCTCTTTTAATAACACCTGACAAGCCAGTAACGCGCCTTGGCTATTTCCTGCCAGAATGGTATCGACAATATCTTGATGGTGTTGCAGCTTAATCACTTCATCGCCGGTAATCGAACGAAAGTAACTGTGATAAACCGAGCTAAACAAATTAGCGAAAGAGGTTAAAAATGGATTGCCACTGGCTTCATAAATAAGTTGATGAAACTGGGCATCCACTTGAATCCATCTCTCACGATTAAAATGGGCATGCAGCTCTCGCATTTCTGTCATTAATGATGCTAACAGGGCTTTTTGTTTTTCGCTGGCATTGATAGCAGCCAGAGAGCAAGCTTGAGGTTCGAGTGACCGCCTTAATATAAGGAAGTGTTGCATGACTTGATCGAAGTTCTCTTTGGTCATCCACCAGGTCAGTAATTCTTGGTCAAGGAAGTTCCAATTAGTTTGCGGCATAACTCTGGTGCCAATACGGGGGCGCGGTAATAGCATCCCTTTTGCGGCAAGCATCTTTACAGCTTCGCGGACTGCGGTACGGCTAACACCAAATTGCTCCCCCAACTCTATCTCGCCAGGCAATATACTGCCGGCTTCATATTCCCCAGCAAGAATACGCTGGCCAATTTTTTCAGCCAGCAGATACGAGAGATTGCGCTGAGCGGCCTGTTGTTGGGTATTTAGTTGCATGGTGTTTTGTCCTATTTGTCTTCTTATACTTCTATTTTACTCTACTGTTTAACTCGGGTACTGAATGTTTAGCTTAATAATTGTTTAAATTGTGGCCTTTTACCCCATTTTTGCTGAAAAAAAACACGGTTGAAAAGTTTTTTCAAATTAGGGGTTGCAGCCTGTCAGGAACTCCCTATAATGCGCCTCCACTGACCGGGAACAACGAAACACACTTCGCCGGGTCAGGAAGAGAAAAGAATGATTTTGACTTCGAAAGAAAACAAATAAATCCTTGACTCTTCAGCGGGAAAGCGTATTATCTGCCTCCCGCGTTACCGTAAGATTCGCCGAAAGGCAAACGGGTAACGAACGCTCTTTAACAATTTATCAGACAATCTGTGTGGGCACTCGCAAGACGATATCGAAGCCTGTTTCGGCAGGCAGAAGAAATATCAAAGTCTTGAAGAGTGACCAAAGCAGTACACATTTGAACTTCGGTTCGAATGCATATTTGCAGAAAGTAATCTTTGAGCATCGCTATGTTAACTCATAGCAAATCAAACAAATCTTAAATTGAAGAGTTTGATCATGGCTCAGATTGAACGCTGGCGGCAGGCCTAACACATGCAAGTCGAGCGGCAGCGGGAAGTAGTTTACTACTTTGCCGGCGAGCGGCGGACGGGTGAGTAATGTCTGGGAAACTGCCTGATGGAGGGGGATAACTACTGGAAACGGTAGCTAATACCGCATGACCTCGCAAGAGCAAAGTGGGGGACCTTCGGGCCTCACGCCATCGGATGTGCCCAGATGGGATTAGCTAGTAGGTGGGGTAATGGCTCACCTAGGCGACGATCCCTAGCTGGTCTGAGAGGATGACCAGCCACACTGGAACTGAGACACGGTCCAGACTCCTACGGGAGGCAGCAGTGGGGAATATTGCACAATGGGCGCAAGCCTGATGCAGCCATGCCGCGTGTGTGAAGAAGGCCTTCGGGTTGTAAAGCACTTTCAGCGAGGAGGAAGGCAGTCGTGTTAATAGCACGGTTGATTGACGTTACTCGCAGAAGAAGCACCGGCTAACTCCGTGCCAGCAGCCGCGGTAATACGGAGGGTGCAAGCGTTAATCGGAATTACTGGGCGTAAAGCGCACGCAGGCGGTTTGTTAAGTCAGATGTGAAATCCCCGCGCTTAACGTGGGAACTGCATTTGAAACTGGCAAGCTAGAGTCTTGTAGAGGGGGGTAGAATTCCAGGTGTAGCGGTGAAATGCGTAGAGATCTGGAGGAATACCGGTGGCGAAGGCGGCCCCCTGGACAAAGACTGACGCTCAGGTGCGAAAGCGTGGGGAGCAAACAGGATTAGATACCCTGGTAGTCCACGCTGTAAACGATGTCGACTTGGAGGTTGTGCCCTTGAGGCGTGGCTTCCGGAGCTAACGCGTTAAGTCGACCGCCTGGGGAGTACGGCCGCAAGGTTAAAACTCAAATGAATTGACGGGGGCCCGCACAAGCGGTGGAGCATGTGGTTTAATTCGATGCAACGCGAAGAACCTTACCTACTCTTGACATCCACAGAACTTAGCAGAGATGCTTCGGTGCCTTCGGGAACTGTGAGACAGGTGCTGCATGGCTGTCGTCAGCTCGTGTTGTGAAATGTTGGGTTAAGTCCCGCAACGAGCGCAACCCTTATCCTTTGTTGCCAGCACGTAATGGTGGGAACTCAAGGGAGACTGCCGGTGACAAACCGGAGGAAGGTGGGGATGACGTCAAGTCATCATGGCCCTTACGAGTAGGGCTACACACGTGCTACAATGGCAGATACAAAGTGAAGCGAACTCGCGAGAGCAAGCGGACCACATAAAGTCTGTCGTAGTCCGGATTGGAGTCTGCAACTCGACTCCATGAAGTCGGAATCGCTAGTAATCGTAGATCAGAATGCTACGGTGAATACGTTCCCGGGCCTTGTACACACCGCCCGTCACACCATGGGAGTGGGTTGCAAAAGAAGTAGGTAGCTTAACCTTCGGGAGGGCGCTTACCACTTTGTGATTCATGACTGGGGTGAAGTCGTAACAAGGTAACCGTAGGGGAACCTGCGGTTGGATCACCTCCTTACCTAACGATACGCATTGCGTAGTGTCCACACAGATTGTCTGATGAATGTAAATGAGCAAGAGCACCTGTTGATGTCGTGAGTTTCGACTCATGCTGATACGAAACGGTTAGATTTCGGTTTAATCGGAACTTCGTGTCCCCATCGTCTAGAGGCCTAGGACACTGCCCTTTCACGGCTGTAACAGGGGTTCGAATCCCCTTGGGGACGCCAATCCGATAATGTGTGAAAGACATTATCAACTGAATATCTTAAAGATGACTTTACCAAGTCGTGTTTAAGATATTGCTCTTTAACAATCTGGAACAAGCTGAAAATTGAAACAATACAGCTGAAACTTATCTCTCCGTAGATGTACTGAGGTAAGGATTAACCTGTATTAGAGTCTCTCAAATAATCGCAACGCAAGTTGTCTGCAAAGACACCTTCGGGTTGTGAGGTTAAGCGACTAAGCGTACACGGTGGATGCCTAGGCAGTCAGAGGCGATGAAGGGCGTGCTAATCTGCGAAAAGCGTCGGTAAGGTGATATGAACCGTTATAACCGACGATACCCGAATGGGGAAACCCAGTGCAATTCGTTGCACTATTGCATGGTGAATACATAGCCATGCAAGGCGAACCGGGGGAACTGAAACATCTAAGTACCCCGAGGAAAAGAAATCAACCGAGATTCCCCTAGTAGCGGCGAGCGAACGGGGAGGAGCCCAGAGTCTGAATCAGTTTGTGTGTTAGTGGAAGCGTCTGGAAAGTCGCAGGGTACAGGGTGATACTCCCGTACACAAAAACACACTTGCTGTGAACTCGATGAGTAGGGCGGGACACGTGACATCCTGTCTGAATATGGGGGGACCATCCTCCAAGGCTAAATACTCCTGACTGACCGATAGTGAACCAGTACCGTGAGGGAAAGGCGAAAAGAACCCCGGCGAGGGGAGTGAAATAGAACCTGAAACCGTGTACGTACAAGCAGTGGGAGCACCTTCGTGGTGTGACTGCGTACCTTTTGTATAATGGGTCAGCGACTTATATTTTGTAGCAAGGTTAACCGAATAGGGGAGCCGTAGGGAAACCGAGTCTTAACTGGGCGTCTAGTTGCAAGGTATAGACCCGAAACCCGGTGATCTAGCCATGGGCAGGTTGAAGGTTGGGTAACACTAACTGGAGGACCGAACCGACTAATGTTGAAAAATTAGCGGATGACTTGTGGCTGGGGGTGAAAGGCCAATCAAACCGGGAGATAGCTGGTTCTCCCCGAAAGCTATTTAGGTAGCGCCTCGTGAACTCATCTTCGGGGGTAGAGCACTGTTTCGGCTAGGGGGCCATCCCGGCTTACCAAACCGATGCAAACTCCGAATACCGAAGAATGTTATCACGGGAGACACACGGCGGGTGCTAACGTCCGTCGTGAAGAGGGAAACAACCCAGACCGCCAGCTAAGGTCCCAAAGTCATGGTTAAGTGGGAAACGATGTGGGAAGGCATAGACAGCCAGGATGTTGGCTTAGAAGCAGCCATCATTTAAAGAAAGCGTAATAGCTCACTGGTCGAGTCGGCCTGCGCGGAAGATGTAACGGGGCTAAACCATGCACCGAAGCTGCGGCAGCGACACTTAGGTGTTGTTGGGTAGGGGAGCGTTCTGTAAGCCGTTGAAGGTGACCTGTGAGGGTTGCTGGAGGTATCAGAAGTGCGAATGCTGACATAAGTAACGATAATGCGGGTGAAAAACCCGCACGCCGGAAGACCAAGGGTTCCTGTCCAACGTTAATCGGGGCAGGGTGAGTCGACCCCTAAGGCGAGGCTGAAAAGCGTAGTCGATGGGAAACAGGTTAATATTCCTGTACTTGGTGTTACTGCGAAGGGGGGACGGAGAAGGCTAGGCTAGCCGGGCGACGGTTGTCCCGGTTTAAGCATGTAGGCGGAGCGACTTGGTAAATCCGGTTGCTTATCAACGCTGAGGTGTGATGACGAGTCACTACGGTGATGAAGTAGTTGATGCCAAGCTTCCAGGAAAAGCCTCTAAGCATCAGGTAACATTAAATCGTACCCCAAACCGACACAGGTGGTCAGGTAGAGAATACTCAGGCGCTTGAGAGAACTCGGGTGAAGGAACTAGGCAAAATGGTGCCGTAACTTCGGGAGAAGGCACGCTGGCATTAGGTAATGGGACTTGCTCCCGGCGCCGAAGCCAGTCGCAGATACCAGCTGGCTGCAACTGTTTAATAAAAACACAGCACTGTGCAAACACGAAAGTGGACGTATACGGTGTGACGCCTGCCCGGTGCTGGAAGGTTAATTGATGGGGTCAGCCGCAAGGCGAAGCTCTTGATCGAAGCCCCAGTAAACGGCGGCCGTAACTATAACGGTCCTAAGGTAGCGAAATTCCTTGTCGGGTAAGTTCCGACCTGCACGAATGGCGTAATGATGGCCAGGCTGTCTCCACCCGAGACTCAGTGAAATTGAACTCGCTGTGAAGATGCAGTGTACCCGCGGCAAGACGGAAAGACCCCGTGAACCTTTACTATAGCTTGACACTGAACATTGAGCCTTGATGTGTAGGATAGGTGGGAGGCATTGAAGTGTGGACGCCAGTCTGCATGGAGCCAACCTTGAAATACCACCCTTTAATGTTTGATGTTCTAACTCGGCCCCGTAATCCGGGGTGAGGACAGTGTCTGGTGGGTAGTTTGACTGGGGCGGTCTCCTCCCAAAGAGTAACGGAGGAGCACGAAGGTTAGCTAATCACGGTCGGACATCGTGAGGTTAGTGCAAAGGCATAAGCTAGCTTGACTGCGAGAGTGACGGCTCGAGCAGGTACGAAAGTAGGTCTTAGTGATCCGGTGGTTCTGAATGGAAGGGCCATCGCTCAACGGATAAAAGGTACTCCGGGGATAACAGGCTGATACCGCCCAAGAGTTCATATCGACGGCGGTGTTTGGCACCTCGATGTCGGCTCATCACATCCTGGGGCTGAAGTAGGTCCCAAGGGTATGGCTGTTCGCCATTTAAAGTGGTACGCGAGCTGGGTTTAGAACGTCGTGAGACAGTTCGGTCCCTATCTGCCGTGGGCGTTGGAAGATTGAGAGGGGCTGCTCCTAGTACGAGAGGACCGGAGTGGACGAATCACTGGTGTTCGGGTTGTCATGCCAATGGCATTGCCCGGTAGCTAAATTCGGAAGAGATAACCGCTGAAAGCATCTAAGCGGGAAACTTGCCTCGAGATGAGTCTTCCCTGGGGCTTTAAGCCCCCTGAAGGAACGTTAAAGACTATGACGTTGATAGGCTGGGTGTGTAAGTGCAGCGATGCATTGAGCTAACCAGTACTAATGATCCGTGAGGCTTAACCTTACAACACCGAAGGTGTTTTGGTGATTTGAGAGAAATTAAGATTTTCAGCGAAGTTCCGAGATTGGATTGGCTGGCTGTGTGATATTGCATAGCGGGTTAATTAAAACAGAATTTGCCTGGCGGCCATAGCGCGGTGGACCCACCTGACTCCATGCCGAACTCAGAAGTGAAACGCCGTAGCGCCGATGGTAGTGTGGGGTCTCCCCATGCGAGAGTAGGACACTGCCAGGCATCAAATAAAGCCGAGACCCCATGCCAAAAGCGTGGGGTTTTTGCTATGTGGAAAATATGAAAACTGCTAAAAGATATGGCTATTTTGCAATGGAATTTGGCGTAGATTTTGTATTTGAAGTACCCAATAGACGAAAAGGCTACCCTGATGGGTGGCCTTTTTGCGTTTAGTTCGGATGAAACTTAATATGAGTAATAGTGCTGATTAAATACTTTCTTCAGTCTTTCTGGTTTTTTCTAACCAGCTACAAATAAAGTCTGCAATCTGTTCTGGCTGATTAATATCCAGTTGTGCGACATCAGTGGCAATCGGCTTATCACTTGCTAAAGCAATGACATATTCATCAATCAGGCTTGAGAACGGCTTGCCTACCGCCTCTCTATATAGAGCGATTTTATTGATTGATTCATGTTTAAAGCCTTCAACTAAGATTAAATCGATAGTTGAAGCATCCAACCTGCTAGCAAGATAGTGCAGATCCAATAGTTTTTGTTCTGGTGTTTCTGTCATTAACGCCCAGCGGCAATCACTGGCAACTAAGGTCTGATGTGCACCGGCCTTACGCAATTCATAACTATCCTTACCCGGTGTATCAATTTCCATATTGTGATGTGTATGCTTGATCAGACCAACCCGGATTTGGCGCTGCTGTAATAAAGGAATTAGGCTTTTGAGTAATGTTGTTTTTCCTGTACCACTGTATGCAGCAATCCCTAATAGTGGTGGTGTTTTCCGGCTCATAATTCCCCTCTTTTACTCTGTTCCCATAAATCACAGTCTGTGGGAGTATTCAGGTTACTGAATTGGTCTCTTTGCCCACTAAATATTATGGATTTAGCATTAACACTTTCCATAAATATCATTAGCTTACGATCACCTTTTGCCAAATACTCCGCAAGCAGTGATTTCAGACTAACATGCATGAGCGCTAATGTTGGGTGTGCTCGCTCGCCATCGTGGACATAAGCCGCAAGTGCTTGCTGCTTTCCTTGCCAAAGTTGAGACACTAAATTGCTTGGAAGCGCTGGGACGTCACAAGGAGCAAATACAACCCATTCCGTAGCTGAATAGCTCAACCCTGTGTGCATACCCGCCAACGGCCCCACAAAGCCAGTAATGATATCGTTAATGACCGGAATTCCACTTTGTTGGTAGAGTTCTTGATTACGATTTGCATTAATAAGGAGATCATTAACTTGGGGTTTTAATCTATCAATGACATGTTGAAACAACGGCTTATTGTGAAGAAGAATAAGTCCTTTATCATTGCCTCCCATTCGGGAAGAACGGCCTCCGGCAAGAATAACACCTGTAATATTGGGATTCATTTTTATCACTCCGCTGCATTCAACCGACGGATGAATTGTATCTTTAAATAGCACGGCGGGTCAGGATTTACTTTTATTGACAATAGGCTCTCTTTCCCTATGTGAATATCCCTGCTACTTTGTCAGCATACTTTTGAATAGGATAAATTTGCTATGAAATGCCATCGTGTTAATGAACTGATTGAGCTTTTACATCCAGCCTGGCAGCAAGAACCCGATTTAAATCTGGTGCAGTTTTTACAAAAACTATCAGATGAGGCCGGTTTTAAAGGTGGGCTTTCAGAACTCACGGACGATATTCTTATTTATCATCTAAAAATGCGTGGTTCAGCATCAACGGAAGTCATTCCTGGTCTGAAAAAAGATTACGAGGAAGACTTTAAAACTGCCATATTGCGTGCCCGTGGCATCATTAAAGATTAGTCATGCTCCTGTCTGCGGAGATAGGGACTTTTGATGATACTATTTATTATTCTCAGCGCGCTGCTGTCACTTATAAAGACTGAATGTTGTTATGAACAGCTCTGCTTTTAATTTTCAGACCTTGTCGCCTGACCTGATTATGGATGCCCTTGAAGGGGTAGGATTACGGGTGGATTCAGGGTTAACCGCGCTTAACAGCTATGAGAACCGCGTTTATCAGTTTATGGATGAAGATCGTAAACGGTACGTGGTGAAGTTTTATCGCCCTGAGCGCTGGAGCAGTGAGCAAATCATAGAAGAGCATCAATTCTCGCTTGATTTGGCTGAAGCGGAAATCCCGGTGATAGCCCCATTGCAGCTCAACGGGCGCACCTTGCATACTCACGGTGGCTTTTTCTTTACTGTTTTTCCGAGTGTTGGCGGGCGGCAGTATGAAATAGATAATCTTGACCAATTAGAGTGGGTTGGGCGTTATTTAGGCCGAATTCATCAGGTGGGTAGTGATGCTCTTTTTGTCGCTCGCTCAACAATAGGCATTGAGGAGTATCTAACAGAACCGCGTCAGTTACTGGCCAGTAGCGAGTTAGTGCCAGCAAAGCAGCGAGATAGATTTCTGGCGGCAACTGACCTACTGATTAGCACCATCAAGCAGTATTGGCATACAGATTGGCGGCCATTGCGGTTACATGGCGATTGTCACCCAGGGAATATTTTGTGGCGTGATGGGCCGATGTTTGTTGATTTGGATGATGCCCGAAATGGCCCTGCAGTTCAGGATCTTTGGATGTTGTTACACGGTGAACGCAGTGAGCAATTAATCCAACTGGATATTTTGCTTGAAGCCTATGGTGAGTTTGCTGATTTTGATCAGCGCGAGCTTGCACTCATTGAACCGTTACGCGCGATGCGGATGGTTTATTACCTTGCATGGGTCGCCAGGCGTTGGCAAGACCCTGCATTTCCTAAAAGTTTTCCGTGGATGGCGGAGTCTGATTTCTGGTTACAACAGACTGCCTCATTTACAGAACAGGTTAAGCTGTTGCAGGCACCCCCTCTGCAGCTAATGCCAATGTACTAAAGCTAAGATAATGGAGATTGTTATAGTATGAAAAATGTATGGTTAGCACTTGTTGGCATAGTGATGGCATTCAGTGCATCGGCAGCACAATTTACTGATGGCACCCAGTATCAGACGTTAAACAAACCATTAACCGGTGAGCCTCAGGTTTTAGAGTTTTTCTCTTTCTATTGCCCGCACTGCTACCAGTTTGAAGAGGTTTATCATGTTCCTCAGGCAGTCAAAAAAGCATTGCCAGAAGGGACTAAAATGACCCGTTACCATGTTGATTTCCTCGGTCCATTGGGCAAGGAACTGACTCAAGCATGGGCTGTCGCTATGGCGTTGGGTGTTGAGGAAAAAGTCACTCCATTGATGTTTGAAGGTGTACAGAAAACACAAACTGTACAAACACCTGGTGACATCCGTAATGTATTCATCAAAGCAGGTGTGAGTGGTGAAGACTATGACGCCGCATTAAACAGCTTTGTGGTTAAATCACTGGTTGTTCAGCAGCAAAAAGCCGCTGAAGATTTGCAATTACGTGGTGTGCCAGCAATGTTTGTTAATGGCAAATATATGATTAAGAATGATGGCATGGATACCAGCTCAATGGATATCTATGTTAAACAGTATGCGGATGTTGTTAAGTTCCTACTGACTCAAAAGTAATCGTATAAAAAAAGGGGCTGGATTTTATTAGCCCCTTTTTCACTTATCTTATATCCGTATATTTCAAGTTTGTTTCTCTCTTTGCCATGAAAATATTACCTTCTCTAATGTGATATTCATGCGATTGAGTGATGATTTTTATTTGTTTTGGTGTTGTTTTTAGTTAACCCATCTATTCCAGTGATAGGTAATGGACCATATTCACAGTGAAAAAAAGATAGAATGAGTTTGCATTGTGTAATAAAAAAATGGCGTCGATAACTTTCTTATAAGTAAAATTTACTGACCTTATGATGGTAACTAAATAAGTAATATCCACAATTTAGATAAATAAATTATGACAGTAAAGAAAAAAACAATAACTATAACTTTATGATTTTAATCATATTAAAATATAGCCCTAAAGAAACTGGTCGATAACTATAATCTACTCATATTTTTATTCACAAACTTATCCACAAGTTAGATCTTTAAGATCACAATGTGAAAATGCTCTCTTTCGCACAAGAATGGACGCTAAGATTCGTCTCTTGCTGCCAGCTATGGCATTCTTAGCGTCAGACCTTGCTGAATAAAGATGAAGAAACTCTATGGCCCAGATTGCAGAAAATCCATTGATCCTCGTTGACGGTTCCTCTTACCTCTATCGTGCTTACCATGCTTTCCCGCCGCTGACCAACGGCAGCGGTGAGCCAACGGGCGCGATGTATGGCGTGTTGAACATGTTGCGCAGTTTGTTGCTGCAATATCGTCCAAGCCATGTCGCTGTAGTTTTTGATGCTAAAGGTAAAACATTCCGCGATGAGCTTTTCGCTGAATATAAGTCTCACCGACCCCCTATGCCGGATGATTTACGCGCTCAAATTGAGCCACTTCACCAAATGGTTAAGGCTATGGGATTACCTTTATTGGTCGTTTCCGGCGTTGAGGCTGACGATGTTATTGGCACTTTGGCACAAGAAGCTGAAAAAGCAGGTCATGCTGTATTAATTAGTACTGGTGATAAAGATATGGCGCAATTAGTTACGCCGAATATCACTCTCATCAATACAATGAATAACGCTATTTTAGGGCCACAGGAGGTATGTGAGAAATATGGCGTTCCCCCTGAGCTGATTATTGATTTTCTCGCCCTGATGGGGGATTCCTCAGATAATATTCCTGGAGTGCCGGGTGTTGGTGAGAAAACTGCACAGGCTTTATTACAAGGTCTGGGTGGTCTGGATGCGCTATTCAGTAATTTGGATAAAATATCCTCGCTGACATTTCGTGGTGCAAAAACGATGTCGGCCAAATTGGAGCAGAATAAAGATGTTGCCTATCTCTCCTATAAATTAGCCACGATTAAAACGGATGTTGAACTGGATGTGACTTGTGATGAGCTGAAAGTCACGGCTCCTGATGATGATCAGCTACATCAATTATTTAGCCGCTATGAATTTAAGCGCTGGCTGGCGGATGTTGAAGCAGGGAAATGGCTGGAGGGTAAAAAAGATCGGCCAACAGGGCAGAGCAGCAATAAAGTTTTTGTCGCAGCAGAATCAGCTCCTGCGGTTGAAGTTACCGCGGTGCTCTCACAAGAAAATTATCAAACTATCTTGGATGAGAAATCTTTAAGCGACTGGATTGAACGGCTTAGAAACTCGGAGGTTTTTGCGTTTGATACTGAAACTGACGGCCTTGATACCCTTAGCAGTAATTTAATTGGTTTTTCTTTTGCCGTGGCACCGGGTGAAGCCGCTTATTTGCCTGTAGCTCATGATTATCTGGACGCCCCTACCCAGCTTGATAGAAATTGGGTTCTGGCCCAGCTTAAACCTTTACTGGAAGATGAAAAGGCCCTGAAAGTCGGGCAGAATCTTAAGTTTGACCAAAGCATGCTGGCGCGTTATGACATTGATCTGCGTGGTATTGCTTTCGATACCATGTTGGAATCTTATGTTTTAGACAGTGTTGCTGGCCGACATGATATGGATAGCTTGGCGGAGCGCTATCTCAATCATAAGACCATTACCTTTGAAGAAATTGCTGGCAAAGGCAAAAATCAGCTCACTTTTAACCAAATTGCGTTAGAGCAAGCTGGGCCTTATGCGGCAGAAGATGCTGATGTCACCTTACAGTTGCATTTAGTCTTGTGGCCAAAATTGCAGCAAAGTGAGGGGCTTAAGCGAGTATTCCAAGAAATTGAGATGCCGCTGTTACCAATATTGTCCCGCATTGAGCGGACTGGTGTATTGATTGACCAAAATATATTGGCGGCACACTCCAAAGAACTGACTATTCGCCTTGATGAATTGGAAAAACAAGCACATGAATTGGCTGAAGAGCCATTCAATCTCGCCTCACCGAAGCAGCTTCAGGCCATTTTGTATGAAAAACAAAAATTGCCGATCTTGAAGAAAACACCAGGAGGCGCGGCTTCAACCAATGAAGAGGTGCTGGCTGAGTTGGCACTGGATTACCCTCTGCCGAAGGTGATTCTTGAGTATCGCGGCTTGGCGAAACTGAAAAGCACTTATACCGATAAATTGCCGTTGATGATTAACCCGGTTTCTGGGCGAGTTCATACTTCTTATCATCAGGCTGTCACGGCGACTGGGCGTTTATCTTCCCGTGATCCTAACCTGCAAAACATTCCGGTGCGAAATGAAGAAGGGCGTCGTATACGTCAGGCTTTTATTGCGCCAAAGGGTTACCGCATCATGGCGGCTGACTACTCACAGATTGAGTTGCGCATCATGGCCCATTTGTCGCAAGACCAAGGATTACTGACTGCATTTGCTGCTGGGAAGGATATCCACCGCGCGACTGCGGCTGAAGTCTTTGGTTTGCCATTGGAAAAAGTCACAAACGACCAACGCCGCAGTGCTAAAGCCATTAACTTTGGTCTGATTTATGGCATGAGCGCATTCGGTTTAGCGCGACAGCTGAATATTCCTCGTGGGGAAGCGCAGCGCTATATGGATCTCTATTTTGAGCGCTACCCTGGTGTGCTGGAATATATGGAACGCACGCGCAAGCAAGCCGCTGAACAAGGTTATGTTACGACGCTGGATGGCCGCCGCCTCTATCTACCTGATATTCACTCACGCAATGCCACGCGCCGTAAGGCGGCCGAGCGTGAAGCTATCAATGCGCCGATGCAAGGCACTGCCGCTGATATTATTAAGCGCGCAATGATTGCAGTGGATGCTTGGTTGCAGCAAGAACCTGAGCCTTTGGTGCGGGTTATCATGCAAGTACACGATGAATTGGTGTTTGAGGTGCATGAAAGTGTATTGGAAAGCGCTGAGCAGAAAATTCGTGAGCTGATGGAACAGAGTATGCAATTGGCCGTGCCATTAAAAGTGGATGTCGGTGTGGGTGATAACTGGGATCAAGCGCACTAACTATTTATCTATGAAAGTAATCTATGCGGGTAAGTGGCGATAAATAAAGCACTTTATGTAATTAAGCTACATTTAGTGGTGATAATGCGGGGATGATGCAAGCTGAATCGTGCCAATTTGTGTAACTATACAACAAAAAATTCTTTTGCCCTGCGAAAAAATGATGTAGAGTTACAGATGTAGGGTACAGAGGTAAGATGTTCTATCTTTCAGACCTTTTACTTCACGTAATCGGATTTGGCTGTATATTAGCCGCCCCAGTCATTTATTGACTGGGGCGTTTTTTATTGGGTCTTTGTCAGAAAATAGGCCAGAAAATGGGCCAGCCACTGGCGGATAGAAAAGGGCTGTTGGCGGTTTTTATCAGAGAAACCTGAAGCGGAGATCGGAGCATCATCCCCTGAAGTAACAGCCCTTACGGGCTGCTTTTACCATCAATTACTCGCCTTCGTCGTCATACTCGTCAACCATCACTTCCGGCGGGATCTCACTAAACCAGGTATCCAGTTTTTCGCGTAACTTATCGACACCAATCTTTTTCAATGATGAGAAAACTTCAACCTGAATATCACCCATAAATGGAATGATAGCTTCCCGCACCATGTTCAATTGGGCTTTACGAGCGCCAGATGCCAGCTTATCTGCTTTGGTCAGCAACAACATCACTGGGGTACCGACGGCGACAGCCCACGTAATCATCTGTTGGTCTAAATCTTTCAACGGATGGCGGATATCCATCAGAACAACCAACCCTTTCAGACAGTTACGCTTCTGTAAGTATTCGCCCAGTGCGCGTTGCCACTTGAGTTTCATCTCTTCCGGGACTTCGGCATAACCATACCCCGGCAAGTCGACCAGACGGATACCATCAACCACTTCAAATAAGTTAATCAGTTGAGTACGGCCCGGTGTTTTACTGGTTCGGGCCAGGCTTTTCTGGTTGGTCAATGTATTGAGAGCGCTCGACTTTCCTGCATTTGAGCGGCCAGCGAATGCCACCTCAATACCTTCATCACGCGGCAGATGGCGAATATCCGGAGCACTGATGACGAAGTGAGTCATGTGATAGTTATAATTTCTGATAGTCAAAATTTGTCGTCTCCGTGAGAGATAGCTTACATGGAGCGATTATAACTGCATCGGGCCAAAAAAAGGGGGTTTATCTCATATAGCTTTTGTGCAGGGATCCGTGATGTCCATTAATCTGTTTTTTTTGATGAAATAACAGTTTTGTGAGTAGGTGGCCATTGTAGGGGCAATTAATTGTTTATCATTGAATGATTGTTAAGAAAAATTTTATTAAAAGTAGGCTACAATTGTCAGCAGTTAGTTTGTTTTTATCATTATTTTATGAATAAAAACAAATGACTACTTTTTGTAAACCATGGTTTTGAACAGTGCGGGATGTGCTGGCAAGGAGCATAAACACTCAGGGAGAGTGGCCTATGCTTAAGGAATGTAATGGATATACGGTGAGCCAGGGATGATCAAGGAGCTTATATACCCTAAATAATTTGAGTCGAAGTGTGACGGGTATAAAGGGATGTTCAGGGACACAGGCTGGAGCGCCGGGTGAGTCTCCTTCAGGGTTGGAGGGATGGCAAGGATAGCGAATTGCAGGAGGGAGAAACCGGGACGTTATGTAAGTGCAGGGAGTGCGCTGTAAGGATATCCTTCCGCAGAAGGTGCGAAAAAAGGCGACAGGTTAATCTGCCGCCTTTTTTCTTTCTCTTCTTTCTGCTAGATTCCGCCCAATCCTATACCTAATAAATTTCAAGATGCAGGAAAACGGCAAGTGAGAGCATCTGCAACTTGAAAGGTGACGGGTATATACTCAATCCGATCCCATATTCATTTAAGAGCACAGGTTATGAAACAACCCAATAAAGCACCACGCGCTGACCGTGCGGCCCCGAAAGGCACCGCAACACCAAAGCGTCATAAAAAAACCCGTGTAGAGCTTGATATTGAAGCCCGCGAGCGTAAACGTCAGAAAAGACACAGTGGCAATCGCTCAGGTGCGAGAACTAATGTCGAGGGCAGCAATAAGAAAGGTCAAACCGAGACTCAAGAGAAAGATCCACGTATTGGCAGCAAAGTGCCTGTGCCTCTGGTGGTGGACAGTAAGATAAAAGCTAAGCCAACCACTAAGCCGGTGGCGAAAGTCGAAGCCAAGCCACGCCTGACGCCGGAAGAAGAGCTGACTAAGCTGGAAAACGATGAGCGTCTGGATGCATTGCTGGATAGACTCGATAACGACGAAGTATTGAGCAAAGAAGACCAAGCTTATGTTGATCTGACGTTGGACCGTATTGATGTCCTGATGGAAAAACTGGGTATTGAACTGGGTGACGACGAAGAAGAAGAGAAAGAAGAAAAGCAGGAAGACATTCTAAAATTACTGAAGAGCGGTAATCCAAAAGACACATTTTAAATTATGGCGTGGGTGATCCCGATAATAGCCCTACTACTTACATGTTATCTATTGTGGTTATTGGGTAAACTATGGCGGCTGTCGCAACGAAGAAAGCGGTTGCGCAGCGCTACTGCGGCCAGACAACGAAAACATCTGCCCCCTAACCGGCCCGGTAAGCGAAAATATCGGAAGGAATGAACATGTCTGAAAACGCCATAGTTTGGGATCTGTCCCTGATTCAAAAATATAATTATTCAGGGCCGCGCTATACCTCGTACCCCACAGCCCTTGAATTTAGTGAAGATTATGATGAATCTGCTTTTGAGCAGGCGGTGAAACGCTACCCGCAGCGGCCTTTGTCGCTGTATGTGCATATCCCGTTTTGTCATAAACTTTGCTATTTCTGTGGCTGTAATAAGCTGGTGACACGTCAACAACATAAAGCTGATGAATATTTGGCGGTCTTAGAAAAAGAGATCCGCCAGCGCGCCGCGTTGTTTGCCGGGCGTCAGGTTAGCCAGATGCACTGGGGCGGTGGGACACCCACTTATCTAAATAAAACACAAATCACTCATTTGATGAATCTGTTGCGTGAAAACTTTGATTTTCTGCCCGGTGCTGAGCAGTCAATTGAAGTCGATCCACGTGAAATTGAGCTGGATGTGCTCGATCACCTGCGGGCTGAGGGGTTTAACCGCCTGAGCATGGGGGTGCAGGATTTCAATAAGGAAGTTCAACGGTTGGTTAACCGTGAGCAAGATGAAGACTTTATCTTCGCGCTGATTGCTCGCGCTAAAGCTCTTGGTTTTAACTCAACCAATATTGATTTGATTTATGGTTTGCCAAAACAGACGCCAGAAAGCTTTGCGTTTACCCTCAAGCGGGTGGCTGAACTTAGCCCCGGCCGCCTGAGTGTCTTCAATTATGCCCATCTGCCGAGCTTGTTTGCCGCACAGCGCAAAATTAAAGATGCTGATTTACCCACCGCCGAGCAGCGGCTGGATATCTTGCAGCATACCATCAGTTTCTTAACCGAATCCGGCTATCAGTTTATCGGGATGGATCACTTCGCCCGGCCAGATGATGAGTTAGCCGTTGCCCAGCGGGAAGGGAAATTACATCGTAATTTCCAAGGTTATACCACCCAAGGTGAGAGTGATTTACTCGGATTGGGGGTTTCTGCCATCAGTATGTTAGGTGACAGTTACGCGCAAAACGAAAAAGATTTGAAGACTTACTATGCCGTTGTCGAGCAACGAGGCAATGCATTGTGGCGTGGCCTGACCATGACTGAAGATGATTGCTTGCGCCGTGATGTGATTAAAACGCTGATTTGTAATTTCCAAATCAGTTATCAGCCAATTGAGCAGCATTATGGTATTCGTTTCGCGGATTATTTTGCCGAAGATTTTGAGCTATTGGCCCCCTTTGAACAAGACGGGCTGGTGGAGCGGGATGATGATGGCATTCGTGTGACACCGCGCGGGCGCTTACTCATTCGTAATATTTGTATGTGCTTTGATATCTATTTACGCAAACAAGCACGTCGGCAACAGTTTTCCCGAGTGATCTGATGATGTCACCCTCAGTGATGAGGGTGACTTTCAAATAAAATTTATTCCATTCCCAACTCTTTCAACTTACGCGTTAAGGTATTACGGCCCCAGCCCAACAGGCGCGCAGCTTCCTGTTTATGCCCTTGAGTGTGACGTAGTGCCGTGGTTAACAACGTGCGCTCCATTTCTGGCTGTGCTTCTGACAACAAATCCTGATGACCAGAACGTAATGCGCGATCAGCCCATTGCGCCAGCAGTGTTGACCAATTGTCCGGTGTGCGTTGACCAGAAGCATCCGGGGTGCTGGTTTCAAATAGCTCGGAAGGTAAATCCTGCACCAGCACTTCTTGCCCAGCCGCCATCACAGTCAGCCAACGACAGGTATTTTCCAGTTGGCGAACGTTACCCTGCCAGGGGAGGCGAGTTAGCGCGACTTCAGTTTCAGGATGCAGAATCTTGGCTTCCACCCCAAGCTCTTTAGCGGCCACTTGCAAGAAGTAGCGTGCCAGGCGCGGAATATCTTCACGGCGCTCACGCAGCGGCGGTAAATGCACTCGAATCACATTCAGACGATGGAATAAATCCTCACGGAATTTCCCTTCCTGAACCCGCAGTTCCAGATTTTGATGGGTCGCGGCAATGATGCGCACATCCACTTTGACCGGCGCGTAACCGCCAACCCGATAAAACTGGCCATCAGCCAAAACGCGCAATAGGCGAGTTTGTACATCCAGCGGCATATCACCGATTTCATCTAAAAACAGTGTGCCTCCATCAGCTTGTTCAAAACGGCCCTGGCGCACCTGATTAGCACCGGTAAAGGCCCCTTTTTCGTGTCCAAACAGCTCGGACTCAATTAAGTCTTTCGGGATCGCCGCCATATTCAGCGCGATGAAAGGCGCTTTAGCCCGAGGGCTATGGCGATGTAGTGCATGGGCCACTAACTCTTTACCGGTTCCCGATTCGCCGTTAATCAGCACGCTGATAGAGGAGCGGGATAAGCGCCCAATGATGCGGAAAACGTCCTGCATCGCCGGCGCTTCACCAATGATATCTGCGGTTGGGCCGCTTGCAGGCTGGCTACGGGGCGGTTGTTGCTGTTCTTGATAATGGCTAATCGCCCGTTCAACCAGCGCGACAGCTTCATCAATATCAAAGGGCTTGGGCAGGTAATCAAAAGCCCCTTGCTGATAGGCGCTGACTGCCGCATCTAAATCAGAATGTGCCGTCATTATGATGACCGGGAGCATTGGGTGGCGCTGTTTAATTTGTTTCAGCAGTGCCAATCCATCCATGCCGGGCATACGAATATCTGATAACAACACGTCCGGAGTTTGTGTCGCCAATGCATCCAACACCTGATTACCGGAATCAAATGTTACACAGTTCAGACCCGCTCCAGTCAGTGCGCGCTCAAGCACCCAGCGGATGGAGCTATCGTCATCGACGATCCAGACTATCCCTCGTTGCATAGAAACCTCACTGGCGAATAGGCAGGTAAACCGAGAATTCGGTGTGTCCCGGCCAACTGTTAAATTCAATTTTACCCGAATGTTGATCAATTAGACTGCGGGCAATCGACAGGCCAAGGCCGGTTCCTCCCTCGCGGCCACTGACCATCGGGTAGAAGACGGTATCTTGTAATTGCGTTGGTACACCTGGGCCATCATCTTCAATATCAATTCGCGCGGCCAAGCGATAGCGCACACCGTGCAGTGTTATCTGAAATGCAGTGCGAGTGCGCAGTGTAATGGTACCGCCAGCTTCACCTAAAGCTTGTAATGCATTGCGGGTGATATTCAGCAGCATTTGTTCAATTTGGTCGGGATCATGCGCCAGCTCCGGCAAACTGGGGTCATAGTCACGGATTAACGTCACGTTATCCGGTTTTTCTAGTGATACGAGTTGGCAAACCCGTTCAGCAACCTGATGGATGCTTTGTGTCACATGTTGACCGGGCCGCTGAGGGCCTAATAAGCGGTCAACCAGATTGCGTAAGCGATCCGCTTGCTCAATGATGACTTTGGTGTATTCCAGCAACGCCGGATCGGGCAGAGCTTTTGACAATAACTGCGCCGCACCGCGCAAGCCACCCAGTGGATTTTTAATCTCGTGTGCCAACCCACGAACCAAATCGCGTGCAGCGATTTGTTGTGCATGCTGTAGTTGCTCTTGGCTTAGCCGACGTTGGTTATCCATCGGTGCCATTTCCAGCAATATAAAACCTTCCGGTAATGACTGCGCGGTCAGCGATAAAATATGCGCACGGCCATCAACCACTAATGTCACTTCATTATCGGTAAAACCTTGCCCCGTATGTAGGCTTTCCCGCATCAAGTCGATATTGAGGGAAAAATAGCCTAATAAATCTGGCAAAGGTGTACCAAAAAGTTTACGGGAGCTTTGCGCCAGAAGTTGCTGGGCAGCGGGATTGGCATAATGGATAGCCAAATCATCATCTAATAGCAGGATGCTATTAATGAGAGAATTAAGGATCTGCCCAGCATCGGGCAGCGTGCCTGTTGCCATTACGCAGACTCCTAACCCGTCATACTTCAAGCCGCATGTGCGTTGGCTGCGTTCGTTACTCGGCCCATCCCTGGCCCTCGCCTCTGCGAGGCCGCTGCACGCAGCGTTCAAACCTGCTCCTGGCAGATTTGTCACCCGAATCACTTACCTATGTAAGCTCATCAGGACTCTCTCGCTTGCCGCCTTCTTGCAACTCGAATTATTTTGGGTTGTATTTTACTCCAGTTCAGTCACCACTGAGCCAGAGGTATGAAAACGAAAAGTGGAGAAAAAAGCCCATTATGAAATGGGCCAAAAGTTTCCACGGCAACAAAAAACTAAAAACAATTAAACGCTGTAGTACAGTTCGAACTCAACTGGGTGCGGAGTCATACGAACGCGGTCCATTTCTTCTTTACGCAGTTCGATGTAAGCATCGATAGCGTCGTCAGTGAACACGCCACCACGGGTCAAGAACTCGCGGTCTTCGTTCAGTGCAGCCATTGCTTCGTCCAGTGAGCCTGCAACTTTTGGAATTTCAGCTTCTTCTTCCGGTGGCAAGTCATACAGGTTTTTGTCCATCGCATCACCAGGGTGAATTTTGTTGATGATGCCATCAAGGCCAGCCATCAGCAGCGCTGCGAAGCACAGGTACGGGTTAGCCGCTGGGTCTGGGAAACGCGCTTCAATACGACGCGCTTTCGGGCTGGCAACCACAGGGATACGGATAGAAGCTGAACGGTTACGGGCAGAGTATGCCAGCATTACCGGTGCTTCGTAGCCTGGGACCAAACGCTTGTAGGAGTTTGTCGTTGGGTTAGCCAAGGCATTAATTGCTTTTGCGTGCTTGATGATACCGCCGATATAGAACAGCGCCATTTCAGACAGGCCCGCGTATTTGTCACCTGCGAACAAGTTAGTGCCGTTCTTGGACAAAGACATATGGCAGTGCATGCCGGAACCGTTATCACCGAACATAGGTTTTGGCATGAAAGTCGCGGTTTTACCAAACGCGTGTGCCACGTTGTGCACAACGTATTTGTAAATCTGAATTTCGTCAGCTTTCTTGGTCATGGTATTGAAGCGAGTAGCCACTTCGTTTTGACCGGCTGTTGCCACTTCATGGTGGTGTGCTTCAACAACCAGGCCCATTTCTTCCATGGTCAAACACATGGTAGAACGCAGATCCTGTGAAGAATCGACCGGAGGGACAGGGAAGTAACCGCCTTTTACTGCTGGACGGTGGCCTTTGTTGCCGCCTTCGTATTTGGTGCTGGAGTTCCATGCGCCTTCGATATCATCGATAGCGACGTGGGAGCCACGGATGCTGCTACCAAAACGAACGTCATCGAACAGGAAGAATTCTGGCTCAGGCCCAAACAACACGGTATCCGCGATACCAGAAGATTTCAGGAATTCTTCTGCGCGTTTGGAGATAGAACGCGGGTCGCGGTCATAACCTTGCAGGGTGCCTGGCTCGAGAATGTCACAACGGATAATCAGTGTGGAATCTTCGAAGAACGGGTCCATAACAGCGGTGCTGGCGTCTGGCATCAGTACCATGTCGGATTCGTTAATGCCTTTCCAGCCACCAATCGAGGAGCCATCAAACATTTTGCCTTCTTCGAAGAAGTCAGCGTTGACCTGATGAGCTGGAATAGTGATGTGCTGTTCTTTCCCTTTAGTATCGGTGAAGCGCAAATCAACAAATTTCACTTCGTGCTCATTCAGCATCGTCAAAACATGTTCAGCGGACATACTTATATCTCCTGGATTTGTCATAGTCGTCGTCGTGGAACGATTACCGTTAGGGTGTTCAGTTATCTTTTTATGCAGGCTAACGTCCATGCTGATTTTTCATGACCGTTATTCATGCTAAAATACATTGCGAAATCTATGCCAACTTTCCAAACCCCCCGTTTATGCCATATCATAGGGGTCTGCTGATATTCAGTATGCACCAGGATAGTTATATTGCACTATTTTGGTGCTTCATTTGCGCCATTGGGCACCGTATTGGTGCAAAAGTGGGCCGAGAGGCTGTTTTTGCACCGTGAAAGGGATCACAAACACACCGTCGTTAGGTTGTTTATAAGAGAAGTTTGTGATCTTGTTTAGTCCCTCGCCTAATACGTGTACAATAGCGCGCTATTTCTAAATGCCTGAGGCAAAAAAGCTGTGATCGAGAATCTGCGTAACATCGCCATTATTGCGCACGTTGACCATGGGAAAACTACCCTGGTTGATAAGTTGCTACAACAATCTGGTACTTTCGGTGAACGTACTGAAGCAACTGAACGTGTAATGGACTCCAACGATTTGGAGAAAGAGCGTGGGATAACTATCCTCGCAAAAAATACTGCCATTAAATGGAAAGACTACCGCATCAACATCGTGGATACTCCAGGACACGCCGATTTCGGTGGTGAAGTTGAGCGCGTAATGTCTATGGTTGACTCTGTGCTGTTGGTCGTCGACGCAATGGATGGCCCGATGCCGCAGACCCGTTTCGTGACCAAAAAAGCTTTTGCTAATGGTCTGAAACCAATCGTGGTAATCAACAAAGTTGACCGTCCTGGCGCGCGTCCTGACTGGGTTGTGGATCAGGTGTTTGACCTGTTCGTCAACCTGGATGCAACTGACGAACAACTGGACTTCCCTATCATTTATGCATCTGCATTGATGGGTATCGCGGGTGAAGACCACAATGATATGGCGGCAGATATGACTCCGTTGTATCAAGCTATCGTTGACCATGTATCTGCGCCACAAGTTGAGCTTGAAGCGCCGTTCCAGATGCAGATCTCTCAGCTGGATTACAACAACTATGTTGGTGTTATCGGCATCGGTCGTATCAAACGCGGTAAAGTTAAGCCAAACCAGCAAGTCACTATCATTGATAGCGAAGGCAAGACGCGTAACGGTAAAGTCGGTAAAGTTCTGACTCACATGGGTCTGGAGCGTATCGAAGCGACCGAGGCTGAAGCTGGCGACATCGTGGCTATCACCGGTCTGGGTGAGTTGAATATCTCCGACACTATCTGTGACGTTAATGCTGTTGAAGCATTGCCAGCACTGTCTGTTGATGAACCAACCGTTACCATGTATTTCTGCGTTAACACCTCTCCGTTCTGTGGTAAAGAAGGTAAGTACGTGACTTCACGTCAAATTCTTGACCGCCTGAACAAAGAGCTGATTCATAACGTAGCATTGCGTGTTGAAGAAACTGAAGATTCTGATGCGTTCCGCGTATCTGGCCGTGGTGAACTTCACCTGTCGGTTCTGATCGAAAACATGCGTCGCGAAGGTTTCGAACTGGCTGTATCTCGTCCTAAAGTTATCAACCGTGTTATCGACGGCCGCAATCAAGAACCATTTGAAAGCGTAACTTTGGATATCGAAGAACAGCACCAGGGCTCAGTGATGCAAGCCATGGGTGAACGTAAAGGCGATGTGAAGGACATGGTTCCGGACGGCAAAGGTCGTATTCGTCTGGATTATATGATCCCAAGCCGTGGCCTGATTGGCTTCCGTACTGAATTCATGACCATGACTTCAGGTACTGGCCTGCTGTACTCCACATTCAGTCATTATGATGATGTGCGTCCAGGCGAGATCGGCCAACGTCAAAACGGCGTACTGATTTCTAATGGTCAGGGTAAAGCTGTTGCGTTTGCATTGTTCAAACTGCAAGACCGCGGCAAACTGTTCATCGGTCACGGTACAGAAGTGTATGAAGGCCAAATCATCGGTATTCACTCACGTTCTAACGACCTGACTGTAAACTGTTTGACGGGTAAGCAGTTGACCAACATGCGTGCATCGGGTACTGACGAAGCAACCACTCTGGTTCCTTTCCTGAAGAAAACTCTGGAACAGGCTCTGGAATTCATTGATGACGATGAATTGGTTGAAGTTACCCCGCAATCAATCCGTATCCGTAAGCGTCATTTAACGGAAAACGATCGTAAGCGTGCAGGTCGTGGTCCTAAAGAAGGTTAATTCTTCTTAGTTTCACTGATACTTAGGGCGCTAGCAGCGCCCTGAGTTCTATCATCTGCTTCCTTGAAGCTGCAACTCCAACTCCAATGCCTTTGACGATACTTTTTGTTTTTTGTCATAACGGTAAAAATATTATTTTTCCTGACTGACCCCTCCTTTTTGCCACTCTCTCTATTCAGTTTTCTTTTTTCCCGTTACAGTAAAACTCACCATCTAATTGGGAGAGCGCCATGCTGTATATCTTTGATCTAGGGAATGTGATTGTTGATATCGACTTCAAACGTGTGTTGGGCGTTTGGAGTAAATTAAGCAGTGTCCCGTTGGCGACACTGAGCGAGCGCTTTACGATGGGAGAGGTCTTCCAGCAGCATGAGCGCGGTGAAATCAGCGATGAGGATTTTGCCCGCCAGCTGAGTGACGAGATGGGGCTATCATTGAGTTTTGAACAGTTTGCTGAGGGTTGGCAGGCGGTATTTGTGGCCTTACGTCCTGAAGTCATCACGATTATGCAAAAGTTGCGGGCAGAAGGGCACCGGGTAGTGGTGCTATCTAATACTAATCGCCTGCATTGCAATTACTGGCCACAGCACTACCCTGAAGTTGCCGCTGCTGCCGATCATCTGTATTTGTCCCAAGACTTGGGGATGCGCAAACCTGAAGCCAGGATTTATCAACATGTATTGAGCGCGGAAAATATCCCTGCGGAACAAGCTGTGTTTTTTGATGATGTTGAGGCGAATATTGTTGCAGCCAGAATTGAGGGCATTACCGGTATTCATGTCACTGACCGAAAGGTTATTCCTGCTTATTTTTCCTGATAAGTTCTTACTCGAGTGATTAATGGGTTAGCCTTAAGCTAGCCCATAACCGAGCTTAACTGTGTTGACTGAGAGATAAACATGGCGAATTTTCCGCGTTTTCGCTTATCTGCATCTTTAAAACCCAGTATTACATTCGGGCGAATGCTTTACACCCGAATTGATAAAGACGGGTTAACAATACTGGCTGGGCATTTGGCCTATGTATCATTGCTTTCTCTGGTGCCCTTGATAACTGTGATTTTTGCCCTGTTTGCGGCTTTTCCGATGTTTGCCGATATCAGCATAAAATTGAAAGCCTTCATATTTGCTAATTTTATGCCTGCCACTGGCGATATCATCCAAAGTTATCTTGAGCAATTTGTGGCGAACTCAAATCGCATGACGGTGGTGGGCACTTGCGGCTTGATTGTGACCGCGCTACTGCTGATTTACTCTGTCGACAGTGTGCTCAACACTATCTGGCGCAGTAAAGTTCACCGGTCACTGGTTTTTTCATTTGCTATTTATTGGATGGTACTGACGTTAGGGCCGATTCTCGTCGGGGCCAGCATGGTGATCAGCTCGTATCTGCTGTCATTGCAATGGCTGGCAAATGCCCAGGTAGACAGCATGATCGACGAAACACTGCGGTTATTTCCATTGCTGATTTCTTGGGTTTCGTTTTGGTTATTGTACAGTGTGGTGCCAACGGTACGGGTGCCAGCCCGAGATGCTGTGATTGGCGCGCTGATTGCCGCATTGCTTTTCGAGTTAGGTAAGAAAGGATTCACAATGTACATCACTCTGTTTCCGTCTTATCAGCTGATTTACGGGGTGCTGGCCGTCATCCCTATTTTATTCCTCTGGGTTTACTGGAGCTGGTGCATTGTGTTGCTGGGGGCGGAAATTACCGTCACCTTGGGGGAATATCGTGCTCAGCGAGATAAAACGAATATCGAGGAAAGCCAGAGTCAGGAGATGTAAGGCATTATGATTGCGTTGATTCAACGGGCGCTCAGCGCCAATGTCGTGGTTGATGGGACGGTTGTGGGTGAAATTGGCCCTGGCTTGTTGATATTACTTGGTGTCGAACAAGAGGATACCGAGCAAAAAGCACGGCGCTTATGTGAAAAGGTATTGGGTTACCGGGTTTTCGGTGATGAAGACGACAAAATGAATCTGAATGTCCAGCAAGCTGGGGGCAGTGTGCTGGTGGTTTCACAATTTACGTTAGTGGCTGATACGCAAAAAGGTATGAGACCGAGCTTTTCACGAGGTGCAGTTCCTGCAGAAGCTGACCGGCTTTATCAGTATTTTGTTGCTCAGTGCCGCGAGCGTGGTGTAAAAACTGAAACGGGAATATTTGCAGCGGATATGAAAGTTAGCTTGGTCAACGATGGCCCAGTGACTTTCTGGTTGCAAGTATAGAGACAGGATTTCACCCAAGATTGAGGAATCTAATATAGATTTTATTGATAATTTTAAAGAGAGAATGCTCCTATGTATCACTTGCGTGTGCCCACAACAGAACAAGAACTTAAAGATTATTATCAATTCCGTTGGGAAATGTTACGCAAGCCGCTACATCAACCGATAGGCTCTGAAAAAGATGCTTATGACGCGATGGCCCATCATCAAATGGTGGTGGATGAGCAAGGGAAGCCTGTTGCTATTGGCCGTTTATATATAAATGCTGATAATGAGGCCGCTATTCGCTTTCTGGCTGTGGACCCTTCAGTTCGTGCTAAGGGGTTAGGGACGTTAGTCGCGATGACGTTGGAGTCTGTGGCGCGCCAAGAAGGGGTAAAGCGGGTAGTGTGTAGTGCTCGTGAAGATGCGGTCGATTTCTTTGCCAAGTTAGGTTTTGTCAGCCAAGGGGAAATAACGGCCCCGCAGACCACACCCGTTCGTCACTTTTTAATGATTAAACCGGTGGCAACCATGGATGATATCCTGCATCGCCCAGATTGGTGCGGCCAGTTGCAGCAGGCTTGGTACGACCATATCCCACTCAGCGAAAAAATGGGTGTGCGCATCAGCCAATATACTGGCCAGCGGTTTGTGACCACGATGCCAGAGGCGGGCAATCAGAACCCTCATCATACTTTATTTGCCGGCAGCCTTTTTTCGTTAGCGACGTTAACGGGCTGGGGGTTGATTTGGTTATTACTGCGAGAACGTCATTTGGGCGGCACAATTATTCTTGCTGATGCTCATATTCGCTACAGTTCCCCCGTCACTGGACGACCACGAGCGGTTGCAGAGCTGAGTTCACTCAGTGGGGATCTGGATAGATTGGCGCGTGGCCGCCGTGCCAGAGTGCAGCTAGATGTGAACTTATTTGGCGATGAAGATGCTGGTGCCGTATTCTCAGGAACTTACATGGTTCTACCCGTCGAAGCAGGGAGTGATGGGGTTAACTAATTATTATCTTACCCGTTCATTGATAACTGATGAGCGGGTTGCGCGATAAATGATGGCAGTGAAGTGTGATTTAATGTTCTAACCTTTCATAATATTATCAAATATATTCTAGTTTTTAGTTCTACACTGTTTGTTTTGATTAATACAGTGGTGATAATTTTTTATTCCTATCGCTAGAAAATTTCATATTTATTTCTTAACCATTTCTCAATATTACCTAGCAGTAAATAGAGTAACTAATACACTAGACGATGCGTGGTAATCGTTATTTAATTACTCATCACCCGACGTTTTATTTTATTTTTTAATTTTTACCCTATCTTAGGTTGTTATTAATAAGCTAATTTGATTGTCGGATTATTAAGTTTATTGATGTTTTTAATTTTTATTAAAGAGGGAATTAAGATGAATAAGGACTGGCATAGACAAGAGATATTAGCCGCTATACGCAAAAAGAAAGGCTCTCTCTCAGCATTATCACGAGAGAGCGGGCTTTCCCCCGGAACACTGGCTAACGCACTGACACGCCCATGGCCAAAGGGCGAGATGATTATTGCAAACGCTATTGGTATTACTCCGCAAGAAATATGGCCTAGTCGATTTATCGATTATCGCGGATGTAGCATTATTCGAAGAATAAGAAAAATCTAGGAGGGTAAGACGATGGATAAATCGTTATTAGATTCAGTTAAAATGTTAATCCCATTTTGGAAAAATAGCTCAGAGGCTTGGGGAGTAAAGGATTGTAAATCAATATTCATCTATGCTAATAATAGATTTTGTGAGTTATTAGGGTTACCTGATAAATTTAATGTGGAAGGGCGGTTAGATGGGGAACTTCCTGCTCCTACAGCAGACTTTCAAGCTGAATTTCAAGAGCATGACCGGCAGGCTATATTATCGCAAGAGCGAGCGACAACCATCGAAATTCATGCATTTGAACGGCAAACTTATTTTCAGCCTTATTTTTGTGATAAATATCCATTAATAGATGAACACGGCATCGCTCAGGGCCTTATTTTTCACGCAAGGTCAGTGCCAAATCTCATTCTGATGCATTTAAATAAAATAAAAGTCCCAACGTCGCTTATATTTACTCCTCCATCAGAATCATTTTCGAAAAGAGAATGGGAAGTGTTGTTTTATGTTTTGCATGCTTTTTCAAGTAAAGAGATTGCTAAAAAACTCCATTTATCACCTAGGTCAGTCTGCAATATAATCCAAAGCATCTATAGCAAAGCTGGAGTTACCAGTAAAAATCAGGTCATAGATTATTGTTATGAAAATAAGATCAATAATTATGTCCCGCAAAGCTTCTTTGAATACTCAGGTTCTTTCCCATTAACATAAGGAAAGTTAAAATATAACTGGAGGTTATAATGGATGAAAACTTAAAGAATTCACTGGATGTACTAATAAGATTTTGGGAGCGAAGCTCAGAACCTTGGGCAGTAAAAGATAGTCAATCACGATATATTTATGGAAATAATAGGTTGCGTAAGTTATTAACCTTACCTGGTGGGTTTACTCTGGAAGGACGAACGGATGGAGATATTCCTGCACCAATATCAGAGTTTGAGGTTGAATTTCAAAAACATGATCGTCAGGTGGAATTGTCACAGGATCGTATAACAGCGGTTGAAATACATGCGTGGGATGGGCTTTCATATTTCACTCCTTATTTCGTTGATAAATATCCATTAATAGATAGTAATGGCGTGTCTCAAGGGGTTATTTGTCATGGTAGGCCGGTAGAAGATATAATATTAACCCATTTAAATAAAATAAAAGTACCCACGTCACTGTTATTTACACCACCATCAGAGTTGTTCACCAAAAGAGAATGGGAAGTGTTGTTTTATGTTTTGCATGCTTTTTCAAGTAAAGAGATTGCTAAAAAACTCCATTTATCATCTAGGTCAGTCTGCAATATAATCCAAAGCATCTATAGCAAAGCTGGAGTTACCAGTAAAAATCAGGTCATAGATTATTGTTATGAAAATAAGATCAATAATTATGTCCCGCAAAGCTTCTTTGAATATTCAGGTTCTTTCCCATTAACATAAGGAAAGTTAAAATATAATTGGAGGTTATAATGGATGAAAACTTAAAGAATTCACTGGATGTACTAATAAGATTTTGGGAACACAGTTCAGAACCATGGGAGGTAAAAGATAATCAATCAAGATATATTTATGCAAATCCTAAATTCAATGAATTTTTAGATTTGCCTAAAAAATATAATGTGGAAGGGCGGTTTGATGGTGAACTTCCTACTCCAGTCTCAGAGTTTGAAGTCGAATTTCAGAGGCAAGATAGGCAGGTGGAGTTAATACAGGATCGTGTTACATCGGTTGAAATACATCTACTTAATGGACTTTCTTATTTCACAGCTTATTTTTGTGATAAATATCCTTTAATCGATGAAAACGGCATTTCACAAGGGGTTATTTGCCATGCCAGGCCGGTGCAGGATCTCATATTAACTCATTTAAATAAGATAAAAGTACCCACATCTCTTGTATTCACTCCGCCATCAGAATTATTTACCAAAAAGGAATGGGAGGTTTTATTTTATATTTTACACTCATTCTCCAGTAAAGATATTGCGAAAAAGCTCCATTTATCATCCAGAACTGTCAGTAATATTACTCAGAAAATATATGATAAGGCTGGTGTTTCCAGTCGGCGGCAGATAGTGGATTATTGCTATGAAAATAATATCAATAATTATGTCCCGCAAAGCTTCTTTGAATATTCAGGTTCTTTCCCGCTTATACAGGGATAAGCCGCTGCGCCGATTACATGGGGTATTTAGCGTAATCGGCGGTTGTTACTCAATGGCAATCCGGTAAGACAGTATTAACCGCCCTTATTGCCCTGCTATGCCATGCACCTCGCCGTGCTGCATTGTTTGGTTAACTTGCTGCCCGTGGCTATCAGTGGCTTGCAGAGAGCCATTAAGGGTTGGTTTCAATGGCTTATCTGCTGCCAAGTTACCTTTTATCTGCAATTTCAAATTACCCAGCCCTTGCAGCGGTAGTCCTTGTCGCGATAATATTGGCCAGCCCCAATTTTGTAAAATGTTAAGGTCGACAGAGCGGCTAGTCAGCGCGAGTGAGAAGGTTCTGGCGGGTGTTTGGTCAATCGTGGCGCTGGCTTCCAGCAATCCCTCTGTAGTGAAAGCACTTAAATCACTCACTGTAATTTGTTGTTCATTAGCGCTCAGAGCTAATGATGGGCGGCGGACATCGTTTTTATTAAAAGTGGCATTTCCGGCATTCAACATTAATGAGCCAGACCACACTCCCCACTGATGATTTTTGGCGAGCTGTAAATTAGTCCCCGCCGCATCCAGTGAAGTCATTTGGAATGGGAAGTCTGGGCTGATATCAATCAACAAGTTACGGTTAGCA
This sequence comes from Yersinia rochesterensis, assembly GCF_003600645.1. NCBI lineage: Bacteria > Pseudomonadati > Pseudomonadota > Gammaproteobacteria > Enterobacterales > Yersiniaceae > Yersinia > Yersinia rochesterensis. The sequence goes on from NZ_CP032482.1 coordinate 46,563, forward strand.
CTTAACTTGTTGATATAGACCTCAGACAACCAGTTTGGCAGTGTTTGCTGCCATTGCTGCTTCCAGTCAGTGGGGAGGGTATAAACCAGAGCCACCAGTGTCAGCTCATCGAGTTGTAGGCGGTGAGTATCCCGTTCCCAGTTCCCCTTGGTTCTTAATAGGCCATCTTGCCAACGAGTGGAAAGCTGGTTAATTGCTACCCCTGCTGGCGATAATGCTAATGTCGCGATAGGGTCAATCAGATGAATATTACCTTTAATAATGTCACCGGCATTGAGAGATAATTCCCCATCATCACTTTGCCAATCACCTTGCTTAAACGTGATATTTTTAAGGGTGAGATCTAAATCATTAAACGCCCAATTTTTCCCTTCAACCCGCGCATCAATTAAATCAAAGCGTTTCAGCGTAATGGGAGGAAATTGTAAAAATGTATTCCAGACATCTTCTAATGCTACCGAGGTTTGCAGGCGAATATTACTCAAGCGCAAGCGATCGACCAGCCAACTTCCGTCAGCGGATTGACTGGCATTGCCAGTCAGCTCCCCTTGTGCGATATCAGCCCCGAAATTATTCAAAGTGAGAGTGTTTTTCTGTATTGAACCTTGCAGATACAGTTTTTCAGCGGTGATGCCATTGATGGTCAAAGAACCCGCGCTGAACTGAAATTGGGCATTTTCACCCAGACTATTACCGGATAGTGGCTGCCAAGGAATCAGCCCGCCATTGATTTGTTGCCCAACCACTTTCCACTGACCAGCCGCATTTTGCGGCTCAATAGTGGTATTCAGCGCCATATTGGTCAGCCGCAAAGTATCAGCCTGCAAAGGTAGCGGTGATGTGCTGTTATTGAGGGTTAAACTACCATTTTGCAAATTAAGGCTGAGAAAATGGCGAGGCTCGGTCAGTTGTTGCCAGCCCAGACCAAATACGGCCTGCTGAGCAATAAGAAATGGAGGTTGCTTGGCCCGCCCTAGCGTGACATCAGTAAAGCTGATTTGCCCAGGTTGTGACCATGAGTGGTCTATTTTCCCCAGAGAGAGGCGATATTCACTGTTATCACTGACCCAACGGCTTAACCAACCAGCAGTCCAGCTAGTTTGAAGCAGTACATAGCACAGCACTATAGACAGTACTAATAGCAGTAATAACGTTAGCAGCACTTTCCCGAGAAATTTCATCCGGTATTTCCACGCCAGTCTGTATACGGAACTCTGTTTATGCCGCAAATTGTTCATTAGCTCAATAGACAATCAGTTATCGGGGCATAAAAAAATGGCCGGTGTCTTTTCCGACTGGCCATTTCAGTGACGTATTAGCGTAAAGATTATTTTTCTTCTGGGAAGAGTAAGTTAAGTACGATGGCAGTAATACCGCCAGCGGCAATTCCGGAAGAAAGCAGAGTTTTGATCCAGTCAGGTGCAAATTGCAGAATCAGTGGTTGCTGTGCCACACCCATACCGACCGCCAATGACAACGCCATAATCATAATCGCACGGCGGTTAAGGGTTTCGCGAGAGACGATCCGCACACCGGAAGCGGCAATCGTGCCGAACATGACGAGAGTTGCGCCGCCCAGCACGGGTTCTGGAATATGCTGCACAAACCCAGCCACCGCAGGGAATAGGCCCAGAACAATCAGCATCAGTGCAACCACAAAACCGACATAGCGGCTGGCAACCCCGGTCAACTGGATAACTCCATTGTTTTGGCCAAAGCAGGAGTTCGGGAAAGTGTTAAACACGGCGGAAAGCATGGAGTTCAAACCATTTGCTAACACACCGCCCTTCAGGCGTTTCATGTACAACGGGCCACGAACCGGTTGCTCTGATACATCTGAGGTTGCGGTGATATCCCCGATGGTTTCAAGTGAGGTCACCATGAAGATAAGCATCAGCGGCACCAGCAGGTTCCAGTCAAAAGACAAACCATAGTACAGCGGCGTTGGGATGGTAATCAGGGCGGTGTCTACGACTGGGCGGCTTTCAGGCAACATACCTAGCGCCCACGCCAACAGATAACCCACTGCCATGGCGATAACCAAAGAGGCCACTCGTAGATACGGATTGCGCTGGCGGTTCAGTAAAATAATGACTAACAGCACGGAGCCGGCTAATAAGAGATTTTTAGGTGAGCCAAAAGTATGGTCGCTCATCGCACCATAACCGCCACCAATAGATGTCAGCCCAACTTGAATCAATGACAGGCCGATAATCATCACCACAATACCGGATACCAGAGGGGTGATAATGCGGCGCGCCAGATGCAAGAAACGGGAAAGTATAATTTCGGTACAGGACGCAACCATCAAGGTACCGAACAAGGCCGCCATCATGGTCGGGATATCAGCCCCACCATTTTTCAGCGCCAAACCGCCCATAATCAGCGGAGAAACAAAGTTAAAACTGGTGCCCTGAATGGATAACAGGCCAGAGCCCACCGGCCCCCAAGTTTTAATTTGCAGCAGCGACGCCAGGCCGGAGGCAAACAGTGACATGCTGATAATGCGCTGGGTATCTTCCGCTGGCAGCCCTAGCGCCTGACAAATTAGCAGGCCGGGGGTTATCACCGCGACAAACATAGCCAATAAATGTTGGCATGCGGCAAACAAAGTTTGGGTGAGTGGCGGGCGGTCTTCTAAACGATAAATGAGTTCGCTGGGGCGAGTTGTTGTTTGCTGCGGTGCATCAAGTTCGGCGGATTGCGTAGACATGGAGTGGCATTCCCGGATCGGCAAAGAGGGCATTTTAATGATCCGCCTCACAAAAGCAATCGGTTGCGCTGTGTTTTCTTAAATATTCTTGTTTGCCGCTAGTTCATGTTTTTCTTTTACTAAACTTGTAATCGAGAGGATTTTTTTTTCTAATCCTCTTCTTACTGCTTTGGCGTTTATTAAGGAACTGTCTAACGTCATATTTTTATTCGATATTTTAATCGCATGGAGTACCAAGATGTTTCATCTCGATACCTACGGCACGCTAGTCGCGGCCTGTCTGGTTTTATTGTTAGGCCGAAAACTCGTACAAACAGTCCCTTTTCTAAAAAAGTACACTATTCCAGAACCTGTTGCCGGTGGCCTGCTGGTGGCTTTCATGATGCTGCTGATGCAAAAGACCCTCGGTTGGGAAATCAGTTTTGATATGTCGCTGAAAGACCCCTTGATGCTGGCATTCTTTGCAACAATTGGCCTGAATGCTAACTTGGCGAGTTTACGCGCCGGTGGCAAGGCCTTGAGTGTGTTTGTCTTTGTGGTCGTTGGCTTGCTACTGATGCAGAACGCAATTGGCATCGCTCTCGCGAAGCTGATGGGTTTAGATCCGCTCATGGGCTTATTGGCTGGCTCAATTACATTATCCGGTGGGCACGGTACCGGCGCAGCATGGAGCAAAGTGTTTGTTGAACGCTATGGCTTTGAAAATGCAACTGAAGTGGCCATGGCTTGTGCAACATTTGGCCTTGTTTTGGGCGGGTTGATTGGTGGCCCAGTGGCTCGCTATCTGGTCAAACACTCTTCCACACCAGATGGCACCCCAGAAGACAGCGAAGTACCCTCCGCTTTTGAAAAGCCTTCGGCGGGCCGCATGATAACTTCATTGGTCTTGGTCGAAACCATCGCCATGATTGCGATTTGCCTGATGGCTGGCCAAGTGATTTCTAGTGCGTTACAGGGCACGATGTTTGAGTTACCGACCTTTGTCTGCGTGTTATTCGTCGGGGTTATTCTCAGTAACACACTCGCGGTAATCGGCTTCTATAAAGTCTTTGATCGCGCGGTTTCGGTGTTGGGGAATGTCAGTTTGTCACTGTTTCTGGCAATGGCCTTGATGAGCCTGAAACTGTGGGAACTGGCTTCACTGGCATTGCCGATGTTGGTTATCTTGTCGGTACAAGCATTGGCGATGGCGCTGTACGCTATCTTTGTTACTTATCGGTTGATGGGTAAAAACTATGATGCGGCCGTGTTAGCGGCGGGCCATTGTGGTTTTGGTTTAGGTGCGACACCGACGGCCATTGCGAATATGCAGGCCATTACTGACCGTTTCGGTCCATCACATTTAGCTTTCTTGGTGGTGCCGATGGTCGGTGCGTTCTTTATTGATATCGTCAATGTGATCGTGATTAAGCTTTATCTGTTGCTGCCAATCTTCCCGGCGGTAGTGGGATAATTTTGTTGTAAGGATAGTCTTAAGGGGCGGACAAAACCGCTCCTTAATCATCAAGCATTGGTATAACGCGTTCGCTCTGGTAGCCAGCGTTCTATTAATGCCTGTGCATGTTCGGGATATTGTTGATGTAGGTGGCGAGCCACTCTTTGCACTTCTGGAATCATGGCCTGATCGCGCAGTAAATCAGCCACTTTAAACTCGGCACTGCCGGTTTGGCGCGTCCCTAATAATTCGCCGGGGCCGCGAATCTCTAAATCCCGCTGGGCGATAACAAAACCGTCATTACTGTCGCGCAGCACTTGCAAACGCATCTGAGCCGTTTTACTCAGCGGTGTTTTGTACAGCAGAACACAGTGTGAAGCGACGGCCCCACGGCCCACGCGGCCACGTAACTGGTGCAATTGCGCTAACCCTAACCGCTCCGGATTATCGATAATCATCAAACTGGCATTCGGTACATCAACCCCAACTTCAATCACGGTGGTAGCAACCAGTAATTGCAATTCACCTTGTTTGAAAGCCAGCATAACTGCTTGTTTTTCTGGCCCTTTCATCCGGCCATGTACCAAACCGACTTTAATCTCCGGCAAGGCAATTTTCAGCTCCTCGCAGGTAACTTCAGCGGCTTGGGCTTCCAGCAGCTCAGATTCTTCAATCAAGGTGCAGACCCAATAAGCTTGTCGGCCCTCTTCCAAACAGGCATTTTTAACCCGTTGAATCACATCACTGCGGCGAGTGTCTGGAATCGCGACTGTCGTGACTGGGGTTCTGCCAGGGGGCAGTTCGTCAATGACCGAGGTATCGAGATCAGCATAGGCCGTCATAGCCAGCGTTCGGGGAATGGGGGTTGCTGTCATAATCAACTGGTGTGGATGGAAGCCTTGCTCCTCACCCTTTTCCCATAACGCGAGCCGCTGGTGAACACCAAAACGATGCTGCTCATCAATAATAACTAGTGCTAATCCAGAAAACTGCACTTGTTCCTGAAACATGGCGTGAGTACCCACGACCATGGCGACCTGACCACTGGCGACAGCTTCTTGTTGTGCCAGCCGTGCTTTGCCTTTTTGTTTCCCAGCCAGCCAGCCCACTTGTAAACCTAACGGTTCCAGCCATTGGCGGAAAGTATTGGCATGCTGTTCAGCCAATAACTCAGTGGGAGCCATCAACGCGACCTGCTTACCATGGGTAATAGCACGCAGTGCGGCCAGTGCGGCAACCAGTGTTTTTCCCGAGCCAACGTCCCCTTGAATCAGCCGCATCATCGGGAAATTATGTGTCATATCTTGCTCGATTTCCGCCACAACCCGCTGTTGGGCTTGGGTTGGCGTGAAAGGCAGTGCCGCAAGAAAACGTTGTTTAAGTTGTTCTTCGGGCAATAAGGATAGCGCCCGATAACTTTGTGCTCCCGCCCTGACTGCCAGCATGCTGAGGTTATGGGCCAGCAGTTCTTCCATTATCAGCCGCCGTTGAGCAGGATGCTTGCCTTGTTCTAACTCGGCTAGTTGAATGTCTGCTGGTGGACGATGCAAAGTATGAATCGCTTCTGGCAGGCTGATCAGCGAGCGGCTTAATTCAATCGGCAACAATTCAGCAATGACGCTGGAATCCAGCATCGCCAGAGCTTGATCAATAAGTTTACGCAAAGTTGCTTGGCGAATACCTTCCGTTGTGGGGTAAACGGGGGTCAATGACTCTTGTAATTCAACACCGATATTTTCGCCATGCACCCGATATTCTGGGTGAATGATTTCAGGGCCAGTATTTCCCCGTTTAGCCTCACCATAGGCAATTACATGCTTACCCGGCGATAAGCTGTTTTTCATTGCGGCATTAAAATTGAAAAAGCGCAGGGTGAGCACACCGCTACCGTCGCTGATTTGGCAGGTCATCATGCGGCGGCGGCCAAAACTGATATCAGAGCGGAGAACTTCACCTTCAACAGTGACGGAAAGGCCGGGCAACAGATCGCCAATTCGGTATAGTCGTGTGCGATCTTCGTAACGTAGCGGAAGGTGAAGCAGTAGGTCTTGAATGGTTTCCAGACCCATCTTAGCCAGTTTTCCGGCCTGACTCGCGCCAACACCGGAAAGTGTACTGAGGGGTACGGCATCCAGTAGGCGGCCTTTCATTTAAGACTCCGTGGATTGCATGGCTGACCACCATTGCACATCAGCGATAACCTGGCCTTGCTCATCAATATGAGGCCGGGGAAGCCCTTTGCGTTTAGCCACTTGCGCCAGCACCGGGTAGCCACCTTCAAATAATAGCCGCTGTTGCTCATCTTCTGACAAAACACTTTGTGTTCGGTGATACATACCGGCATTTTGCCGCTGCCGCTGGGCTTCATATAAAAGGAGTGCTGAAGCGACTGATACATTCAGGGATTGCACCATTCCGATCATCGGAATAATGATGTCTTTATCAGCCATTGCCAAAGCTTCTTTAGATATCCCCGTTTTTTCCTGCCCCATTAAAATACAAGTTGGACGAGTATAATCAATTTCACGAAAATCAACTGCTTTATCAGATAGATGCGTCGCAAGTATTTGCATACCTTGCGATTTTAAATGAGTTATAGCATCGGTAATATCAGAGTGTGTTTTTACCTGAACCCAGCTGTTGCTACCGGCAGCCGAAGAGAGCCGCGTGTACATTTCAGGGGTAGGCCAAATCGCGTGAATCTGATGAATGCCGACGGCATCAGCAGTGCGAATAATCGCGGAGACATTATGAGGTTTATGTACTTGCTCCAGACAAACCGTCAAATCCGGCTGCCTGGTAGCAAGCATTTCACAAATCCGCGCATAGCGTTGAGGATTCATAGGCGTTAATTACGGTTACGGCTGACTTTGACCACATCTGGCATGATACGAATCTTACGCATAATGTTAGCCAGATGGACTCGGTCACGAGTAGTCAGGCGAATAAAGGCGCTGTATACCCGGCCATCTTTCTCTTCAGTATTCAGGCTTTGAATATTTGATTCGGCCGCATTAATTGCCGCAGTCAGATTTGCCAAGGCACCTTGCTGGTTGAACATATCGACTTTAATTTCAGCAATAAATTCTTGTTCAGTCTCTTGGTCCCATTCAACCGCCATAAACTTCTCTGGCTCTTTTTGGTAGCCACGGATATTACGGCAGGACTCATGATGGATAACCAAACCTTTGCCGGGGCTGATATGGGCGATAATTGGGTCACCCGGAATTGGGCGGCAGCACTTGGCAAAGGTAATCAGGACGCCATCGGCACCTTTAATTGCCAGGTTACGGGTACCAGAAGTTGCCAGCGTGGATGGGTCACCCAAGAGGTTTTTCGCCACCACCACACTCATTGCATTACCCAGCCCAATCTCCGCCAGCAAATCATCCAGCGTTGCTAACTTCATACGATCCAATTCATGTTTGATATTTTCTTCAGAAATATCAGACAGTTTTCGGCCATTTCCTAAAGCATGATTCAGTAATCGGCGACCAAGGCTTACCGATTCATCACGTTTAAGGTTTTTCAGCAATTGACGAATTTTGGCGCGAGCTTTCGAGCTGACAACAAAATTCAGCCAAGCGGCATTTGGTCGCGCACCCGGAGCGGTAATTATCTCAACAGTTTGGCCACTGCTGAGTGACTGAGAAAGTGGATAGGGCTGACGATCAACGCGCGCGCCGACACAAGCATGGCCAATATCAGTATGCACGGCATAAGCAAAATCGACAGGTGTTGCACCGGCAGGCAATTCAACAATGCGCCCTTCTGGGGTGAAAACGTAAATCTCATCAGGGAACAAATCAGATTTTACGCTTTCAATAAATTCAAATGAGCTGCCCGCGCTTTGCTGTAATTCCAGCAAGCTTTGCATCCAGCGCTGAGCGCGGATCTGTGCGGTGGTGCCGGACTCACCTTGCTCTTTATAAGCCCAGTGTGCTGCAACCCCCATTTCGGCCATCTGATCCATATCTTCAGTACGGATTTGTACCTCTACCGGAACTCCATGAGGGCCGATTAATGAGGTATGCAACGATTGATAGCCGTTAGCCTTAGGAATAGCAATATAGTCTTTTACTCGGCTAGGGCGGGGTTTATACAGGCTATGAGCTTGCCCCAGCACGCGATAGCAAGTATCGACTTCTTTAACGATAACCCGAAAAGCATAGATATCCATGATGGAGTGAAAACGCTGCTCCTTCAGGTTCATCTTGCAATAGATTGAGTAGAGATGCTTTTCTCGACCACTGACGCGGCAAGGTATCCCAGCTTCCGTCAGACGCCCTTCAATTTCCGCCAAGATTTTTTGGATCATTTCTTTGCGGTTACCACGTGCGGCTTTCACCACTTCTTTAATCACGCGGTAGCGATTGGGATAAAGCGCTTCAAAACCCAGCTCTTCCAGCTCGGTTTTTAAATGGTGAATACCCAACCGGTGAGCCAGTGGGCTATATATTTCAAGGGTTTCGCGGGCAATACGGCGACGTTTATCCGGGCGCAAAGAGCCCAGCGTTCGCATGTTATGGGTGCGGTCAGCCAGTTTGATCAAAATGACGCGGATATCCTGCACCATCGCCATGATCATTTTGCGGAAGTTCTCCGCCTGGGCTTCTTTCTTATCGCGGAAGTTCAGTTTATCGAGTTTAGAAACGCCCTCGACCAGCTCGGCTACGCTTTTCCCAAACAACTGCTCCATATCTTGATAAGTAGCAGGGGTATCTTCAATGACGTCATGTAACAGCGCCGCCATTAAGGTTTCGTAATCGAGCCGCATCTCCGCAAGAATACAGGCCACAGCAACCGGGTGAGTGATATAGGGCTCACCACTGGAGCGTGTCTGACCCTCGTGAGCATCACGTGCGACAAGGTATGCCTGTTTGAGGCGCTTAATCTGCTCCTCTGGCAGGTAACGTAGAATCAGCAGATTCAGGCTTTCAAACAGGTACAAAGTAGACTCGCTGTCTAATTAACGACGACCTTCAGCAATCGCGGTTACCGCTTGGATCTCTGCGGCTTCCTGCTCTTGCTGTTCTTGGCGTTCACGTACATCGAGAATCTGATTTGTAATCAGGCCTTCTTCGATTTCGCGCAGCGCAATCACAGTGACTTTATCGTTTTCTTCTGGAACCAGTGCGTCTTTACCGCCGGACTGGATTTGACGTGCCCGACGAGCAGCGACCAACACCAGGTCAAAACGGTTACCAATTTTCTCTACAGCGTCTTGAACAGTTACGCGTGCCATAATTCTGCTACTCCACAGGTGACGAAATGACTGGGCATGATACTGAAACTCTGTTCAGTCTGCCAATAATTTGGTGATTAAAGCGTCATGCCGCTGTTTCTGGCGGCCTAAACGCAGTCGTTCAGCGCGAATAATGGTTTTCAGATCAGACAATGCCAGATTGAAATCATCATTCACGATTAAATAATCATATTCTGCGTAGTGGGTCATCTCCGCGACAGCTTGCGCCATTCGCTTTGCAATAACCTCCTCGCTATCCTGCCCACGGCCACGCAAGCGGCGATCCAATTCTTCTTTGGATGGAGGCAAAATAAAAATACTGCGCGCGGTCGGCATTTTTGCGCGAATTTGCTGCGCGCCTTGCCAGTCTATATCTAAAAACACGTCGACACCGGTTGCGAGAATCTGCTCAATCGCCAGACGTGAGGTGCCATAGTAATTTTCAAAAACTTTGGCATGCTCAAGAAAAGCATCGTCATCAATCATTTGGCAAAATTCTTCTTTAGAAACAAAGAAGTAATGTTCGCCGTGATTTTCCCCTGGACGTATATCACGTGTGGTATGAGAAACAGAAACCTGCGTGTCGTACAAAGGTTGTGTTTTTAACAAAGCCTGAATCAGACTTGATTTCCCTGCCCCACTAGGTGCAGAAACTATGTATAGCGTGCCTTGAACCATGATGACGTTTCAGTTGATTAGGTTGATATGTAGAAAGCAGAAGTGTGAATCTCCGCACAGTATACACGGCTGTAACGCGTCATGCAGCGTTACAACACATTTCACCTCAATGTTTCGCCCATAAACAGCACGTTTTTATGATTTTGCGGGGAGCATTGCGTAATTTCAGCTTGTTGCAGCAAGTGCAAAAGTATTATTCGGTCACTTACGCATTTAAGTTTTTTCCCCTTCGACGGACGAGCCATTTCAGGTTTTACTGCCCGCCAGCAAAGGGAGGTACTGATGAATGCGCAAAAAATTGAAAATACTAAGCCTACTGATTCTTGGTTTTATAAATTGGGGGGCCAGAGCGGAGTCTGTGTGCCCTGAATGGTCAGAAGAAAGAATGTCAGGCGAAATTGATCTTTTGGCGAAGCAGCTCTTTCAGTGGGATTTGGCATATCACCAGCAAGGTATTAGCCTGCTTTCTGATAATATTTACGATCAATTGCAGGACAAACTGCATGGGTGGCGATTATGTCATGGGCTACCGGATACGAAGAATAGCACGTTGATAGCGGGTAACGGGAAGAGTCCTCATCCTGTTGCTCACACCGGCTTAAAAAAGCTTAAAGATGAAACTGCACTTATTGACTGGATGGCGGGGCGGAAGAATCTCTGGGTGCAGCCCAAAATAGATGGCGTTGCGGTCACACTGGTTTATCAGTCAGGAAACCTGACTCAAATTTTGAGTCGAGGAAATGGCTTGAAAGGTCAGGACTGGACGGATAAAGCACCGCTTATTTCTGCTATTCCTCAATATATTACCGCAGCGCCCCCTTCGTTAACTCTACAGGGGGAATTATTCTTACAAATGGAGGGGCATCAACAAGTGCAGTCGGGAGGTGTCAATGCCCGAGCTTCTGTTGCAGGTGCACTGATGCGCAAGTCTGCAACTCCATTCCTGACCAAATTGGGTATTTTTATTTGGGCATGGCCGGATGGGCCAAAAAGTATGAAGGAAAAAACTGCATTATTAAAAAAAATGGGATTTCCTTTAACTGCTTATTACAGCGAACCCGTCTTTTCCAGTAGCGATGTTGCTCATTGGCGAAAGCTCTGGTTTCAAATGCCGCTACCTTTTGTGACTGATGGCGTGGTTATCCGTCAAGAAGATGAGCCCGCAGGGCGTCATTGGCATGCAACACCAGGAAACTGGTCTGTAGCATGGAAATATCCACCTCCCCAGCAAATAACTGAAATAAAAGATATCCATTTTACCGTTGGTCGCACTGGTAAAGTTACCGCTATTTTACAGGTAGCTCCGGTAAAAATTGATGACAAATGGATTCGTCGAGTAAATATTGGATCTATTGCCCGCTGGAAACAGTGGGATATTGTGCCGGGTGATCAAGTCACTATCACATTGGCTGGGCAGGGTATTCCACGATTGGATAATGTTATCTGGCGAGTAAGCCAGCGGCACGAAATCACCCCGCCTGCTGCAAATAAGTTCCATCAGTTAAGTTGTTTTCACCTTTTACCTCTTGAGTGCAAACCCCAGTTTCTATCTCGCTTAGCATGGCTTAGTGGTGCTAACGGGTTAGATATGCAGGGTGTGGGAAGTGGGCTCTGGCGAGAACTTGTCCACCATGGGCTTATTAATAGCTTGGTCGATTGGTTGTCACTGTCTGTAGAGCAGATTGCGGCCGTTCCTGGTATTGGGCAAGGTCGAGCAGAGAAGATTTATCTGCAATTTCAACGCGCCAGACAACAGCCTTTTCCTCAATGGTTACAGGCTTTGGGATTCCCGCAGGCAATACCTATTGATTCTCAGTGGCACTCTTTACAACAATGGAGTATTGCCGAATGGCGCTTGATATCAGGTATTGGGGCAGTGCGGGCAAAACAAATTAATCATTTTTTACATCACCCAGAAATCCAAACGATGGCTGATTTCTTATCGCAACAGGGAATTACAGGGTTTCGGCCCGAAGAGTAATCATCCGGGATGAGCTTAATGTTCTGAATGTTCATATTTGAATACGGGCAGGCCAAGGCGGAATCTCAGAGCCAGCAATCGTGCGCTTAGCCCAGTGACCAGTGTAATAATAATAACCCAGTTATGGGATAGCGGCGTGTATTGCTGTAGCGCTATGTAGATCCATGCAGCAGCAAATGATATACCGGCATAAATTTCTTTCTGAAACACCAATGGAATGCAGTTACAGAACATATCGCGCAGAACACCGCCAAATACGCCGGTAATCACAGCGGCTATGGCAGCAATAATTGTGCTGTGGCCCATATCGAGGGCGATTTGTGCGCCAATAATAGAAAAAACAATTAGTCCGATGGCATCAAGCACTAAAAACAAATGGCGCAAATGCTTCATTAACGGAGCCATCCAGGTTGTGACGATCGCAGCAACAGCGACAATAACAATGTATTCAGGGTGCTTAACCCACCCAAGCGGATAGTGGCCCAGCAATATATCTCTAACTGAGCCGCCACCGATAGCAGTTGCAGATGCAATGATAATGACGCCAAACATATCCATCTGACGGCGGCCTGCGGCCAGTGCACCGGTCATGGCTTCAGCGGTGATACCGATAATATAAAGAACACTGAGTAGCATATTGAATGTAATTTCTTAAGGGCAGTAAAGGGGGGCAGCTTAGTCACTAAGCAAAAACGTCGCGACTGAGATTTTCTAAACCGTGCGTTTCAAATTATTTAATCTAATTGAAATATTAATTATCTTATTGATATTTTTATATAAAAAAATAACTATTGGTTTGTTATTCATTAGTTGTTTTAGGGTGAAAATCAATTATTAAGATAGTGTGGGAGAGCTTAAAGGTCATGTGATGATTATTCTACTTGATTGCAGAGTAACTCATCGAGTGGTGGTTTTTATCTCTATTTTATCTTTTGTTTCAGTGGAGTTTTTCATGGGTAAGTGTGTTAATTAGCGCCAATATCGGGCTGTATTCTTGGCTGGTATGGTAGCTATCGGAGCATTGCTGGATGGTTGATTGATAGAACAGGTCAAGCCAATACAGCAACGGTGAAAGTAACGTCTCCGGCTGTATTAAAGGTGAACCGATGACACAAACGACCCTCTTTTTCGGTTTGAGCCGCCCTCATGACCTAGCTATTTCCACCACTGAATGACAGTCTTTTGTTGATAATGATGTCACCAGCCGCTTCAAGGATTGCCTGACAGTTATTGATGCTAAAGGGCAATGGTTGGGAAATGATGGGAATGTGGCTAAAGAAAATAGTAAGGCGTTAGTGCTTATCCATAAAAGATGACAAAGAGAATACAATAGAAGCGCTGCGCTCCCAGTATAAACAGCAGTTTGCGCAAGAGTCTGTTATGCGTGTTGATACTATTGTATATGTTGATTTCTAAAGGTAAATATTGAGTTTGAGCTTTATGGTCTTTTACCTCCCGATTGGAAGTAAAAGGCCTGTAATATCATTAACTTTATATGGATAAACCGTATTTTTGTTACAAGACCAGTCCGGCAATAGCAGCAGAAAGTAAGCTAACCAAAGTTGAACCATATACTAGTTTTAATCCGAATCGTGAAACTACATTACCTTGCTGCTCATTTAGCCCTTTAATGGCACCAGTAACAATTTCAATAGAGGCTAATTTAGCAAAAGAGACTAAAAATACAGAAAGAATACCCAAATCTCTCGGCAACATTTCGGCGGCAACTTTTTTCAGCTCAATCATGCAACGAACTCATTTGCCACCAGTTTAGTCGCCATAATACTCCCTGCATACAAAGCATCTTGAGCGGGGATGCCAATTAGTAGAGCTAGCGGATAAAATAGATATCCCAGTATGCCTTGGAAACTGATGTTGAATAAGGTGCTAAATAAAGCATTAGTGGCTGAAGTTATAGCAACAAACCTATTAACATTGCGGCTATAGTCATCGCAATTTTAAAGCCAGCCAAAATATATTCTCCAAGCATTTCAAAAAAATTTGATCTTCATGAAGCTTATTTAGCTTTAATTCAGGTTCTTCCGTGACCGGATAAGAGTTAATAATTGAAAGTATAATAAAAGCACTAAACATATTTAGTTTGAGCGCTGTTACTACAAATTTTTGATCGAGCATGGTCATATAAACACTGAAAATCGACATGGAGACAGTCGACATTGCAGTGGCCGCCATGGTGTACATTCTGCGCGACGAGCTATCGGCAGATTATTTTCATCATTTATCCATTGGGTGACTCACTATTTATCTGCCCGCTTAAATTGCCACCATTAAGGCAAATGTAGCACTTCCTCAAGAAGGCCGAGGCGATAGCACCATCTGTGTTTAACTCACCCATAGGATAGAATATGAACATGATTAATCTCCCTAGTTGCCGCGCTTTTACTGAGGCCGGCCATTTATCTCAAATATCGGCTTATTACGAAGAAGGTCGCAATACCATGTGGATGTTGCTGCGTGCTCATCCCCGCCCCTGTTTTAATCTGGAGTTAATTGAAAATATTATGACATTGGTACAGGCCGCTAAAGAATCAAAATTACCTATCGATTTTTGGGTAACTGGTTCGATGGTGCCTAATATGTTTAATGTAGGAGGGGATTTAAACTTTTTTGCCCAAATGATCAGAAATCGTAAGCGGGAAGCGCTAATGGCTTATGCTCGTGCTTGCGTAGATTGTGTTCATGCGGCTTCTCGTGGGTTTGATACTGGTGCTATCTCTATTGCAATGATTGAAGGGAGTGCACTGGGTGGGGGATTTGAAGCGGCATTAGCTCATCACTTTGTATTAGCACAAACGACCGCCAGAATGGGATTTCCGGAAATTGCATTTAATTTATTTCCGGGTATGGGGGGATATTCACTAGTTGCCAGAAAAGCGGGTATGAAAGTGGCAGAACAACTGATTTGGACAGGTGAACCCCATGCTGCGGAATGGTATGAGAGCCGTGGATTAATAGATAAGTTATTTCAGCCGGGGGATGCTTATCTTGCGACACGCACATTTATAGACACTATCAAGCCTAAATTAAATGCCATACGAGCTATGATTCGAGTGCGGCAGCGTGTTCTACAATTAACGCGTTCTGAATTAATGGATATTACAGAAGACTGGGTTGATTCTGCATTGTCTATTGAACCGAAAGATATCGCCTATATTGAACGGCTGGTTATGTTGCAAGACAGACATGCTTCAGGAATACCAAAAGCTATATAGTTTTTGCACCTAATCCAGTGAAAGGTGAGGGTGTTGTGTTATCAGCCAATGCTCCAGTTCATCTGCGGGCATTGGTTTAGCATAAAGAAATCCCTGTTTTTCATCAATGCCAATAGAATCCAGAAATTCTTCTTCCTCTTTAGTTTCTACCCCTTCGGCGATCACTTGCATTTTAAGTGCTTCGGCGACAACGATAATGGCTCGTACCAGAGATTGTGAAATAGGATTAGTATCAATATGGCGAACAAAACTTTGATCCAGCTTAATGGCATCAATAGGGATGCGCGCTAACTGAGAGAGTGAAGAATAACCAGTACCAAAATCATCTAAGTGAACTTGAGCACCTAAGTAGCGTAGCTGTTTAATTATATTGATAGCGGCGTCTTCATTATCAATTAAGCAACTTTCCGTTAATTCAACATCGACCAAGCTAGATTCCAGTTCGCTGGCTTCGAGAGATTCAATAAAGCTGGTAACGATAGCCTCATCTATCAATTGTCGAGCAGAAACATTGACGGCAACTCGTAGGTTAATCCCGCGTTTTCTCCAATCGACGGCTTGTTGCATCGATGTTTGCAGTACCCATTTACCCAGGGGCCTGATAAGTCCGGATTCTTCGGCATAGGAGATAAATTCCAGAGGAGCAATCAAACCTCGTTCAGGCGATAACCATCTGACGAGTGCTTCTACACTGTGCACTTTTCCTGTTTTGGTTGATATTTTTGGCTGGTAATAGACATGTAATTGGTGCTGTTCTAAACCCTTGCGTAAATTGGTATCGAGCCAAACATATTCGGATACTTTTTTATTCATTTGCTGCGAGAAAATTGAATAGGTCTGTTTTCCATGTTCTTTTGCGGTATACATAGCGGTATCTGCGCTGCGAATAATATTTTCCAATGTGTCGCCATGCTCAGGGCATAGTGCAAGACCAATTGAACAGCCGGTATATACCTCGATCAATCCAATCCGGAAAGGCGATTTCATACGGTTGAGAATTCTCTGTGCAGTTGTTTCAAGCAAGTTTATCGTAGCGTTTTCGACCAAAACAATAAACTCATCACCTCCTAACCGGGCAAGCATTTCGTTGTCACCCAGGCAACTTAAAATAGCCTGAGAAACATCCTTCAGTAACCGATCACCAAACATATGGCCGTAATGGTCATTCACTTTTTTGAAGTTATCGAGATCGAGATAAATAATACCTACAGAGGTGTCAACACGGGTTTGGATTGCGCTGTTTATGCGTTCATGAATAGCATGGCGATTAGGTAAACCAGTAATCATATCGGTATTGGCCAGAATCCTAAGGCGTTCTTGAGCGCGTCTCTCTTTGGTAATATCAGTGCCAGAGCAGATGAGATAGCGCTCATTTTTACCGCTACCACTATGAACAAACTTATTGCGGAATAAAAATAGGCGCTTTCCTTTAACGGTGTTAACCCAACGCTCTGCTTCATAAGATGCACCACGCTGAAAGAATCCCTCAATATTTTTCCGTGACGACGCCCCTTCCTTGGCTGTCATAAATAAGTCATAGACGTTTTTACCAATAACATCTTGCTCTTTCTTACCGGTATATTCTTCGCTAAGGTGGTTAAATCGTTGTACGCACCCATCTTTATCAAGAATAACAATCACTGAATTAGCTTCAGAAACGACCTGCTCTGCAAAGGAAAGACCTATGACCAAGTCACGAGCTACAGATTCAGTATCAGCATAGGCTGAGGCAGTACCTCCCCATTCTTTCTTATTAATCTTGCGGCCGACAAGATGTAGATGAAGGGGGTGACCATAAATTTCAATTTCAATATCTAAACTTGCAGTAATTCCGGTTAAGCTCCGGATTCTCATTGTTTGGACTAAATTAAGGGATATTGCGATATTTGTTGTCCCTTTAACTGCAGATAACTCTAAAGCTTGGCTATCAAAAGCAAGCCGCCAAAATGGGCTATGAGTACCAAAGTAAGCATTGAGGATCGACGTGTCTTGGTTTTCGAACATATGCGACCCCCTAAAAGTGTATATGAGTCTTTTACTTACCTTAGCCGGAAACTCAGAAGGCCCTATTCCTAACCCTCCCAGTGATGAATAATCATCCTGACCTGTAGAACATGACTCTATCCAGATCACCTACCGAATAAAGTATATGTGTAATTTATTCATACCAGATCGTAGATAGTAGTGATAATCATATTAAATGCTTTTTTTACTTTAAGGTTGTGATGAAAGTTAAGCATGAAAAAATAAAAGACACTATTTTTTATATTGTTACGTTCATTTAGGCTAAATCCTAAAATGAGAAAAGAAAGATGAGACATGGTTTATTGGAGTGTAGTGGGGATAGTATGGTTTTTAGTGAGTTAATGATGGAAGTATGTCAGTGGTAAGCAATCTGGGTATTCCATTTCGAAACAAGATGAGAATACCCGAGGTAAATCACGATTATGGTTTTTCTGCGATTCTTTTCAGATACTCATTATTTTTGAATACAATCATGATCATCTCAAAACCAATACGTGAACTAATGCCACCGCCGATGATGATGGCAATCCCTATGAAGAAACTACCAAACATCGCCAGTACGCCGGATACAATGATGCCAAACAGTGAGAGCCAATATAAAATAGTAAGAATTTTTGGTGTCAGCATTGAATCAAAATAAAGTACATTCTTAAGCATTACATAATCCTTCATCTTTAAATGTTCAAATTTCGGTAGTGATTATGTATTAATTTTAAGTTCGTGACCACACATTACTTATTGTGAAATATATATAATCCCCTTTCCGGATAATATTTTTACTTAAAGTCAAGTACCATTCCAACCCCGACCTCTTCTATATCAACCGCACCGGCTAATGCTATTTTAGCTTTTAGGTCAGTACAGTGACAGGGATACAGTGCTTGTGCGCTGAGCTGCTTGAAATAGTCTGATGTTCTGGTGAGGATGGATTTCTCTGTATTTAATAGATGAAAACCACCAATAACAGCCCGAACGCGCTTATCACCGGTCACTTTAATAGCATAATCAATAATATTGCAGATCCCAGAGTGAGAGCAGCCAGTAATAATTACAATGCCCTCTGGGCTGGTATAAACTATCACACTGTCGTCTATGACAAAGTCGTCAACTTCATGGCCACAACAATTGATAGTTTTCCCTATAGGATGCAGCCCTTCAAAATCATTACTACGTTCTATCTCACCTAAAAAAAGTAAATTATCCGTAATGTAATAAACACCGGACTGATCAATTCGTTTGAAAAAGGTGGAATAGCCATCAGCCGGAAAATGAGCACCTATTGATTTATCTTCGTAGTATTTAGGGGTAAATGCATTGGGGTGAGCCACAAGTTTTATTTTCTGCTCACTATAGTGATTTGTTCGGTCTAGATATTGTGCAAGATGGGTTAAGCCCCCGCTATGGTCGTTATGACCATGGGAGAAAATCACACTATCGATATTGCTGATATTAATACCCAGAATTGCCGCATTACATAGAAAAACGTCAGAGTAACCAGTATCAAAAAGAAAATTTTTTCCATTAATTTCAATATGATAACAAACCCCGGTTCGGCTATAAGATATTTGTCTATTAGGGTGTTGTTATCAACCAGCACAGTTAACTGCATATCCTTTTCCTTGTTTACTCACATTATTCCGACACTAGTTTTATTTGCGGCTATCGAAAAGTAATTTACACGCTAATCCGGTAAAGACTACGCTTAGCAAATAGTTTGGCCAGCGAGCTGAAAACTCCCCGGTTTTAAAGCGGTTACTCATATTACTGACCACTAAAATCAGGCTACCATTAATAATCAAGCCAATAGCATTCAGGATGGTTGCCAATAACAGCATTTGCACAATCACTGAACCTGACTGGGGGTGATAAATTGTGGGAATAGCGCCAGTACAAATAGAGCCATCTTGGGATTCAGCAATTTGGTGAATAATCCTTTCCGGAAGGCCTTATATACGGGAGCGGGTGATAACGCTGCTTTTATCGGGACACCGTGGGCTGAGGTGAGTATTTTCCATGCCAAATAGAGTAAATAGCATGCACCGAGTATCCGCACTGCATCGTAAGCTAGTGGTACCACTATAAAAAGTTGTGAAAGCCCTAATGCTGCCGCCAACGTGTGGTAATAAGTTCCTAACTGAATACCTGCAAGTGCTACACAAGCACCGGAAAACAGCAGTAAAGTTGTTGTGGCGATCATAACCTCTCCGCAGGAATTACTCGAAAATATGGGCACCTAGTTTTGTTTGTTCAACATACTTCATATAACGGGGGAAAAACAACGAATGTCCTATGTTGTTTAAAATTAGGTGCAGGTTTGTTTAAGCTTTCAATGGCTAGTGATAATTATCCTATACAGATGAGAGTTTGAGAAACTAATGATAATAAGAGCGATATCTGAGGACATTCCGCGTTTAGTTGAGATTTGGGAAAAAGCAGTAAGGGAATCGTATTTGTTTCTAACTGAGGCTGATATTCAATTTTATTTGCTTGGGCTAGAAGTTTGGTTATTTGAAAATAGCAGATAGGCAGTAGGGCTTATTGGCCTCGATGGTAATAAAGTGGAGGTGTTATTCATTGATCCCATCTATCACGGTAAAGGTTTTGGGAAAACGCTGTTGGCGCATGCTCAGCATTTAAAGGGAAAGCTCAGTGTGAATGAACAAAATCCCGCTGCGTTAGCTTTTTACTTGAAATCTGGATTTGTAAAAACTGGTCAGTTCAGAACTGGGCGGCGAGGGAAAGGCTTTTTCACTGCTTCACTTGGCGCAGGTAGAGTAATAAAAGCCCAAATTTCTCCGGGCTTTAGTAAAACGGATGAATAAAAGAAGTTACTCAATATTCTGAATCTGCTCGCGCATTTGCTCGATAAGCACTTTCAGCTCAATAGCTGAATTGGTAA
Organism: Yersinia rochesterensis; assembly: GCF_003600645.1. NCBI lineage: Bacteria > Pseudomonadati > Pseudomonadota > Gammaproteobacteria > Enterobacterales > Yersiniaceae > Yersinia > Yersinia rochesterensis. The sequence goes on from NZ_CP032482.1 coordinate 66,772, forward strand.
CTTCGGCATTGATAGATTTTGATGCTAGCGTATTCGACTCGCGGTTGAATTCTTGCATCATAAAATCAAGGCGGCGGCCAACGGCTTCTTTCTTCTTCAGAATATTGTGTGTTTCTTTGACATGCGCTTCAAGTCGATCCAACTCTTCAGCTACATCGACACGTTGTGCCATCAGCACTAATTCCTGCTCCAGGCGAGTATTTTCCAACTGAACCTGTGCTTCTTCCAGTTTGTTGAGCAAACGCTCACGCTGCCATTGCAAGATATTTGGCATATGCGCACGGACTTTAACCACTTCCGCACTAACGCCATCCAGCCGCTGTTCAATAAGCGCTTTTAGTGCTGCACCTTCAGTTTCGCGGGAAACGATAAAGTCATCCAACACAATATCCAGTGCCTGCATCAGCTCAGTGCTGATGGCATCCAGATCCTGTTCTTCTGCGGCCATAACACCCGGCCAGCGCAGAATATCCACTGGATTAATTTCGCCTTCATCACTTTGCATCTTGACCCACTGACCAGCTTCAACCAGTTGCTTTGCCAGTTTCTCATTAAGGATCAAAGAGCTTTGTGAGTTAGCATCCAGCTCGAAGCGCAAGCTGCACTCAATTTTGCCACGGGTCAGGCGGCCGCGGATACGTTCGCGAATAACCGGTTCCAGGCTACGGAACTGTTCAGGTAAGCGAATGTAAGTTTCTAAATAGCGTTGGTTAACGGAACGCAGCTCCCAGGCTGCGCTACCCCATTCACCCTTAATGTCACGTCGAGCGTAAGCGGTCATGCTGCGGATCATTGTTGCGTACCCGTTTTCAAGAAAAGATGCAGGGATTATAGCCTCCGAGGCGCAGGCAGGATAGGCATTACATCACTAAGGCCGTATAATGCGCGACCAATATCGATTTAAAGCCGGAGAAAGCCCCATGCGCCCAGCAGGCCGAGCAGCACAACAAGTCCGCCCATTGACCCTGACCCGTAATTACACGAAACACGCTGAAGGTTCCGTGTTGGTTGAGTTTGGCGATACCAAAGTATTGTGCACCGCCACGGTCGAAGAGGGTGTTCCGCGCTTTCTGAAAGGCCAAGGTCAGGGCTGGATAACCGCTGAATATGGCATGTTGCCACGTTCGACCCACAGCCGTAATGCGCGTGAAGCCGCAAAAGGCAAACAAGGTGGTCGCACTTTAGAAATTCAGCGCCTAATTGCTCGTTCTTTGCGTGCGGCAGTTGATTTGAAGAAATTGGGTGAGTTCACCATTACGTTAGACTGCGATGTGTTGCAGGCTGATGGTGGCACCCGTACAGCCTCAATCAGTGGCGCTTGTGTCGCTCTGGCTGATGCATTAAATAACTTAGTTGCCGCCGGTAAATTGAAAGCTAACCCGATGAAAGGGCTGGTAGCTGCGGTTTCTGTTGGTATCGTGAAAGGTGAAGCCCTTTGCGATCTGGAATATATAGAAGATTCTGCAGCAGAAACTGATATGAATGTGGTGATGATGGAAGATGGCCGGATGATTGAGGTGCAAGGCACCGCAGAAGGCGAGCCGTTCAGTCACGAAGAGTTACTGGCGTTGTTGGAACTGGCTCGGGGAGGGATAGAAACTATCTTCCTGGCGCAGAAGGCGGCGTTAGAACAATAATTGATAAAGGCGACTTGCTAGTCGCCTTTTTTTTCCTGCAATTTAGGCACCGAATCATTCAACAAAGTAATTAATGACAGTAGCCACAATCTAGAGGAGACGTACCAATGAAAGCCTATCAGCGCGATTTTATCGAGTTTGCGCTTAACAAGCAGGTGTTGAAGTTTGGCGAATTTACCCTGAAGTCTGGGCGGATTAGCCCCTATTTCTTTAATGCAGGGTTGTTTAATACCGGGCTTGATCTGGCAAAACTCGGGCGTTTCTACGCCGCGGCGTTAATGGATTGTGGTGTGGAGTTTGACCTTTTATTCGGGCCAGCATACAAGGGCATTCCTATTGCCACCACCGCCGCCGTAGCCTTGGCTGAGCATCATGGTCGTGATGTTCCTTACTGCTTTAACCGTAAAGAAGCCAAAAATCACGGTGAAGGTGGCAGCTTGGTGGGGAGCCCGTTAAAAGGCCGAGTCATGCTGGTGGATGATGTGATAACCGCTGGTACTGCGATTCGTGAATCAATGGAAATTATCAATGCGCAGGGCGCCACCCTAGCTGGTGTGATGATTTCATTAGATCGTCAAGAGCGTGGTCGTGGTGAAATCTCTGCGATTCAGGAAGTTGAACATGATTATCACTGTAAAGTCATCGCGATTGTGACGTTGAATGATGTGATCCGTTATTTGGAGGAGAAACCGGAGATGGCGGCTCATCTGACGGCGGTGCGCCAATATCGTGAGCAATATGGTGTTTAAGATTTCCTCATTATGAAAATACAAAAAAGGGCCGTTTGGCCCTTTTTATATGACTATCACAGCGACTTTGTGGCTTATTGCAACTGAGCCACAATCAAAGGCCAGCGGGAATCAAACTCTTGCGTCGGTCGGTAGCGAAATTCTGAGCGAACAAAACGTGAAAGCATCCCTTCACAAAATGCTAATAGCTGTGTTGCCAATAGCGCTTCATCATGGATAAAACCTTGCCCATCACGCAGTTTTTTCTCGCGTAGCACCTGACGTAGCTGTACTTCAATTCGTTCAAACAGCTGGTTAATTCGCCCTTGTAAGCGGTCTTGCTCGAACATCAGTGCATGCCCGGTCATGATGCGAGTTAGCCCTGGATTGCGCTCCGCAAAGCCTAATATCAGCAATAGGATCAGCCGGAGGCGATTAAACGTCTCTTTTTCATCTTGCAGAATCAAATTAATGCGGGACATCAGACTGTCTTCAATAAACTCGATCAGGCTATCAAACATCCGCGTTTTGCTGGGGAAATGACGATAAAGCGCGGCTTCCGAAACTCCCACATTCGCGGCGAGTTTGGCGGTAGTAATGCGTTGGCTGCCATCGCTGGATTCCAGCATTTGCGCTAAAGCCTGCAAAATTTCCTCGCGCCTATTCCTTTTCGTATTTTCTTTTTCTGCCATGTCCGAGTAGACCCTTGCTAAAAATGACTTAATAACAAAAACCCCAATACCGGCCGCACTGGATACCAAGTCCCGGCGGCTTATGTGATAGCTTTTTTACGGTATTAGGGTCTAGGGTAGGTTATTGGCGCCCAGAATGACCAAAACCACCGGTACCACGTTCAGTAAGGTCAAAATCTTCAACCAAATTGAATTCTGCTTGTACTACGGGAACAAATACCATTTGTGCGATACGTTCGCCGGGTTCGATGATGAACGGTTGTTGACCACGGTTCCAGACTGACACCATCAACTGACCTTGATAATCGGAATCAATCAGCCCGACCAAATTACCCAATACCACCCCGTGTTTATGTCCCAAACCTGAGCGCGGCAGAATGACCGCCGCCAGAGTGTTATCACCGATATGTATCGCTAAACCAGTGGGTAACAATGTAGTTTGCCCCGGCAGTAAATCAACTGCTTCGTCCAGACAAGCACGTAAATCCAGCCCAGCAGAACCTTCTGTAGCATACGTTGGTAAAGGAAATTCCTTGCCAACACGTGGGTCCAGAATTTTAATGTCGATTTTTTTCATCATAACGGCTGACAATCTCGTCTATTAAACGCTGACTGAGGAGGTGCTTATCGCTGAGCGGTAAACGTTTCTCTCCAGTCGGCCAAAAAAGGTGCAAGGCATTGGTATCACTGTTAAAACCATGCTCTGCGAGCGATACATCATTAGCGCAAATAAGATCCAGATTCTTCCGCGCTAGTTTTTGTCGCGCGTATTCTTCCACATTCTGGGTTTCGGCAGCAAATCCAACAACAAATGGACGTTTTTTAACCATCGAAGCCACCCCGGCGACAATATCCGGGTTTTTCACTAACTTAAGGGTAATTTCGTCACCCTGTTTTTTTATTTTCTCGTCAGAAACTTGCTCGGCGCGGTAATCCGCTACCGCAGCGCAAGAAATAAAAATATTCTGCTGGGCGGCTAAGTTCTGAACTGTTTGTTGCATCTCCAGCGCACTGACAACATCAATGCGATTCACCGCAGCAGGTGTGGGAAGGTTTACTGGCCCGGCAATTAGAGTGACTTTCGCCCCTCTGGCAGCGGCCGCTTGAGCGATCGCGAAGCCCATTTTCCCCGAACTTTGATTGCTGATAAAGCGCACGGGATCAAGCGCTTCACGCGTTGGCCCGGCGGTAATCATGACACTCAAATGTTTCAGGTCTTGTTTTTCTGCAAAATGTTCATGCGCCAGCGCGACAATTTCCAGAGGGTCCAGCATTCTACCTGGGCCAACATCACCACAAGCTTGACTGCCGCTATCAGGCCCCCACAATAGCATTCCACGACTGGCTAGGGTCTGTAGATTGGCTTGAGTAGCAGCTGCGCGGTACATCTGTTGATTCATGGCGGGCACTGCAGCAACAGGAGATGCGGTTGCCAGGCAAACTGTTGTTAGCAAGTCATTCGCCATGCCAGCGGCCACTCGCGCCAGTAAATCTGCTGTGGCGGGGGCCATTATCACTAAATCAGCCCATTTACCCAGCTCAATATGCCCCATTGCTGCTTCTGCCGCAGGGTCGAGTAAATCATCAGAGACGGGATAGCCCGAGACTGCCTGCAACGTGAGTGGTGTAATGAATGCTTTGGCCGCGTGGGTCATCACCACACGTACCTCTGCACCTCTGTCGCGTAAGCGGCGTACCAGCTCAGGAGATTTATATGCGGCAATACCCCCGCTAATCCCTAGCACAATCTTTTTACCAGAAAGATGTTCGCCGGAAAGTCCCGTCATCATGATTGTCCGAATGAAAGTCATAAGAGGCGATATTTTAGCATAACCGCCGGGTAGATTAGCTATCAGGGCATCTCCTGATGCCATCAATCATCAAATTTGCGAGGCGTTACGCATGCTGCTCACCATGGAGTCGCGGCTCATAAAGCCTTCTGTCATGCTGTTTGTGCTGTTCAGGGATAAACAGGAGCCAAGGAATGGATGAGTGGTATGGGCATATGGCCCCAAGAGAAAAGCTGCTGAAATACGGTGCTGCGGTACTGACTGATGCCGAATTGCTCGCTATTTTTCTGCGCACGGGCATCCCAGGCATGCATGTAATGAGAATGGCTGAATATTTGATTGATGAGTTTGGCTCGTTGCATGAGCTTATCTCGGCGGATTATCAGGTGTTATGTGCAAAAAAGGGGATTGGTATTTCGAAATATAGTCAGATTCAGGCTATCGCAGAACTGGCTGGTCGCTGCTTTTCATCTCATCTAATGCGGGAAAGTGCCCTGCTTAATGCCGACATTACACAAAAATTTCTACAAAATATCCTTTCTCATCGTGAAAGAGAGGTTTTTTTAGTGATGTTTTTGGATAACCAGCATCGTGTTATTCGCCATGAGGAGATGTTTACTGGTACCATCAGCAGTGTTGAAGTCCATCCGAGGGAAATTGTGCGTGAAGCGTTGAAGGTTAATGCCGCCGCGCTGATTCTGGCGCATAATCACCCTTCGGGTAAGGCTGAACCGAGCCAAGCTGACCGTTTGATGACTACGCAGGTGATAAAAGCCTGTTCATTATTAGATATTCGAGTGCTCGATCATTTGGTGGTTGGACGGGGTGAATGTGTCTCATTTGCCGAACGCGGATGGCTTTAGAGAAATAATAATTGATCCTTTCGGGATCTTTAGCTGTTCGGGACTTGAGCACTTACGCTTCAGAGCGTATACTACGCCACCTTTGAGAATCTTGGGTTTGGCGTGAAGAGCCTATCTCAACAGGTTTATAGCCTGGTGACAGGGGTTTCTGACCTGATGACAGTGAGTCTTCTCAGTGAATTTGCTGAGATGGGCTCTAAAGCCTGACGAGGCGGCCAAATCCTATACGAAGCTCGAGCTGATTTGATTTTTGGAGAATAGACATGTCCCGAGTCTGCCAAGTTACTGGCAAGCGCCCGGTGAGCGGTAACAACCGTTCCCACGCAATGAACGCGACCAAACGCCGTTTTCTGCCGAACCTTCACTCTCACCGTTTTTGGGTTGAGGGCGAGAAGCGCTTTGTAACTCTGCGTGTATCTGCTAAAGGTATGCGTGTTATTGATAAGAAGGGTATTGAAACGGTCTTGGCCGAAATTCGTGCCCGCGGTGAGAAGTATTAAGGAACTGAATCATGGCTAAAGGTGTTCGCGAGAAGATCAAGCTGGTTTCTTCTGCTGGTACTGGTCACTTCTATACCACCACGAAGAACAAGCGTACTAAGCCGGAAAAATTGGAATTGAAGAAATTCGATCCAGTTGTCCGTCAACACGTGATCTATAAAGAAGCTAAAATTAAGTAATTTTAATTTTGGTGGATTAAGAAAACCCGGCCTCGGCCGGGTTTTTTATTATATAAAGTCTAGTGAGACACGCTAAGGGGGTCGCATGCCTGAATTACCAGAAGTTGAAACCAGCCGACGCGGGATCGAACCTTATCTTGTCGGCCAAACAATTCTTTATGCTGTGGTCAGAAATGCCCGCTTACGTTGGCCAGTATCTGATGAAATCTTGGCACTCAGTGACCAACCGGTACTCAGTGTCCAACGCCGAGCTAAATATTTACTGATAGAGCTGAAAACAGGCTGGATTATCGTCCATCTAGGGATGTCAGGTAGCCTGCGTATTTTGTCGGAAGAAACCGAAGCGCAGAAACATGATCATGTTGATTTGGTTATCAGCAATGGCAAAATCCTGCGTTATACCGACCCGCGCCGCTTTGGTGCCTGGCTATGGGCAAAAGACCTTGCAACCAGTAGCGTACTCGCACACTTAGGGCCAGAACCTCTGAGTGATGAATTTACCGCTGGGTATCTGTTTGAAAAGTCACGTAACAAACGCACTGTAGTTAAGCAGTGGCTAATGGATAATAAAGTGGTGGTCGGGGTGGGCAACATCTATGCCAGCGAATCACTATTTACTGCGGGTATTCTGCCGGAACGCGCCGCTGGTTCATTAACCGAAGCCGAGGTCACACTGTTGGTGGCAACAATTAAAGCCGTGTTATTGCACTCTATTGAGCAGGGTGGCACTACATTGCGCGACTTTTTACAGTCAGATGGCAAACCGGGTTATTTTGCACAAGAGTTACAGGTATATGGGCGAGCGGGTGAGTTATGTCGGCGCTGTGGGAATGTGATTGAAATTGCGAAGCACGGGCAGCGTAGCACGTTTTTTTGCCGCCACTGCCAGCATTAATCTATCTCTTTCGTATTTGAAGCCATAGGGAGTGATCGCCTGTCTGCAACTCCAATTACGTGGGTATTGGTGTCAATAAAGAATCACGCCAACTTAGCCATCAGCGCTGCGGTTACGGGCGCAGGAAGGAATGGCGAGATGTCTCCACCATGGCGCGCCACTTCCTTCACTAATGACGAAGAGATAAATGACCACTTTTCTGATGGCATCAGAAAGACACTTTCCAGCTTTGGCATTAGATGGCGGTTCATATTGGCCAGTTGCCATTCATATTCGAAATCTGATACCGAGCGTAAACCCCGCACCAAAATATTCGCGTTATTTTTTTTGGCAAATTCCGCCATTAGCTCACTGAAACCCAAAACTTCCACATTCTTCAGTGATGCAGTCACTTGTTTTGCCAAGGCGACCCGCTCGTCTAGGGTAAACATCGGTTTTTTACTGGAACTGTCGGCGATTGCCAAGATGACATGACTAAACATTGCTGAGGCGCGGGTGACTAAGTCTAAATGCCCATTGGTAATAGGATCAAAGGTCCCCGGATAGATGGCTTTGGTGGTCATGAATTCTCGCTTTTCTGATATTGATGGCTCAATGCCCACAGAGCCGCATATTTGTTAAAAGTATATTGCGCGTTGACCACCGCCAGCAATAGCCCTTGTTTACCATCGAGGAAACCGGCACGTAATAGCCATGTTTTGCAGAATGCCCCAAGAGTATGGCTGAGAATTGAAAAATAGCTGCAGCTTTTGCCTTCTTGATGGCGCTGATGCGCCCAAGCCTGCGCATAGTTGAGTTGTTTTTGCTGAAAGGTGAAAAAGTCACGGCAAGTCAGGTGCAGTAAATCCCCAGCTAGCGGGATAACTTTAGCGGAGCCGCTATCAAGTGATTCATGGACTAAATTATCGTTGTAATGGTATTGATCGCGCGGATATAAGCGGGTCACTCTATCAGGATACCAACCGCTATGGCGCATAAAGCGGCCTAAAAACAGGTTCCGCCGTGCACAGCTATAAACCGCGCCTTCTTCTGGTGCCAATAACACGGCTTCAATCGCAGTTTTTAGCTCGGGAGTCACTCGCTCATCAGCATCGAGCATTAGAATATAATCGCCAGTGGCATATTGCTGGGCTAATTGTCGCTGTTTACCATAACCCGGCCATTCTGTGTTGCTGTAGACTTTTGCGCCATATTGCTTGGCCAAAGCGACGGTTTCATCTTCACTGCCTGAATCTAATACCACTATTTCATCAGCCCAGATAACGGATGCCAAACAATCCGCCAGCAGTGCGGCTTCATTTTTAGCAATCATCACCACTGACAGGCGTTTTTTGACACTCATTTAGTGGCTCCGTTGCGGTAGATAAGGCTCCAGCAAGTGCAATAGCCGTTGTAGCGCGCCCTGATTTTCATGCAATACATCAACCGCATGGCGGCCATAATAGAGGCGGCAATCTTCATCAGTCAGCAGCATGGTAATTTCTTTCACCAGTGACAGGGTATCAGTGACAGTAATCAACCCTTCAGCCTGCTCCAGCTTGGCACAAATGTCTTTAAAATTAAACGTATGTGGCCCCATCAACACAGGGATGGCATGCGCTGCTGCTTCCAATGGATTATGGCCGCCGCGCTCAACCAGGCTACCGCCAACAAAAGCTAAATCAGCAATGCCATACAGCAGCATTAGCTCACCCATGGTATCGCCGATCACCACTTGTGTGCTACTCGAAGGCACTTCGCCTTTGCTACGCAATGTATAACTTAGCCCGGCTTTTTGTGTTAATTCAATGGCTTTCGGGAATCGCTCTGGATGGCGCGGTACCAGAATCAGCAACAATGTCGGGAAGTGTTGTAATAATTGGCGATGAGCTTCCAACAAGATAGTTTCTTCGCCGTCATGGGTACTGGTCGCTATCCAGACAGGGCGATGTGGTGCCCATTGGCGGCGTAAGGTGATGGCTCTGGCGGCTAATTCGGGGGTTACCGAAATATCAAATTTCAGACTGCCGGTGACTGTAAGCTGTGAGCGCCGAAGGCCCAATTCAATAAAACGGTCGCCATCTTCTTGATTTTGCGCGGCAATTAGAGTGATCCGCTGCAGCATATTACGGATAAAACTACCGATTTTTTTATAGCCAGCGGCAGAGCGTGCCGAAAGGCGCGCATTGGCAATGACCAGCGGTATCTTGCGGCGATGCAGCGCATTGATGAGGTTCGGCCACAGTTCAGTTTCCATGATGATGACCAGCTTGGGATTCACCTGATCAAGAAAACGGTTCACAGAACCGGGAAGGTCGTAGGGCAGATAAACGTGGTGGACATCTTTGCCAAAAGCGGATTGAACACGCTCGGAGCCGGTAGGTGTCATGGTGGTCACGGTAATGGGCAATGATGGATAACGGTGGCGTAATGCTCGGACTAAAGGGATAGCGGCCAGTGTTTCACCGACTGAAACTGAATGCAGCATAATACCGCCAGCAACAACTTTACCGGCACAAAAACCATAGCGCTCCCCCCAGCGTTTGCGGTAAGCGGGGGCTTTACGGCTGCGTAACAGCAAACGCAGCCAAATCAGAGGTTGAATAAGGTAGAGTAATACCTGATATAAACGCAGTAACATTCTATCAATTTCATTTATATGGATTATTAAGAATAATACCATATTTGAGCAAGAAAGGCTCTTTTCCACTGGGGCTGCTTGATAACCCGAGCAGGGTCAGGCTATTTATAAAAAAGAATATAAACTTTCAACAAATGAGAGGGGGGGAAATTGATTTTTCTTGTTTAAGAGTGAGAATAATTTTCATTACGATGAGGTGTAATTAATGAGGTAGCTGTAGATATCATCAGCTTATTCAATGATGCTATTTTCAGCTAATAATACCTTGTTATTTAGTGGTTTATCACGCACTCAGGAAAATTAAGTTTTATTGGGATGGTATTGAGCCATTAATTAAGAACATAGAGAAATCAATGAGCTGTTATTAGCAAAAAGTGAATTAATGAGCTTCGTTAATAGCTTGAATAACAGATTAACAATGTTTAACTATCAGAATACTGACAACTATTAGTTCTGATAACAGCCAGCTCTGATAATTACCAGCGCTGACTGTTATTACACAGTAAATGCGGGCTTACGGATCTTTTAAGCGGGCATAACTGGCTAGAAATAATTGCTTATGAAATAAGCGGTTCCAATTGCGTCATAATGGTTTCAGCCGTAATGGTATCCATACTTTTTTGCTCGGAGATTACCGCAATCTGGTTTTTGCCGTAGCCACCAATCAAACCAGGGTCGGTTGGGCCGAACAAGGTAATATTGGGGCGATCCAGAGCGGCGGTCAGATGGCTGAGACCGGTATCAACGGAAACCACTGCTTTTGCACCCGCCAGCACCTCGGCCACTTGCTGGAGACTGAGTTTAGGTAAGACCTCAACATGAGAAAAATGCTCCGCTAACCGCAAAGCACGTTGATACTCATGTTCCGCCCCCCAGGGTAATTTTATTTTTAAACCCGTCGGAGCAACCAATTCAATCAGTTTTAGCCAATGGCTCTCCGGCCAGTGTTTGCTGTCGCGGGTGGTTGCATGCAAGAAAACCAGATATTGGCCAGCATCGGCAGGTAAGTGGTTTAAAAAACGCGGTGCGATAGCATAGTCACCATAACTTTCCGGCTTATCGTAGCCGAGGCTCTCCGCAAACAACTGGCGGATGCGTTCGACAGCATGTTGTTTGATATCAATCTGATGGCGGCAGTTGTAAAACCAGCTAGCAAAGGGTTCACGGGCACTTTTGCTGTCCGGCCCATGTTTTATTCCTTTAGCGATGCGGGTAATCAATGCGGCACTTTTAATTAGCCCCTGAGCATCAATCACCACATCATAGCTGCGCTGCTGCACCACACGTTTAAAATCACAGCGCTCTTGCCGGGTATCACTGCCGAACCAATTTTTCCGCCAACGGCGGATGGCAACCTGAATAACTTTATCCACCGCCGGGTGCCAACTGGGGATTTGGCTGAAACCCTCTTCTACCACCCAATCAAAGCGAATGCCGGGAATGGCATTCATGGCATCAGTCAGCGCGGGTAATGTATGTAAAACATCGCCCATTGAAGAGGTTTTAACGATCAATACATGCATTAATCGGCCTCTTTCGCTGAACAGGTGGGTGCCGAGAGCTGCTTCTCAAGGGCAGCCATCACTTGTTCAGGTTGGATATCAATCAAACTCTGATGATAACCCTGCGCACTGTCGCCTTTACGCACTTTGTGATAGCCGGTAATCAGGCGAATAACTGTGGCTTTGTCAGACAGTGGCGGAGTGAAGTCCGGGCTGCTTGGGCCATATAAAGCGACTAACGGCTTATTTAATGCGGCTGCAACATGCATCAAACCGGAGTCATTACTGACCACGGCGTTACAGGCGGCAATCATGACCACGGCTTGATCCAGCGAGGTCTGGCCTGCGAAATTGAGGCAATACTCGCGGGCGGGTTCATCCAGCGCTTGGCGGATTTCTTCACCAGCTTCATTATCTTTGGCTGACCCCAACAAGATGACTTGATAGCCTGTATCAATCAGTTTCTGGGCCAGCGCGGCATAGTGATAATGTGGCCAGCGCTTTGCCGGGCCAAACTCTGCACCAGGGCAGAAGCCAATAATTGGGCGGTTATCCGTTAGGTTGAATGATGCCGTAATCTCGGCAATTTCTTCATCCTGAACCTCTAATTGAGGCCGTAGCAAAGGCTGTGGTAAATCATCGGCTGAGTGAATACGCTCTTTATCGTAGGCCAATGCAACATAGCGCTGAACCATCATCGGGAAAGCTTGTTTATCCAGAATGCGCATATCATTGAGTAAGAAATAGCGCATTTCGCCACGCCAGCCTGTTCGCTGTTTAATCCCTGAAAAATAAGGTATTAGGGCCGATTTAAATGAGTTCGGTAATACATAAGCGCGATCATAACCTGTTTCACGTAAGGCCAGACCCAAGCGGCGGCGCTCCTCAAAAGCAAAAATCCCATGGCCTAATGGCATCGGGACGGCATGGCGAACTTCTGGCATTCTAGCTAAAAGCGGACGGCACCATGCGGGCGCCATCACATCAATTTCTGCTGCCGGATATTCGGCCTTCAGGGTGCGGTAAAGACTTTGCGACATCATCATATCGCCAACCCAAGAAGGGCCGATGACCAGTATTTTCATACCGTTTATCAATTCCTTGCAGCAAGTTATTTAGACTGAGCTATTGAGCCAGGCGAGGTATTCTTTGACGCCTTCGGCGACGGTTTTGAACGGCTTGTCATAACCGGCAGCGCGCAAATTAGTTAAATCAGCTTGCGTGTATGCCTGATAGCGACCTTTCAGTTTTTCTGGGAATTCAATGTATTCCACAGGCCCGCTTTGATGGAAATCCACCACCGCATCGGCAACCGCCTGGAAAGATTCTGCACGACCTGTACCGCAGTTGAAAATGCCGGATACGCCGTTTTGCCAGAACCACAGGTTAACGTCAGCAACATCGCCGACATAAATAAAGTCGCGTTTGAAGTTTTCACTGCCGGAGAACAATTTAGGGTTTTCGCCCGCATTGATCTGGTTATTCAGATGGAAAGCTACACTCGCCATGCTGCCTTTATGACCTTCACGTGGGCCATAAACATTGAAATAACGGAACCCGCAAATTTGTGAATCAGCTTCAGGCAAAATTTCGCGCACATACTGATCGAACAAGAATTTGGAGTAGCCATAAACATTAAGCGGTTGTTCGTACTGACGATCTTCAATGAAATTATCAGTACGCCCGCCGTAGGTGGCAGCGGAAGAGGCATACAGGAACGGAATACTGCGATCCAGACAGAAGTGCAGGATATCTTTAGAATACTGATAGTTGTTATCCATCATGTACTTGCCATCCCACTCGGTGGTGGAAGAACAGGCACCCTCGTGGAAAATCGCGTCGATATCACCCATATCATCACCGGCAACAATGCTGGCAACAAAATCTTCTTTATCCATGTAATCGGCGATATCGAGATCAACCAGATTGACGAATTTAGTGCCGTCTTTCAGGTTATCCACAACCAAAATATCTTTATAACCGATATTATTCAGTGCCTTAACGATATTGCTGCCAATGAAACCGGCGCCGCCAGTGACGATAATCATCAGGTTCACCCTTGTTAATCTTCTTGGTCGGGCACAATGCCCCACACTCTATTTGCCGTTATCATAACATTTCATAGGATAGCGCACAGCCGGAAGGGGCTAATCTCTCTGTTTCTATGCGGCTTTAGGAATGTTCACCGTGATATGTGCTGCATTTTTTATAATATAAGACAAGGTTTCTCGTCAGTTCATCCATCAGGCAGTAAAATGTAGGGTGAAAATGCTCATTCTGGAGATAACTGCATGTCCCTGCCTTGTGATAGAAATGCCTTTTATCAGCAATTAGAACAACAACTCAAAACAACCCGTGCTGAAGGGCTGTATAAAAATGAGCGGATAATTACTTCCGCGCAGCAAGCTGATATTGCTGTGGCGGATGGCCGCCATGTCATTAATTTCTGTGCCAACAACTATTTAGGGCTGGCAAACCACCCCCGGCTGATCGCGGCGGCTAAAAAAGGCATGGATACTCATGGCTTTGGTATGGCCTCGGTGCGGTTTATTTGCGGCACTCAAGATACCCATAAAGAGCTGGAACAGAAACTGGCCAGCTTCCTCGGTATGGAAGATGCCATTCTTTATTCCTCCTGTTTCGATGCCAACGGCGGTTTGTTTGAAACTCTGTTGGGGCCAGAGGATGCCATTATTTCCGATGCACTGAATCACGCTTCAATCATTGATGGAGTGCGGTTATGTAAAGCCAAGCGCTACCGCTATGCCAATAATGATATGAGCGAATTGAAAGCCCAGCTAGAACAAGCCAAAGCAGGCGGCGCGCGGCATATCATGATTGCCACCGACGGCGTGTTTTCCATGGACGGCGTGATTGCCAACCTGAAAGGAGTTTGCGACCTAGCGGATGAGTATCAGGCGCTAGTGATGGTCGACGACTCCCACGCAGTGGGCTTTGTGGGTGAAAATGGCCGTGGTACTCATGAATACTGCGAAGTAATGGATCGCGTGGATATTATCACCGGCACATTAGGCAAGGCGCTGGGTGGGGCATCAGGCGGTTATACCGCGGGTCGTAAAGAAGTGGTTGAGTGGTTGCGCCAGCGCTCACGGCCTTATTTGTTCTCAAATTCATTGGCTCCAGCAATAGTCGCGGCTTCTATTGAAGTGTTATCGCTATTGGAAGACGGCGCTGAGCTACGTGATCGCCTATGGGCGAATGCCCGTTTATTCCGCGAGAAAATGAGTGCCGCCGGTTTCACCTTGGCCGGTGCCGATCACGCCATTATTCCGGTGATGCTGGGCGACGCGACACTCGCGCAAGAATTTGCCAATGCATTGCTGAAAGAGGGTATTTACGTCACTGGTTTCTTCTATCCGGTAGTGCCGAAAGGTCAGGCGCGCATCCGCACTCAGATGTCGGCAGATCATACGCCAGAGCAGGTGGAGCGGGCTGTTGAAGCCTTCATCTGTATTGGCAAGCAGCTTAACGTTATTGCGTAAGGGATTTTGATGAAAGCATTGTCTACGGAAACATTGTCTATGAAAGCACTATCCAAACTAAAAGCAGAAGAAGGTATTTGGATGACCGATGTGCCGCAGCCGGAGCTGGGCCACAATGACATCATGATCAAAATTCGTAAAACGGCTATTTGTGGCACTGATGTGCATATCTATAACTGGGATGAATGGTCACAAAAAACTATTCCTGTCCCTATGGTGGTTGGTCACGAATATGTCGGTGAAGTGGTGGCTATCGGTCAGGAAGTTAAAGGCTTTAATATTGGTGACCGGGTGTCTGGCGAGGGGCATATTACCTGTGGACATTGTCGCAATTGCCGGGGTGGGCGCACCCACCTTTGCCGCAATACCGTGGGTGTCGGCGTAAACCGCCCTGGTTCTTTTGCCGAATATCTGGTGATTCCGGCCTTTAATGCTTTCAAAATTCCCGACAATATTTCTGATGAACTCGCGGCTATTTTTGATCCGTTCGGTAATGCTGTGCATACCGCGTTATCCTTTGATTTAGTTGGGGAAGATGTGCTGGTTTCCGGCGCTGGCCCGATTGGTATCATGGCCGCTGCGGTCTGTAAGCATGTCGGCGCTCGCCATGTTGTTATCACTGATGTGAATGAATACCGCCTGGATCTGGCGCGAAAAATGGGGGTAACCCGCGCAGTTAATGTCAGCAAAGAGAACCTGAATGATGTGATGGCTGAACTGGGCATGACTGAAGGGTTTGATGTCGGTCTGGAAATGTCCGGTGCGCCGCCTGCCTTCCGCACATTGCTTAACTCAATGAATCACGGTGGCCGTATTGCGATGCTGGGGATACCGCCATCGGATATGTCTATCGACTGGAATCAGGTGATTTTCAAGGGGCTGTTTATCAAAGGGATTTATGGCCGTGAGATGTTCGAAACCTGGTACAAAATGGCAGCTCTGATTCAATCCGGTTTAGACTTAACCCCGATTATCACCCACCGTTTCTCCATTGATGAGTTCCAGCAAGGTTTTGATGCTATGCGCTCGGGGAAATCAGGTAAGGTAATATTAAACTGGGATTGATCAGACTGCTGACAAACTCTAACGGCTCGATCTTGCAAGGTGAGGACAGGGAGAAGAGTAAAGCGTCCGCGCCAGGGATGGCGCGGCTCGAGCCCCCAGGGAAGGGTTTACGGCGTCTTTACGATCTGCCTGTTTTCACCGATACGGGCACTTTGTCATTAACCTCGGCCATCAGATGATGATGGCTTCGTTTTTATTAAGCAAATTACGGATTTTTAGCTTTAGATTCATCGACTGCCGGTTTATCAACCGGAGTCACTGGCGCGACTGGCGGGAAATATTGCTGCCAATGCTTCTTAACAAAGGTCACTGCTGGGCTTTGCATCAAGCTCTCACCTAAGACAATAAACATCTTATCGGCGTAGATTTTCTCCGGAACATAACTGGCTTTCGCGTTGCATTGCTTGATAGCTTTCAGGCGCTCGCCTTTGGCCGGGTCACGCGGTTTTGATTTGCCCGGTGAGACAGTGCCACTGCCGCTATTATTATGTTCAGTAATATTGCGCACTGGTTCATTCAGCAGCGCGCTAGGTCTGACCAAAACAATATCCGCAGGTAATTGAGGCAACATTTGTTGCAGCACTTTAATAGTGGCTGGATGCGGGTGCCCAATTGCAATGGCCGAACCATTACGACGGGCTAATTCTACTGCGCGGTTAAATTGTTGGCGAATCGCGGCTTCATTTTGTGAATCATCCAAAAAAACTTTGCGCTTAATCACTTTGACGCCAGTACCTTCGGCCGCTTTACTGGCCTGGCTGTTGCCAATAGTCACGCTATCAAGGAAATAGAGCTGGTAGTGCTCCAGTGCCTGCATCACTTTTTGCATGCCCGGCAAGCTGGAAGTCATCGCGCTGCCCATATGATTATTCATGCCGGTGGCGTAAGGAACATTATTCACCGCCTGGCGAATGATCCGCTGGACTTCTTCACTGCTCATTGATGGCTGTAATGTATCGCGCTCCAGCGGTTGCTTGCTCAGCGGGGCCATCGGCAGGTGAATCAGAATTTCGCGCCCTTGATTATGGGCTTTGATGGCCATCTCTTTGGCATAAGGGGCATTAGGTAGAATCGCCACTGAGATCGGCAGCGGCATCTGTAATACCTTGTTTTCGTTCTGAGGGCGATAACCAAAGTCATCAATAACGATTGAAAGTTTGCCCGCCTGCGCGGCGTTAGCAATGAGTAGGGTGCTTACTATGATAAACCGACGTGTATTGAAATAGCGCAATAGGTGTTCCCTAATGTTGTTCTCTATCTTCCTAACCAAGGCTGTGGGTTAACCGCTTGTCCTTGACGGCGGATTTCGAAATAGAGTGATGGCTCACCTTGACCGCCACTGGTGCCAACGAGCGCAATTGGCTGGCCAGCTTTTACCTGAGCGCCGACATTGACCAGCGCGCTTTGGTTGTAGCCATATAAACTCATATCCCCTTTGCCGTGTTCAACGACGACGACCAGTCCATAGCCCTGCAACCAGTCTGCCAGTAGCACTCGGCCATCCGCAATCGCTTTGACTTCGCTGCCTTCTGGCGCGGAAATAACCATGCCTTTCCAACGGAGTTCACCTTGCAAGGCCTCGCCAAAGCGGTGAGTCACATTCCCCCTAACGGGCCACATAGCTTGGCCGCCCGGGCGACCCAGCCCGCCAGTTCGCGCCATTAATGAGCGCTCACTTTCACTTGGTTTATAGCTGGAACCGGTTTTCTTGGCTTGCTGTTCTTTGACTTTTACTTGTTCGCGTACGCGGGCCGCTTCTTTAGCCTCCCGCTCTGCACGGGCTTTGGCTTCGCGCTCAGCTTTGGCGATTTGGTCGCGCAAACGGGATTCGTTGAGTTTCAGCTCCGCCAGACCCTGCTGATCTTTCTCCAGCGAGGCTTCCAACGAAGTTAGCGTTTTCTTGCGGGCAGTTCGCGCTTCTTCCAGCTTTTGCTGCTGAGTTTTCTGCTCATCCAATAAAGCTTTTTGCTGGTTTTTCTTTTGCTCCAGCACTTTTTTCTCAGCAGACAGGTTGGTGCGGGTCTGCTCCAGTGTTTCAATGGATTTCTGACGAGCTTCATTGAGATAACTGAAATACGCCAAAATGCGCTCACTGCGCTGGCTCTCTTCACCACTTAAAACAAGTTGTAAGCCACTGTGCTGACCTTGTTTAAAGGCCGCATCAAGCTGTTTTGACAGGATATCTTGTTGCTGAGATTGTTTACTTTGTAGTTTGCCAATCGAGGCGGTAAGGCTGGAGATTTCTTTATCCAGTTCACTCAGGGTACCTTGGGTTTCACGCAAGCTGCGGCTCGCCTGAGCAATGGTATTTTCCTGTTGTTTCAACTGGTCGAGCAAGGAACTGCGTTGTTGTTTTTGTTGCTGAACACTTTTTTCTTTCTCAGCGATATCTTGCTGAAGTGTTTTCAACTGACTTTTGTTTTCTGCTGTTTTTATCGTTGAAGGGGCATCAGCGGCATGGCTGGATAATGGAAACAGCAATACGCCAGCGCAAAAAACGCTGGCGTACAGTGCTGACCACGGGCGAGGCACCAACCTATTCGGCAATGCAGAGAAGCCCTCTGTATCGCCGCTGATGCTATCTTCCGTAACCATTGATATCGCGAATGACGCCTTTTCCTTCATAACGAAGGATTATTCCACGATGAACAGCGGCTTACCAGTCATCTCTTGCGGGATTTCCATTTCCATCAGTGACAGCATGGTCGGTGCGATGTCTGAAAGTTTGCCACCGGAGACGGCTTTAACCTCTTTATTACCGACATAAATCAGGGGAACCGGCAGGCTAGTATGGGCGGTGTGTGCCTGGCCAGTTGCCGGGTCACTCATCTGCTCAGCGTTGCCGTGGTCGGCGGTGATAAGCAATTGCCCATCAACTGCTTTCACCGCAGCAACGACTTGTTCAATGCAATTATCCAGAGTTTCTACTGCTTTCACGGCGGCATCATAATCACCGGTATGGCCGACCATATCGCCATTCGGATAGTTACAAATGATCACATCATATTTGCCGCTGGCGATAGCGCCGACCAATTTTTCAGTCAGTTCTGCGGAACTCATTTCCGGTTGCAGGTCATAGGTTGCCACTTTCGGTGAGTTAATCAGAATGCGATCTTCGCCTTTGAATGGCTCTTCCACGCCGCCGTTATAGAAGAAAGTCACATGAGCATATTTTTCAGTTTCAGAAATGCGCAACTGTGTTTTGTCATGCTTCATCAGCCATTCACCGAAAGTATTGCTCAGTGATGCCGGTGGGTAAGCACAAGCCGCTTTAATATCAGCCGCATATTCCGTCAGCATGATGAAATCGCCGAAGTTAACCACTTTATCGCGTTTGAAGCCGTCAAAGTCGGCATTCACAAAGGTGCGGGTGATTTGGCGAGCACGGTCTGCACGGAAATTCATGAAGATTAATGCATCACCATCATTCATGGCAGCATCAGCTTCGCCCGCGGCTTTAATCACGGTGGGTTTAACAAATTCGTCATTTTCATTACGGGCATAGGCCGCTTGCAGGCCAGCAACCGCGTTATCTGCGGTGAATTCGCCTTTTGCCTGAGTCAGTAAATCGTAGGCCAGTTGTACTCGATCCCAGCGATTATCGCGGTCCATAGCATAATAACGGCCAATAATAGACGCGATGCGGCCTTTGCCCAGCTCAGCAAACTTTTCAGTGAATCGTTTCAGTGAAGGTTCAGCACTGCGCGGCGGGGTATCACGTCCATCGAGGAATGCATGCAGATAAATGGTCGTCGCCCCTCGTTTGGCCGCCAGCTCAACCATCGCCAGAATGTGGTCTTCGTGGCTGTGGACACCACCAGCAGACAGCAGGCCCATGATATGCACTGCTTTGCCCGCTTTAACCGCGTTATCAATAGCTGTGGTCAGGGTTGGGTTGGTGAAAAAGTCACCCTCTTTGATTTCTTTGTCGAGGCGGGTTAAATCCTGATAAACAATACGGCCAGCCCCCAGATTGACGTGACCGACTTCAGAGTTACCCATTTGCCCATCGGGCAAACCAACATCCAGACCTGAAGCGGCAATTAATGTATGAGGTTGTTGTTGCCATAAACGGTCCATCACCGGAGTATTGGCATTCAGAATGGCATTATCTTGCTGTTCTTCGCGGTAGCCATAGCCATCCAGAATAGTCAGAACCAGCGGTTTTTTAGTGCTCGACATTGCAGAACCTCTTTCTTATTAGAAAGGCGGTAATTTACTACAGAACCGGTTAAAAATAGCCCAAAGAGATCAACATTGGTGTGGGGTTTTGCGTAAAAATCATCAAAGAGACGACAAAACTTCCAGAGATTGTTCGCAGTTTCTGCAATGGCACTTGCATATTGGCTGTATTTGCCGCAACGCGCAGGTATACTCTGTGGCCTTGAATATTATCCCCTAACTAACGGGAGTTTTTACCCCCATGTTGCAAGAAATTATGCAATTCATTAGCCAGCATCCGGTTTTGAGTTTGGCTTGGGTGGCGTTGTTCGTCGCCGTAATTTTCACCACTTTTAAAAGTTCTCTGTCAAAAGTGAAAGAAATCACTCGTGGTGAAGCGACGCGTCTGATTAACAAAGAAGATGCGGTGGTGGTTGATCTCCGCACACGTGATGATTATCGCAAGGGCCATATCGCCAGCTCTATTAATTTACTGCCAAGTGATATCAAAAGTGGCAGCCTGGCTGAATTGGAAAAACACAAAGCACAGCCTATTATAGTAGTTTGTGCCACAGGGACGACCTCCCGTGCCTCCGCTGAGCTACTGAATAAAGCCGGTTTTGAGCGAGTGTTTACCTTGAAAGACGGTATCTCTGGCTGGAGTGGTGAGAATCTGCCACTGGCGCGCGGCAAGTAATTGCTATAAAAATCGCTATATCAATAAAGTGTAAATTTGAGGTGTTTCCATGGCGAAGATTGAGATTTATACCAAAGCAACATGCCCGTTCTGCCATCGTGCTAAAGCACTGCTGAACAGCAAAGGTGCCGTTTTTCATGAAATCGCAATTGATAATGACCCTGCCAAACGTGAAGAGATGATTGCTCGTTGCGGGCGGACAACGGTGCCTCAGGTATTTATTGATGGGCAGCATATCGGCGGCTGTGATGATTTACATGCCCTGGATGCGCGCGGTGGGCTTGACCCGCTGCTTTAACTCGCCAGTGGGCCCCATGATTGTAATGGAAAGAGCCCGCGGCGGAAGTGTTGTTTAATAAGGACGTCTAACTTTAGGGTATCTATACACATGTCAGAACAAAATAACACCGAGATGGCTTTCCAGATCCAACGTATCTACACCAAAGATATCTCCTTCGAAGCACCTAATGCTCCGCAGGTTTTCCAGCAGGATTGGCAGCCAGAAGTTAAACTTGATCTTGATACTGCTTCCAGTCAGCTGGCTGAAGATGTGTATGAAGTGGTACTGCGTGTGACTGTCACGGCTTCTTTGGGCGAAGAAACTGCATTCCTGTGTGAAGTACAGCAGGGCGGCATCTTCTCCATCGCTGGTATTGATGGCACCCAACTGGCGCATTGCTTAGGTGCATACTGCCCGAACATTCTGTTCCCGTATGCGCGTGAATGCATCACCAGCTTGGTATCTCGCGGTACTTTCCCACAGCTGAATTTGGCACCGGTTAACTTTGATGCCCTGTTCATGAACTATCTGCAACAGCAGGCTGAAGGTGAAGTTGAAGGTGCTGAACAACGTCAGGATGCCTGATGAACACCACCCATGCTTCAATGACTGTAATCGGTGCCGGATCTTACGGCACCGCATTAGCCATTACGCTGGCGCGTAATGGCCATCAAGTTGTGTTATGGGGCCACGACCCTAAGCATATTCAAACTCTGCAACAAGACCGTTGTAACCAAGCTTTCCTGCCCGATGTCCCTTTCCCCGACACTCTGTTACTGGAAACCGACTTGGCACGTGCGCTGGCAGCTAGCCGTGATGTGCTGGTGGTGGTGCCCAGTCATGTTTTCGGTGCGGTATTAAATCAGCTCAAACCACACTTACGCCCAGATGCGCGTATTGTTTGGGCGACTAAAGGGCTTGAGGCAGAAACAGGCCGCTTGCTGGCGGATGTGGCGCGGGAAGTGCTGGGCGAGAGTATTCCGCTAGCAGTGGTCTCCGGCCCGACGTTTGCCAAAGAGCTGGCTGCCGGTTTACCCACCGCGATTGCACTGGCATCGACCGATATGCAATTTAGTGAAGACCTGCAACAACTGTTGCACTGTGGCAAAAGTTTCCGCGTGTACAGCAATCCTGATTTTATCGGGGTCCAACTCGGTGGTGCGGTTAAAAACGTAATTGCGATTGGTGCCGGGATGTCCGATGGTATTGGTTTTGGTGCCAATGCGCGAACCGCATTGATAACCCGTGGTTTGGCGGAAATGACCCGTTTGGGCGCGGCATTAGGCGCTGATCCCTCCACCTTTATGGGCATGGCGGGGTTAGGTGATTTGGTGCTAACCTGCACAGATAACCAATCTCGTAATCGCCGGTTTGGCATCATGCTTGGGCAGGGGCTAGGCGTACAAGAAGCACAGGATAAAATTGGTCAAGTGGTCGAAGGTTACCGCAATACCAAGGAAGTTCTGGCGCTGGCACAACGCTACGGTGTTGAAATGCCAATTACTGAACAAATTTATCAGGTGCTATACAGCCACAAGAATGCGCGTGAAGCGGCGCTGACCTTATTGGGTCGGACCAGAAAAGATGAAAAAAGCGGCATTTAGCTTGTTCAGCAGTAATAAAATAATAAATATATAGTGCCAATCCTTGGCGTTGGCATTGCCGCGTCAAGGAATTAGGGTGTCAGTGGCTTCGGTCGTTCCCCGAAGCCGCTTGTTTATGGGCAGGAGTACGCAATGTCGTCAGAAGAGTTAGAGCTGGTTTGGAGTAGCATTAAATCAGAAGCAAGAGCACTGGCCGAGTGTGAACCCATGCTGGCAAGTTTTTTTCACGCGACATTACTGAAGCATGAAAATTTAGGCAGTGCGCTGAGCTATATTCTGGCGAATAAGTTGGCTAATCCTATCATGCCCGCCATTGCCATCCGTGAGGTGGTTGAAGATGCTTATCGTGCTGATGAACAGATGATTATCTCTGCTGCCCGCGATATTCTGGCGGTACGTTTGCGCGACCCCGCAGTGGATAAATACTCTACGCCATTGCTGTACTTGAAAGGTTTTCATGCTTTACAAGCTTATCGTATTGGCCACTGGCTATGGGCGCAGGATCGTAAAGCACTGGCTATTTACCTGCAAAATCAAGTGTCTGTCGCTTTTGGTGTGGATATCCACCCAGCGGCAACCATTGGTTGCGGCATCATGCTAGACCATGCCACCGGAATTGTCATTGGTGAAACCGCTGTGGTTGAGAATGATGTTTCCATCCTGCAATCCGTCACTCTGGGCGGTACCGGGAAAACCAGTGGCGACCGTCATCCGAAGATTCGTGAAGGTGTAATGATTGGCGCGGGTGCAAAAATTCTGGGCAATATTGAAGTCGGGCGTGGTGCTAAAATTGGTGCCGGGTCAGTGGTGTTGCAGGCCGTGCCTCCCCATACGACAGCCGCAGGTGTCCCCGCTCGAATTGTCGGCAAGCCAGAGAGTGATAAACCCTCATTGGATATGGATCAGCATTTCAATGGCGTTAGTCACGGGTTTGAGTACGGCGACGGCATCTGATCCCCTGCGTCCTTGAAGCCGCAGGGGTGTTGGCTACGTTCGCTCACCCGAATCACTTACCTTATGTAAGCTCATCGGGACTCGTTCACTTGCCGCCTACCTGCAACTCCAATGCCTTTGGGGATCTATTTTATATTGGTAGACCCCAATCCCGGGCTACTATCTTGCTATTCTTTCAGTAATGCTCCCGGATAACCTAATTGCCGCCAGGCTTCATACACCACCACGGACACGGCATTTGACAGGTTCATGCTGCGGCTAGCGGCTAGCATTGGAATTCTGATTTTTTGCTGCGCGGGTAATGCATCCAGAACATTGGGCGGTAAGCCGCGAGTTTCTGGGCCAAACAGCAGATAATCATTTAGCTGATAATTGACGGCGCTGTGGGCGGGTGTCCCTTTGGTGGTCAGAGCAAATAAGCGGGCAACATTTGTTCCGGCAGATGGTGCACCAGTAGATTGTGCGCCATCCAGCTTTTCGCTGTCGAGGAATGCTTGATAATCATGGTGATGTTTGATGTTGGCAAACTCATGGTAATCAAGACCCGCACGGCGTAAGCGTTTGTCATCCCAAGTGAAACCTAAAGGTTTTATCAGATGGAGTTGGCAACCTGTATTCGCGCATAACCGGATAATATTGCCGGTATTCGGCGGGATTTCGGGTTCAAATAAAACGATATTAAGCATATGTCCCCCAATAATAAGGGGCGCAGGATATCAGAAACCCCCGCTCAGTGCAGCGGTTACCCATTTTTGTCGACCACCCCATCAGTTTGTAAAATAAATAGGATTTGTAAAATAAATAGGGGCGATAAAATAAAAATTTGAAAGCAAGGAGCGGAGAGCGCCAAATGTGGTGATTTTATATGCTGGTCGCCACAGTCAGTATTAATGGAGTATTCATCATGACATCAGTTCGGGGCGTAATAGACAGTTTGTCAGACCCACGCTGGGCCGCTATTGTTAATCGCGATAAAACCGCCGATGGTCAGTTTGTTTATGCGGTGAAAACCACCGGTGTGTATTGCCGGCCCTCATGTTCTTCCCGTCAGGCGAAAGCAGAAAACATTGAATTCTTTGCTGATAATGATGCCGCTGAACTTGCCGGTTTCCGGCCCTGTAAACGCTGCCGACCCACTCAGTTATCTCAAGCGCAACTGCATGCAGAAAAAATTAGCCAGGCATGCCGTTTAATTGAGCAAGCTGAAATACCGCTTAAACTCAGTGAGTTGGCAGCCGAGCTGAATCTCAGCACTTTTTATTTCCATCGATTATTTAAATTCATGACCGGATTAACGCCCAAGGCGTATGCCACCGCGACCCGCAGTGCACGAGTCCGCAGCCAATTGGCGGGCGAAGGCTCGGTGACTGACGCAATATTTGATGCTGGATACAACTCCAATGGCCGTTTTTATGAGCAATCCAATCAGTTATTGGGCATGACGCCGACCCGCTACCGGCAAGGTGGCCGCGATGTCACACTGCATTTTGCTGTGGGGGAAAGTTCTCTCGGGGCTATCTTGATGGCGAAAAGTGAATTGGGAATATGCGCCATTTTGTTGGGTGACTCACCGGCCCTGCTGGTGCAACAATTGCAGGATAAATTTCCACAGGCGGAGTTAATTGGCGGGGATGCCGAGTTTGAACAATGGTTCGCGCGGGTGGTGGGCTTGGTTGAGGCCCCTAAGCTTGGGCTAGATTTGCCCTTGGATATCCGCGGCACGGCATTCCAGCAGCGGGTTTGGCAGGCATTGCGGGAAATTCCGGTAGGCGAGACCGCCAGTTATGCCGATATTGCCGCTAAAATTGGTTCACCAAAAGCGGTGCGCGCGGTGGCGGGCGCCTGTGCTGCCAATATGCTGGCGGTCGCCATTCCCTGCCATCGAGTCATTCGTCAGGATGGCGCATTATCAGGCTATCGCTGGGGGATTGAGCGCAAAAAATATTTGCTGGAGAAAGAACGCCAGAAATAGGCTGCCCGATCCAATATGGTCGGGCAGCCGGTTTTATCATTTCATTAAGATTTAAGTGGATGCAGCGGCAACCAGATAATCAGCCGCAGACCCCCTAATGGGCTGTCTTCGGCCCGAACCCAACCACGATGCTGATTAACCGCAGTTTCTACAATCGCCAGCCCCAAACCTGTCCCGCCGGATTCGCGATCTCGCGCTTCATCAGTGCGGTAGAATGGCCGGAAGATCTGTTCACGGTCTTCCTCGCTGACACCGGGTCCGTCATCATCGACAGTGATAGTTATTCCCTGATTATCCGAGCTGAACGCCACGGCAATGTGATGATGGGAATAACGCAGCGCATTACGCACGATATTCTCCAACGCACTGTCGAGGGCCGCCGGGTTGCCAAATAAGGTCCATGGCCCCGGAGGTGCGGTCACTTCCAGTGTTTTCCCCATCTGGTCAGCTTCGAACTGCGCATCTTCCAGCACTTCAGACCAAAGTTCATTAGCCTTGATTGGCTCGCGGTGTAGCTCGTTTTTATGCTGACTGCGGGATAACACCAGCAAATCATTGATCATGCTATCTAATCGTTGCGCTTCCATTTCAATACGCTCCAGTTCTTTCCCCTCGCCATGGCGGCGGCGCATTAGCGCAGTGGCCAGTTGCAAGCGGGTCAGTGGAGTGCGTAGCTCATGGGAGATATCAGAAATCAGCCGTTGTTGGGCCACAACCATCCGGTCGAGCGCACTGATCATCTGGTTGAAACTCGCGCCGGTTGCCAAAAACTCTTGTGGGCCAGACTCCAACTCAGGGTGCTGTTTCAGGTTGCCACGCGCCACGTCATCAGCGGCATTTTTCAACTTACGTGCCGGTTTCGCCAAACTCCATGCTAGCCATAACAGCAGTGGCGCACTGATCAACATAGTTGCAATCAAGAGCAGCAGCGGCCGGTCAAACATCAAATTGATAAAATCGGATTGCGGGCTACTTGCTGGGCGCAGCAAATAGAGCTGATAGTTATCTTCGCCATCACGGATGGAGAAGGGGCCGACCATCTCAACGCGACCATATTTTTTCTTTTTCGGCTGGTCTGAGTTATCTGACTGGCCGATAAAATTACGCACCATTTGCATTTCGTGGCGCTGGGCACCAATAACGCGGCCCTCAGTGGTCACTAACACTAAATGCTGGCCGGGTGGTGCCCACTTTTCGATGGCGCGATAAAGTCTGCGCCACCACATGAGATCATTGGCCGGGTCACTGGCCAATTCAGCTTCAATATGTTGCTCCAGCATCGTTCCCTGACGCTGTTCGCTGTCGAGCAAGGTGGTCATTTGACGCGAGTCGAGTTTCGGCAACATCAGCACCAGCATCAATACCAGCGCCAAGGTAAACCAAAAAATCGCAAAAATTCGCGTCGTTAAACTGTTAATCATGTTTCAGAGACCATCAGATACCCGCGGCCGCGCAGAGTTTTAAACCAAGGTAGCCCGTCTTTGCGATCCGGCAACTTACGGCGCAGGTTTGAAATATGCATATCAATGGCGCGGTCAAAAGGTGTTAATCGTTTCCCCAACACTTCCTGGCTGAGATGTTCGCGCGAGACCACTTGGCCGAGGTGCTGAGCCAACAGGTAGAGTAAGGTAAATTCCGTGCCGGTTAATTCCAGCGACTGGCCCTCAAAGCTAGCTTCCTGGCGGCCTGGATTCAATTGCAGGCAATCAACGTCCAGTATTGGCGCGCCCTGGTCGACATTTTGCTGCTGCTCACTCCAGTTAGATCGACGTAAAATGGCTCGGATGCGCGCTACCAGCTCACGGTCATTAAAGGGCTTCGCCAGATAATCGTCCGCACCTAGCTCCAGGCCGAGTACCCGATCCAGCTCACTCCCCCGAGCCGTCAGCATAATCACCGGAGTTTGGTGGTGCTGGCGTAACTCTTTCAAGGTTTCGATACCGTTTTTGCGCGGCATCATAATATCCAATAATAACAAATCGATAGAATTATCCAGCAGGTTTAATGCTTGTTCACCATCGTGAGCAACGACAACATTAAAACCTTCCATTTCCAGTAATTCTTTCAACAGTAACGTCAGTTCACGATCATCATCAACTAATAGGATTTTATGCATGATTGTTTCTCCTCTTGACGCAAAATACGTTATCAACTGCCGGTATTCCATGACTTTACTTAGCTTTACATGCCCTGACTCCAGTTTTACATCCACTGACGCTAGTTTGCAGCCGGGCCAGTAGACTGCTCCTTATTGAATCGCAGGGCAATAAACCGCTTAGCAGATAGAACTTAGGAGTTAAATAATGCGCAAAGTAAATAAAGTAGTAACGTTAATAATGGCGTCAATGTTAGTTATCGGTTCTCAAGCCGCCTTCGCTGCTGATAAGTCCGGAGCCACTGATGGCTGGTGCCACGGTGACGGTGCGATGATGAACAAGAAAGATGGACGTGGTCACCATAACATGTTTGATGGCGTCAATCTGACAGAACAGCAACGCCAGCAAATGCGTGACCTGATGCGCCAGTCTCGCCAAGAGAAGCCGCGTGCCGATTTGGCTGAGCGCGAAACCATGCACAAGTTGGTCACTGCGGATAAATTCGACGAAGCCGCTGTAAGAGCGCAGGCCGAGAAAATGTCCAAAGACCAGATTGAACGTCAGGTCGAAATGGCCAAAGTACGCAACCAAATGTTTAACTTGCTCACTCCAGAGCAAAAAGCTGTCTTGAACCAAAAGCACCAGCAGCGCATTGAGAAAATGCAGCAGGCGCCAGCAGCACAACCCTCTTCTGCCCAGAAGTAAGTAGTACCCTGTAATACCCTGTTTTCCTTGCTATAGACACCATCCCTGTCTTTCGCCCTCCATGATGGAGGGCTTTTTTTTGTCTCTTTTCCGTTATACTCATAACCCCTGAATATTATTCGGAATGAGTTATGGATCCGCAATATGCGCGCTTGGTGAAAGCTGCTGCGCTCAGCGCCACTGTGCTGGCATCAATCTTACTGATAATTAAAATTTTTGCCTGGTGGCATACTGGATCGGTGAGCTTGTTGGCTGCGTTAGTTGACTCACTGGTGGATCTGGCCGCCTCTTTAACCAATCTTTTTGTGGTGCGCTACTCGCTGCAACCGGCTGATGAAGAACATACTTTTGGCCATGGTAAAGCGGAATCGCTGGCTGCGCTGGCGCAAAGCATGTTTATTTCCGGCTCGGCGTTATTCCTGTTCCTGACTGGTTTCCAACATTTAGCATCACCAACACCGCTGCAAGATCCTGGTATAGGTATCTGGGTAACATTAATTGCATTATTCAGTACAATGATATTAGTCACATTTCAGCGCTGGGTGGTACGAAAAACTCAGAGTCAGGCCATTCGTGCCGATATGTTGCACTATCAATCTGACGTCATGATGAATGGTGCTATTCTTATTGCATTAGCATTAAGTTGGTATGGTTTTCATCGTGCGGATGCATTGTTTGCCTTGGGGATTGGGGTTTATATTCTCTATAGCGCACTGCGTATGGGTTATGACGCGGTGCAAGCTTTGCTGGATCGCGCCTTGCCAGATGATGAGCGGCAGGAAATTATCAATATTGTGACGTCATGGCCGGGCGTGATTGGCGCTCATGATTTGCGTACTCGCCAGTCGGGGCCAACACGCTTTATTCAACTCCATCTTGAAATGGAGGATATGCTGCCATTGATGGAGGCGCATATTTTAGCTGATCAAGTGGAGCGGGCATTATTGCACCGTTTTCCTGGCGCAGATGTCCTTATCCATCAAGATCCTACTGCTGTGGTACCCAAAGAACGCCATGCGCATTGGGAGTTATAATTTATTCATCCGTTATTGCTACATTAACTATTGCTACATTAACTACAGGTAAACTGTGGTTACATAATGGTTCAGTCATGAAGAAAATACCGCCAAATGGCATGACTTGAATCAATTCAGCTTGGTGTTTTTGCTATAATATTCAATATTAAGCTCATCAAGCTGATTTTCTGTACTGTTCGCCTGTGCAAGACATAATCGGCAAATAAATAATTTTAAAAAATCGCATCTACAAGTTCAGAGGTAGTCATGGTCAAGAAAATCGGTGTACTAACAAGCGGCGGTGATGCGCCAGGTATGAATGCAGCCATTCGTGGGGTTGTTCGTGCAGCTTTGTCAGCAGGATTAGAAGTTTACGGTATTGAAGATGGCTACCTTGGCTTGTTTGAGAATCGTATGAGGAAGCTGGATCGCTATAGCGTGTCCGATATGATTAACCGTGGTGGTACCTTCTTGGGTTCTGCGCGCTTCCCTGAGTTTCGAGATCCGGAAAAGCGCAAAGTCGCGCTACAGAATATGAAAGACCGCGGCATTGATGGCCTGGTGGTTATCGGTGGTGACGGTTCTTATGCAGGTGCAGACTTACTCACCAAAGAAGGTGGGATTCACTGTATCGGCTTGCCGGGCACTATCGATAACGATGTCGCCGGGACTGACTATACCATCGGTTTCTTCACCGCATTGGGTACGGTGGTGGAAGCTATTGACCGCTTGCGTGATACTTCCTCTTCGCATCAGCGTATTTCCATCGTTGAAGTGATGGGCCGTTATTGTGGCGATTTGACTCTGGCGGCTGCTATTGCCGGGGGCTGCGAGTTTATTGCTATCCCTGAAGTTGAATTCAAACGTGAAGATTTGGTTGCTGAAATTAAAGCGGGCATCGAGAAAGGTAAAAAGCACGCGATCGTGGCAATTACTGAAAAACTAGACAATATCGACGAGCTGGCTAAATACATTGAGAAAGAAACCGGTCGCGAAACCCGTGGTACTGTCTTGGGCCATATCCAGCGCGGTGGGGCACCGGTTCCCTATGACCGCATTCTAGCTTCTCGTATGGGCGCTTATGCTGTTGATCTGCTGTTGGAAAATCATGATTATTCGCGCGGCGGCTTCTGCGTTGGGGTACAAAACGAGAAGATGGTGCATGAATTAATCTCCGTTTGTATCGCGCCAGAAAATAAGAAAAGTAAATTTAAAGAAGATTGGTACGATACTGCGAAGAAATTGTTCTAAAACAGCCATTTGCTCGATCGCTAAGCCCTCGCAATTGCGGGGGTTTTTTATTTCCAGTCACTCATATATTCCGTATTGATATAATCAAAACTTTTTTATTCTTTAATTGACCAGAAAGTTTCTGGCACGCTCAGTATCAGGCCAACCAATTGGGTTGATTAAGATTTCAGTTAATAACAATTACAGTTAATAACAATTTCAATTAATAACAAATCTGGGGAGCGGGTCAATGCGTAAATGGGGTGTAGGTCTTTCATTACTGCTGCTGGCATCAGGTGCCATGGCAAAAGATATCCAATTGCTGAATGTGTCATATGATCCGACACGTGAATTTTATCAAGATTATAACCAAGCGTTTAGCAAATATTGGCAAGAGAAAACCGGTGATAAGGTGACGGTGCGCCAATCACATGGCGGTTCTGGTAAGCAGGCGACCTCGGTTATTAATGGTATTGAGGCTGATGTCGTGACCCTGGCTCTGGCTTACGACGTAGATGCTATTGCTGAACGTGGTCGTATTGATAAAGACTGGATCAAGCGCCTGCCTGATAACTCCGCGCCTTACACTTCAACTATCGTCTTCCTGGTGCGTAAAGGGAATCCAAAACAGATTCATGATTGGTCAGATTTAGTGAAGCCGGGCATCTCGGTCATTACGCCGAATCCGAAAACCTCCGGCGGTGCGCGCTGGAACTACTTGGCTGCATGGGGTTATGCGTTAGAGCACAACAATAATGATCAGGCCAAGGCGCAAGAATTTGTCAAACAGCTGTATAAAAATGTGGAAGTTCTGGATTCTGGTGCGCGTGGGGCGACTAATACCTTCGTCGAGCGTGGGATTGGCGATGTATTGATTGCCTGGGAAAATGAAGCTCTGCTGGCGGTGAATGAAGTGGGCAAAGACCAGTTTGATATCATCACGCCGAGCGTTTCTATTTTGGCTGAGCCGACAGTCTCGGTGGTGGATAAAGTGGTTGATAAGCGCGGTACCCGTGAAGTGGCCGATGCTTACTTAAAATACCTGTATTCACCGGAAGGCCAGACTATTGCCGCTAAGAATTACTATCGTCCGCGTGATCCGGCTGTCGCCGCTAAGTTTGCTAATGAGTTCCCGAAACTGCAGTTGTTTACCATTGATGACGTCTTCGGTGGCTGGACTAAAGCCCAACAGGTGCATTTTGCGACTGGCGGCGTATTTGACGAAATCAGTAAGCGATAAAGTCTGTAAACAATGAAATAAGAAAAAATAACATAATGATTTGATAGCAGTAGTTGACTCAGCGCCTGTAAGTTAATGCTTACGGGCGCTTTGTTTTATTAGCCATTTTAACCCTCTGATTATTTTTATAATTCTTCTCTTTCTTACAGATAAAAACCGCCTAATTCGCCAGCGCGTGTCAAATGCGTTATTGAATCGTGGCGGAATAATAAAACTTAGTGAGTCAGGGGAAAAGATTATGAATATTAGTAGCATTTCTGGTACGGATTCAGGGGGCGGGCAAGTTTCGGGGGATTCACACACTCCGCCATTAAGATCTTTATCGCGCAGTGGTAGTTTTGAATCACTGCATAGTAACGCGTCAATTATATATGAAAATGATGAATGGGATATCGGTTCAGCAGGTATTACTGAGAGCTATACACCACCTAAAATAATAAACAGGCAAGTTGAAGACGCTTTAAGACCGAAAAGTTATCCTGTTGATAAAAATGGAGAATCACCCCTAAGTCTGGAAAATTACTTATCAGACTATTTATTAGATAAAGTGAATTGTGATGGTAAAGCACCTTTATGGCTACGGCCATTGGCCGCTTTGCTGGCGTTATTTGGTATCCATGGTTTTGGTCAAACTAACTGTGCTTCTTGTGCTACAGCGGTTATCGATACATTAGAGCAAAATAAGCTACATCTAGCATTGCCATATCTAAGGGGGGCTGATGTTAAAGGAAATATGGACCGGCTTATTTATGAAAAAAAATCGGTTACTCAGTTGGTGACTCAGCTACATAGCTATCAGCGTGATGAAGCCTTATATGGTGTTCTTGTGATTAAACGTCCAGCTTTATGGAGCATATTGCCATGGGTGACAGAAGGTCACGCCTGTAATGTGATTAAATTTGAAGGCAGTAATTTTATCCATTTTCTCGATACTCAGAAGAAGACATATATAAAATACGATCTCAGTCTTTATAAGGAGGAAGAGATTGCAGATTGTGAAGAACAAATAAGGCTGTCTAGTCAGATACGCCAGAAAGCTCAGATAAGTAAATTCTTTGGTTCGGTAGGAACGGATGGAATCGATTTATATGAGAAAATTTTTAAACAGCCAGATAATAAAAAAGCCGGAGCATCATCTGCCCCAGCTTAATCAGTTGCTTAGAACCTGAATTAGGCTTTTTTAGCTTTTGCAGCGGCTTTCACGATAACGGCGAATGCGTCCGCTTTCAGTGATGCACCGCCAACCAGCGCACCATCGATGTCTGGCTGGGTGAACAGTTCTGCTGCATTTTTATCATTCACGGAACCGCCGTACTGGATGATAACTTGTGCTGCAACCGCGGCATCAAGCTTGGCAATATGGTCACGGATAAATTTGTGAACCGCTTGAGCCTGTGCTGGAGTGGCTGACTTGCCGGTGCCGATAGCCCAGATTGGCTCATAAGCGATAACCGCGCCTTCGAATGCTTTCACACCCAAGGTATTCAGCACTGCATCCAGTTGTTTAGCGCAGACTGCTTCAGTTTGACCCGCTTCGTTTTCTGCTTCAGTTTCACCAATGCACAATACGGGGATCAGGCCGATTTCTTTCAGTACGCCAAATTTCTTCGCAATGAATTCATCACTTTCGTTGTGATAAGTGCGGCGCTCAGAGTGACCGATAATGATGTATTGAGCACCAACATCTTTCAGCATTTCAGCAGAAGTTTCGCCGGTGAATGCGCCAGACAGATTCACATCAACGTTTTGTGCGCCCAGCGCGATGCGGCTACCTGACAGTTCATGCTTAGCTTGATTCAGATAGATAGCAGGTGGGGCAATAGCAACGCCACAGCCGTCAACAGTGCTCAATTCTTTACGCAGGCCAGCGATAAGCTCGTTAACCATGTGAGTGCTACCGTTCAGCTTCCAGTTACCCATAACTAATGGATGACGCATGTTTCTTCCTCCAACAAGGGGACGCGAGGGTCAATAATAATGACTGCCCGACAGGCAGTTTACCTGTCCAACAGTATAGAGATGATTAGCGGCAATGGCTTTGCTTTTCGTCATTAATTGCGGCGAGATTATGCTTCAGATAGTGAAAGCTTAATCGGTTCAACAGAGAAAGTAAGCCCTTTTTCGCCATTATCTGCCACAACATAGCGAATTGCTCCGACAGGATGGACGAAGAAAGGTGAGCCTTTGCCTTGCGTCAGCAATTGTTGCACGTTGCTGACACTTTGTTCGAGTGTGAGTGTGGGTTCAAACTGGCGCATCAGGGCCGCCATATAATTTACCGCGATCAGCCGGGCCGCTTTCTCTTCGCTCCCTTTGATTGGCAAATAGGTAATTTGTAAGGTTTTAATTTTACCTGTGCCTTTTTCCAATGCGGTTGAAGCATAGAGATTTTCGTTAATTTTACTGGCAGCACGGGTCAGCGGCGGCACATCATCTTTTACGATGATGGCGTGAAACTCACTGATAGGCAGCGTCGGGTTGGCGTGATTATAACTTTCACGGAATTTAACCAGCGTTAAATCAAAGGTTGGCGCGCCGGAAAGCAGATAGGGAGCTGTTGGCTGAGTGTCTTCAGCCGGCCGTTCATCGCCAGCTTCGGGAGCGGCATGAGCGCGGCTAACTGTTGCTATTAGCAGCAGTATTGTCAGCATTGCGATTATTTCTTTTCTCATGACTTATGCCGTTGTTTGCAGTTTGTGTAGGGGATTAAAGCGGTAATTGGGGGTGATTGTCAAAATTCACTGCAAAGAGTATAGGTTAGTTACAGCGTTGAGTTACTCTATTGTCCATACCAACTTCACATTATATCAGTTAAATGGATCAGGTTATTGATGACAATACAGCAATGGTGTTTCTCGCTAAAAGGCCGTATCGGGCGGCGTGATTTTTGGATTTGGATTGGGCTGTGGTTACTGGCAATGCTGGTTATCTTTACGTTGGCCGGGCAGAATTGGCTTTCCACTCAGACCGCTGCTTTTGCTGTTGTTTTTCTACTGTGGCCCACAGCCACGGTGATCGTCAAGCGGCTACATGACCGCAATAAAGCCGGTTGGTGGGCGCTATTGGTGGTGTTGGCCTGGATGCTAATGGCGGGTAACTGGCAGATGCTAGCGCCCATCTGGCAATGGGGGGTTGGGCGGTTTGTTCCCACGCTAATTATTGTCATGATGTTTATTGATTGTGGTGCATTTCTCGGTACCGAGGGTGACAATCGTTTTGGCCCAGAAGCGGTACCGGTGAAGTTTCTGGCTGAAAAAACACCGCAGTAAATAGGGTTTTATAAGGTAAAAAAGGGCCATATGGCCCTTTACCCATACGGTTTATTACCAATACTGCTCGCTGGTCATATGCCCCGGTTTACGGCGCAAATGTTTACGCATTTCCCGCTGTTCTTTCAACAATTGCTGGGTATCTCGCACCATTTGCGGGTTACCGCACAGCATGACATGGCTGTCTTGCGCATCAATTTTTAAGCCGACAGCGGCTTCCAGCGCACCATTTTCAATCAGTGCCGGAACCCTGCCCGTCAATGACCCCGGTGACTCTTCGCGGCTGACAACTGTCTGAATCCGCAGTTTGCCGTTATAACGTTGCTCAAGCTGCTGCATCAATGGCAGGTAGCTGAGGTCGCGGGCAAAGCGTGCAGCATGAACCAGCACCAGATTTTTAAAGCGCTCTAAATCGCGACCTTCCTGCAAAATAGAGAGATACGGGCCAATCGCGGTGCCCGTTGCCAGCATCCATAGCGTGTCGCAATCCGGAATTTCTTCCAGCACAAAGAAGCCCGCCGCTTGCTTGGTCACCATCACTTCGCCACCCACCGGCAGTTGGTCAAGTCGCGGGCTGAGTTTCCCCTCTGGCACGGTGACCAGATAGAACTCCAGATTATCGTCACTTGGCGCATTGACGTAGGAATAGGCCCGCTGTACCCGCTCGCCGTTGATATCTAATGCCAGCTTGGCAAATTGACCGGCGGTAAAGGGATCAATTGGCGCATTGACCCGAATGCTGAACAACGAGTCAGTCCAGTGTTCAATGTGAGTAATTTTGCCACTAACCCATGCAGCCATAATTCTGATTCCCTTTATTCAAATACTTATCGAAAGTAGTACCTAAAGCGCTGGCGGTATTTTAGGGGATATTAGTAGAAAATATTATCGATTAAATGTTATCTCCTTGCGCCATGAGTGCCACTGTATTCTTTGGCGGCCGGAAACAAATATATGGACAGTTAACTTTACGCCAATGGTGTTTTTATCTGCCAGTCGCCCCTTTAGCAATATGTCGTGCTGGCTCGCTAAAAAATCTGAATTTGTTAGCTTATGCGCTAAGTGAGTTGTGTCACAAAAATAGTGGGGTGCTCGCAAAAAATGGCTTTTTACGGCCAGATGGGTGCGGCACAAGGTCCGGCTAACAATTTGTTCATAGTTAAGATAATGAGAAAAATAGAGAATTTCCACCTGCTGGTGATGTTGATTCTGTTGGTAGCTGTCGGTCAGATGGCGCAAACCATTTACGTCCCTGTTATTGCGGATATCGCCCGCGACTTTTCAGTGCGTACTGGTACGGTGCAGCGCGTCATGGCGGCCTATCTGTTGACTTATGGCTTCTCGCAACTGATTTATGGCCCACTGTCTGACCGGGTTGGACGTCGGCCGGTCATTCTGGTGGGCATGATGATATTTATGCTGGGCGCATTGGGGGCTTGGCTGGCAAATAGTTTGTCTATGCTGGTCGCGGCCAGTGCTTTGCAGGGCATGGGGACAGGGGTTGCGGGAGTGATGGCGCGAACCATGCCGCGAGATTTATATGCCGGCACGGCGCTGCGCTACGCCAACAGTATGTTGAACATGGGGATTTTGGTCAGCCCGCTCTTGGCCCCGATTATTGGTGGAGTGCTGGCGAGTCTGTTTGGCTGGCGCGCAAGCTACGCATTTCTGCTTTTTTTATGTGGCGGAGTGGCATTTTGCATGTTTCGCTGGTTACCGGAAACTCGGCCACAACAAACTGAAAAACGACGGATGCTGGCCAGTTTCCGCTTATTGTTCTCTGACCGCGCTTTTAGCTGTTATCTGGTGATGTTGATTGGTGCATTAGCGGGTATTGCGGTATTTGAAGCCAGTGCGGGCGTGTTGATGGGGGGCGTGCTGGGGCTAAGTGGGATGACGGTCAGTATTTTATTTATTCTACCTATTCCGGCAGCGTTTTTTGGCGCGTGGTATGCCGGTCGCGACAGTAAAACTTTCCATAACCTGATGTGGCACTCGGTGATCAGCTGTCTGCTGGCGGGTTTGATGATGTGGATACCCGGTTGGTTTGGCATTATGAATATTTGGACGCTGATTATACCGGCAGCGCTATTCTTCTTTGGGGCTGGGATGCTGTTTCCGCTGGCCACCACCGGGGCAATGGAGCCTTTCCCTTATCTGGCGGGTGCTGCGGGGGCTTTGATTGGTGGGTTGCAGAATGTCGGGTCAGGTCTGGCGACTTGGTTGTCAGCCATGCTGCCACAAACCGGGCAATTTAGCTTAGGGTTGTTGATGTTTGCCATGGCGGTATTGATTTTGCTGTGCTGGTGGCCTTTATCTCACCGGATGCAGCCGCAAGAACACCGTGTGTAGTCGGTTGAAAATACTGAACTAAAATGGGCGCGACGTGAATGTTGCGCCCATTATTGTTTATCGCGAATATTATTATCGTTAATGCTCTTCGTGAGCCGAATTACAGCAAGAATTCATGCAATGTTGGGTCTTTGCGGTCAAGGAAATGAGTCGAGCGGATACGGCGAATCGTGCGGGATTTACCGCGAATCAGCAGTGTCTCGGTGGTCGCCATGTTTCCTTTGCGATAAATACCTTCCAGCAGGTCACCTTTGGTAATCCCAGTGGCAGAGAAAATCACATTGTCATTGCGGGCCATATCCCCCAGTAACAGCACTTTACCGGCTTCGATGCCCATTGACTTGCAGCGCACCAGCTCTTGTTCGCCAATGCGGCGGTTGTCTTCATTATCGCCTTTGACTTGATGGCGCGCTAATAAACGGCCTTGCATATCGCCGTCCAATGCACGGATTACCGCAGCAGAAATCACCCCTTCAGGTGCGCCGCCGATGCAATACATCACATCCACTTCACTTTCTGGCATGCAGGTTAAAATAGAGGCCGCGACATCGCCATCGGGAATAGCAAACACTTTGACACCAAGTTGCTGCATTTCGGCGATGATGCCGTCATGACGCGGTTTGGCTAGCGTGATAACAGTTAAGTCAGTCAGTGGTTTATTCAACTTGATGGCAACATTGCGCAAGTTGAGTTCCAGCGGCAGGTTCAGGTCGATTGCTCCTTTAGCGCCAGGGCCAACCACCAGTTTTTCCATATACATATCGGGCGCATGTAAAAATGTGCCTTTATCTCCCACCGCCAGCACGGCCAGTGCATTGGCCTGGCCCATGGCAGTCATACGGGTACCTTCAATAGGGTCAACGGCAATATCAACGGCATCGCCTTGGCCAGTACCGACGTGCTCACCAATAAACAGCATTGGGGCTTCATCGATTTCACCTTCGCCGATAACAATTTGCCCATCAATATTGACCTGATTGAGCATAATACGCATGGCTTGAACAGCAGCGCCGTCGGCAGCATTTTTATCGCCCCGACCCAGCCACTTATAGCCTGCCAGCGCAGCTGCTTCGGTGACACGGGAAAACTCGATGGCTAATTCACGTTTCATGGTTAGACCTGTATCCCCGTCATACTTCAAGCTGCATGTGCGTTGGCTACACTCATCACCTCAGTCACTTACTTAATGTAAGCTCTTGGAGCGTCTCTTGCTTGCCGCCTTCCTGCAACTCGAATTATTTAGGGTAATAGAAGAAGAATGTAAGCAGGAATTCTATCATCTTTGTGATGTGAAGCCGTAGGGTGTCTTTGGGGGGATGATATTTTTCACAATAAAAAACGCGCCATCGGGGAATGATGGCGCATTATAGAGAGCTTAAAACAGGCCATATTTTACCGGCGGGCCGTTATTCTTCGTGATCTTCCCAAGCTTGAGCACGGGCCACTGCTTTCTTCCAGCCTTTATAGCGGAAATCGCGCTCGGTGGTTTCGATTCCTGGACGGAATTCGCGCTCAATGGTGGCTTTACTCTTAACTTCATCCAAATCATTCCAGAAGCCCGTCGCCAGACCCGCGAGGAATGCGGCACCCAGTGCTGTGCTTTCACGCACTGCCGGGCGCTCAACACGTGTGCCCAGAATGTCGGCTTGGAATTGCATCAGGAAGTTGTTTGCGACTGCACCGCCATCAACACGCAATGACTTCAGGCGTTCACCAGAATCAGCTTGCATCGCATCCAGTACATCGCGAGTTTGATAAGCAATGGACTCGAGGGTTGCGCGGATGATGTGGTTGCTGTTAACACCACGGGTCAGGCCGAAGATCGCACCACGGGCATACGGGTCCCAATAAGGAGCACCTAACCCAGTGAAAGCAGGCACCACATATACACCGTTGCTGTCTTTCACTTTGGTGGCGAAATACTCGGAGTCGGTGGCATCGCTGATCAGTTTCAGCTCATCACGCAGCCATTGGATGGATGCGCCGCCAATAAATACCGCGCCTTCCAGCGCATAGTTAACTTCGCCGCGTGGGCCGCAGGCAATTGTGGTCAGTAGTCCATGATTGGATTGAACGGCTTCTGTGCCGGTGTTCATCAGCAGGAAGCAGCCTGTTCCGTAAGTATTTTTTGCCATGCCCGGTTGTACACAAAGCTGGCCGAACAGTGCGGCTTGTTGGTCACCGGCGATACCGGCGATAGGAATACGCGTCCCGCCTTTACCACCAATGTTGGTCTGGCCGTAAATTTCTGAGGATGGGCGAACTTCTGGCAGCATGGCGCGCGGGATATTCAGCGCTTTCAGCATGCGTTCGTCCCACTCTTTGGTGCGAATATTAAACATCATAGTGCGTGATGCGTTGGTGTAATCCGTTACGTGTACACGGCCCTGTGTCATGTTCCACACCAGCCAAGTGTCTACGGTACCAAACAGCAATTCGCCGCGCTCAGCGCGGTCACGAGCGCCTTCTACGTTATCAAGGATCCATTTCACTTTGGTGCCGGAGAAGTAAGGGTCAACCACCAGCCCAGTGTTGTGGCGGATGTACTCTTCCAGACCTTCTTTTTTCAGTTTCTCGCAGATTTCAGCGGTACGGCGGCATTGCCAAACAATGGCGTTATACACCGGCTTACCGGTCGCTTTGTCCCAAACAATGGTGGTTTCACGTTGGTTGGTAATACCGATACCGGCAATTTCGTCAGAACTGATGCCGGCTTTGGCCAGCACTTCGACCAATGTGGAGCTTTGCGTGGCCCAGATTTCCATTGGGTCATGCTCAACCCAACCCGCTTTCGGGTAGATTTGGGTAAATTCACGCTGAGAAACACTCACGATATTAGCATCGTGGTCTAACACCACTGCTCTGGAACTGGTGGTTCCTTGATCAAGCGCGACAATGTATTTCTTTTGAGTAGTATTTTCAGTTGTCATAGTTAGCCTACTTTTTAAGTGACAGTATCTAATATTTACGCTTTGCGTTCTGTGGTCGTAACCGTGGTTTCTTCATCTTCAATGGCACACACGTCGCATGGCAAATGGCGACCAATCAGAGCACGATAACCGAATGCACCCACTAATGCGCCGACGATTGGCCCTAAGATAGGGACTAAGAAGTAAGGAATATCACGCCCGCCAGTGAAGGCGATTTCGCCCCAACCTGCAAAATAAGCAAATAGTTTTGGACCAAAGTCACGTGCCGGGTTTAATGCGAACCCAGTCAGTGGCCCCATTGAGCCGCCGATAACGGCAATCAAAATACCAATCAGCAGCGGTGCCAGTGGGCCGCGTGGAATACCGTTACCATCGTCAGTCAATGCCAGGATAAGACACATCAAAATAGCGGTAATGACCATTTCAACCAAGAAAGCTTGGAAAACAGAAATATGTGGATTTGGATAAGTAGAGAAAATACCAGCCAGATTCAGACTTTCAACACTGCCGCGTGCTATTTGATGAGTCTGTTCAAAATCGATGAATAGGTTGTAGTAGAGGCCGAACACTAAGGCCGCAGCACAAAATGCACCGGCAATCTGTGCCAAAATGTAGGGAATAACTTTACTGCGATCAAAGCAGGCAAATAGCCATAAGGCAATAGTCACTGCTGGATTAAGATGAGCACCTGAAATTGCTGCTGTGAGATAAATGGCCATAGCAACGCCCAGGCCCCAAATGATACTAATTTCCCACTGCCCAAAACTGGCACCTGCCAATTTTAATGCAGCGACACAGCCCACACCAAAAAAGATAAGTAGAGCAGTACCGAGAAACTCAGCGATACATTGGCCCTTCAAGGTCGAACTAGCGGTTTGGCTCATAGTAGATGTCCTAGAGACAGAGATTTATAGGGTGTTTCTTATTTTTGCCCCCCAAAGTATGGAGGGAGTGATGTAAATTTATCGTTAACGAGCACAAACGAGAAATAGCGAAATCAAAATGTGTGTGGTGTGTCATAAAAATGAGCGATTTCGCGTTATTCGCAGATGTTAAGGGACTTTGAAAGTGTGATCAGACCAGTGCTTTCTTCCCCAGTTGTTAAAGCTGTGTATAACTTAGCAAGATGGATGGTAGGCATTTTTCGGTTTTTGCTGATGCTTTTTCGGCTTTCACTGATGTTTTTTCGGTTTTCACTGATAGTTACTGACACGAAATTGCTACAGAGTGTGGTTTGTACCGGTGTGGCGCTAGACAGGGGGGGACTGGCTACATACAATCGCTCTACAAGGGCATCGCCTTATAAGACTATTGTTTTTATCATATTGCGTCGCCTGTGCGATGGGACGCCAAAAACATAGCGCTTGTTACACTAGTTTGATGGATATATAGCGCGATAAGTATTCACAGCAGTTTCATTCGCCGATAGTTACTGTGGTTTGCGCGGCAACTGAAGTTAGAAATGATAACTGCGACCAAAAGATGTACGCCTTGCGACTCATAAGGGGACCGAAGAATGTCATTTGAAGTATTTGAGAAATTGGAAGTTAAAGTTCAGCAGGCGATTGATACCATCACTCTGTTACAGATGGAAATTGAAGAGCTGAAAGAGAAGAATAACACCTTGTCCCAAGAAGTTCAGGAAGCGGCAGGTGGCCGTGAAGCGCTAGTGCGCGAAAATGAGCAATTGAAACAAGAACAGCATGTTTGGCAGGATCGTCTGCGTGCTCTGTTGGGAAAGATGGAAGAAGTCTGAGTACCAGTTGGCTTAAAGCATCATCAATATATTGCTGAAAGCCGCTAGTTACGCAGCTTCTTCGAGTACGAAAGGCAACAAGGGCGATATTGATATCGCCCTTTTTAGTTGATAAACCAGAGAGATATTATTCAATATCCAAAGGTTCTTCTGACAAGATTATCCCGGTGTTGTCTGCGTACAAATGGTCACCGGAGAAGAATGTGACACCGCCAAAGTTAACGCGGATATCACTCTCACCAATACCCTCATCTGCGGCACCGACCGGAATAGCGGCCATCGCCTGGATACCAATATCCAATTCGGCTAGTTCATCAACCTGACGGACAGCGCCGTAAACAACAATGCCTTCCCACTCATTTTTCAAAGCCAGATCAGCTAGTTCAGCATTGATTAATGCCCGGCGCACTGAGCCACCGCCATCGACGACTAAAACACGGCCAAGACCATTTTCTTCGAGCAGGTCAAACAACAAGCCGTTATCTTCGAAACATTTTACAGTAGTAATCTTGCCACCAAATGAAGTGCGCCCGCCAAAATTGGAGAACAGAGGTTCTACCACATTGACCTCTTCATGATAGATGTCACAGAGTTCGGAAGTATCATATTTCATAGGATTAACGTCTGGTTGCGGCTGGGATGTTAAGTATATCCCTTTCTGGCCGCTGTTGGCAAAATCATCAATTGTTAAATTTCTCCGGACAGG
This sequence comes from Yersinia rochesterensis, assembly GCF_003600645.1. NCBI lineage: Bacteria > Pseudomonadati > Pseudomonadota > Gammaproteobacteria > Enterobacterales > Yersiniaceae > Yersinia > Yersinia rochesterensis. The sequence goes on from NZ_CP032482.1 coordinate 109,714, forward strand.
TTTATCGACTGTTGCCCGGAGAAAGAAACAGGCGGGGTTAACTGAGCACCAGGCCGATAGCAAACAGAATATTGGTCAACAACGCGGCTTTGACCATATGCTCGAGCATGGGGCGCATCCCCGCGGCGGTGGGTTCACGCAGCACAAATAGCGCGTGTTTGGCCAGTAAGGGAACCGCCAAAATAAAGAGCCAACCCGCCCAGTTATGCAGATACAGAATATTGAATAATGCCAGGCAGAAGATGGCGGCGGCGATCAGCAGGGCATGATAATAACGTGCGACCACCGGGCCTAAACGCACTGCCAGTGTGTTTTTGCCATTGGTTTTGTCATTTTCGATATCACGCAAATTATTAATATTTAAAACGGCTGTCGCCAGTAAACCACAGGCAGTGGCGGGTAGCATGACGATACTGTCAAAGTGCCCGGCTTGAAGATAGTAAGTCCCGGCGACACTCAGCCAGCCGAAGAAAACCAATACTGAAATATCACCTAAGCCCATATAACCATAGGGTTTACTACCCACGGTGTAGGTGATTGCGGCCACAATGGCCATCAGCCCAAGCAGTAAAAAGCCTAAAATGTCGCTGGGTTTTTCGCAGGCCACGGCAATGAGCGCGATACCTGAAATAACAGTCATACTAACAGTGATGATAAGCGCGACTTTCATTTGCTGACGAGTAATCATCCCTTTTTGCATGCCGCGCAATGGCCCGATACGTTCTTCGGTATCACTGCCCTTGATAGCATCGCCGTAATCATTGGCGAGATTGGACAAAATTTGCAACAGGCCGGCGGTTAATAAGGCGAGCAAGGCGACGGCGGGTTTAAAACTATCGAGCCAGACAGCCAGTGCTGAACCGGTAACGATAGAGGCAAAGGCCAGGGGCAGTGTTCTTGGCCGCAGGCTTTCCAGCCAAGCCTGGGTCTGGCTGGTGCTAGTTAAGCGGGTATTAGGTGATAGGCTCATTTTCTGCTTCATTTTATAGGAGTCTGGTCCGCCCATATCGGCGAGTTAATAAAAATAAGAGTGGGAGGCATCGCCTCCCACTCAATATTAATTTGGCGAACCATTTTATCCAGCAACGGCTTATAAAGCGAATTATAGGATAAAACGACTCAAATCTTCATCCGCTACCAGCTCATCCAGATGTTTACCCACATATGCCGCGTCAATAGTGATGGATTGACCATTACTTTCGCTTGCGTCATAAGAGATATCTTCCATCAGACGTTCCAGCACAGTATGCAAGCGGCGTGCGCCGATATTCTCGGTGCGCTCGTTAACCTGCCATGCCGCTTCAGCGATTTTACGGATACCTTCACGGGTAAACTCAACAGTCACCCCTTCAGTAGCCATCAGAGCTTTATATTGCTCAGTCAGCGAAGCACTCGGTTCAGTCAGGATGCGCTCGAAATCATCGGTGGTCAGCGCCTGTAATTCTACACGGATTGGCAAGCGACCTTGCAATTCCGGGATAAGATCTGACGGGCTGGAGACCTGGAATGCGCCGGAGGCAATAAACAGAATATGGTCTGTTTTCACCATGCCGTGTTTGGTTGATACGGTGCAGCCCTCAACCAATGGCAGCAAGTCACGTTGTACCCCTTCACGGGACACATCCGGGCCTGAAGTCTGGCCGCGTTTACAGATTTTATCGATTTCGTCGATGAACACGATGCCGTGTTGTTCAACCGCATCAATCGCCTGTTGCTTCAGCTCTTCTGGATTGACTAACTTCGCGCCTTCTTCCTCAATCAGCAGTTTAAATGCTTCTTTGATTTTGATTTTGCGCGGTTTTTGTTTCTGGCCAGCAATGTTCTGGAACATCGATTGCAGTTGGTTAGTCATCTCTTCCATGCCCGGAGGAGCCATGATTTCAACACCTACTGGTGATGCAGCCAGATCAATTTCAATCTCTTTGTCATCCAGTTGACCTTCGCGCAGTTTTTTGCGGAAAGCCTGGCGGGTCGCGGATGGCTCTTGAGTTTCATCCTGTTGGCCCCAGTTATTTTTGGCTGGTGGGATCAGCACATCCAGAATACGTTCTTCGGCCAATTCTTCCGCCCGATAACGCATTTTTTCAATGGATTGATGACGAACCATTTTCACCGCTGCATCGGTTAGATCGCGGATAATAGAATCAACTTCTTTACCCACATAGCCAACTTCGGTGAACTTGGTGGCTTCTACTTTGATAAACGGCGCATTGGCTAGTTTTGCCAGGCGGCGGGCAATTTCTGTTTTACCCACGCCGGTCGGGCCGATCATCAGAATATTTTTAGGAGTAACTTCGTGGCGCAGCTCTTCGTTAAGCTGCATCCGACGCCAGCGGTTACGCAGGGCAATGGCCACTGCACGTTTAGCTTTATCCTGGCCGATAATATAGCTATCAAGTTCGCTGACAATCTCGCGTGGGGTCATTTCAGACATGTCACTCTATCCTTACGCTTTATGTGTTGATAACGTTTCGTACGTTAATTCTTCAATGGTTTGGAAGCGGTTGGTGTAGATACAAATATCCCCCGCAATGCTCAGTGATTTTTCCACGATATCCCGCGCACCCAATTCAGTATTTTCTAGCAGCGCGCGCGCGGCAGACTGGGCATAAGGCCCACCGGAACCAATAGCAATCAGGTCATCTTCAGGCTGAACCACATCGCCATTACCGGTGATGATGAGTGATGCGGTTTCATCAGCAACAGCCAAAAGTGCTTCGAGTTTGCGTAACATGCGGTCAGTGCGCCAATCTTTGGCTAACTCAACCGCTGCTTTAGTCAGGTGGCCCTGGTGCATCTCCAGTTTGCGTTCAAATAGCTCAAATAGCGTAAAGGCATCGGCAGTACCGCCAGCAAAACCAGCAATGACTTTATTGTTATAAAGGCGGCGTACTTTCTTGGCGTTGCCTTTCATTACGGTATTGCCCAGAGTGACCTGGCCATCACCACCGATAACTACATGACCATTACGGCGTACACTTACAATTGTTGTCACGAGCGGATCCTCGTTGCGGACTGAATGAGTCCCCGTATTGCCTTTCAGCAAAACAATACGGGGTATATTGAGATTATAAATGGGGGAGGATTACTACTTTTCAACCCCCAACTGCGAGGGGAATGCATCCTGATTGGCCCGCACCTTTCAAACGCTGTAAAGCTTTATCCGCTGCAGCTTTGGTGCTGTAAGGGCCGAGCACCACGCGATTCCAGCCACCACCGGCGGTAATACGGCTTTCGATACCCTCGAATGCCAATTGGGCGCGAATAGATTCCGCCTGATCTGCGGCTTTGAATGAACCACATTGCACCATCCAGCGTTGCGCTTTTTCTTTCTCTTTTTCCGGTTTCGGCGGTGTCACTGCTGGCGCTACTGGAGTCACCGGTTGCTGAGTGCGCGGTGGTGTCGTGACCTGCGGCGGCACTTGTGTCTGCGGTGCTGGTACTGGCGCAACCGTCTGACGCGGTGGCGTTAATGGCTGCTGCTGTATATTGGTGACCGGGGGTTTGATGGTCACCGCAGAACGTGGCACCTGCATCCCTTCGTTATACGGCACCTCTGAAAGCTGGGTCGGCTGCTGCCGCATATCCGCCTGCATCTGTTCAAGCAATTGGCGCTGCTCATTGGTCAGTTGCGTTTTAGAATTAACTTCGCCACCGGCAGAGGGTTCTGTCGGTGTTGGGACGCCAATCTGACGGTTTTCCAACTCTTTAATATAACGCCAGCGTTCTTCGGGTTTCGGCGGCAAGCCATTGCCCGTGCGCGGATCATGGCTAGGCAGTAACGGAAGCTCGCCCGGCTTATTGTGGGTAATGAAATAAAGGCCACCAACAAATACCACTAATAGCGCGACGGCCAGTGCCATCACGGTTTTGGATACTGCTGGAGCACTGCGTTTTTTCCGGCTGGTGCTTTTGCGCCGCGCTCCTGAGCGCCCTCGGCTTACATAATCTCTTTGTGCCACTATCGTTTCGCTGCGTCGTGATGATGGAATAAGCCCGTCATGTTACTGAACCCCTGAATATTTGCCTAGTGTTTAGGCGCAGCAGTACTTTCCCTGACAATTAATTCGGTATTTAACAAGCGGGAGCCACTCTGTACTGGATGCCCTTGTAACTGTTCGAGTAATAGTAACATGGCTTGCCGACCAATTTCATAACGTGGTTGTGCCACGGTGGTCAAGGGAGGATCGCAATACTGTGACAATTTCAAGTCGTCGAAGCCGACGACAGAGACATCCTGTGGGATACGCAGGCCCATTTTCTTCGCCTGCCACATCGCGCCGATCGCCATGACATCATTGTGACAGAATATTGCGGTCGGGGGTTCCGGCAGCTCCATCAGCTTGATAAAGGTGTCAGCGCCCGCTTCATAGCTAAAATCGCCGCGTATAATATAGTTGCTGTCGACCTCGATACCATTACGGCGTAGCGCCTGGATATAGCCCTGTAGCCGATATTGACACAGCGGAAAGTTTTCAGGCCCGGCAACACAGGCAATGCGCTTGTGACCCAATCTAATCAGATATTCTACCGCTTCATAGGCTGCGGTGAGGTTATCAATGTGGACGGTGGGTAGCTCTAGCTCCGGGGCAAACTCGTTTGCCATTACCATCGGCGGTAAATTACGTTGTTCTTCTTTGCTGGCATCGAAAGGTAGATTGGAGCCTAACAGCAACATGCCATCAATTTGCTTGGTGATGATTAGGTTAACGAAGCTGCGCTCTTGCTGGGGTTGTTGTGCGCAATCACCAATTAATATCAGATAGCCTTGTTGGGCGGCGGCATGTTCAATGCCCTGGATGATGTCAGCAAAAAAGGGGTCGCTGATATCCGGCACAATAACCAGAATAGTGCGCGATTCGTTACGTTTGATATTGCGAGATAAAGCATGGGGAGAATAACCGACAGCCAGAACAGCTTGTTCCACTTTTTGCCGAGTTATTGTTGAAACTTTTTCCGGGTTCATCAATGCGCGCGATACCGTCGCAGTCGAAACACCGGCCATTTCGGCCACATCCTTCATGGTGGCCATCGTGAATTCTTTCTTATGTTCCAACGCCTTTCTCCTTGCTCTGACTCCGAGTCAGCACTAATGCTTAATGCAGGCTTTCCGTCATTCTATACAGATCGTGGGGGCAATTTGTTACCTAATTTGCATAAAAAGTGTGACATAAGTAGGTTTTTTCGAACTGACTCGCAGAAAATGGGGTAATCGATTGCTTTATGATGCGGTTTTACTCCAAGAATCATTGGCATTACCGCTAACATCAAGGTGACATCAGTCAATTAGCTGTCTATTGGGTCAACATCTAATGTCCACTTCACTTTCCGTGCTTGCGGCAAAGTATTGATAAGTGGCTGAGAGGTTTTAATCAGCCGTTGCAGGAATTGCCGTGAGGGGTGCTGCAACAGTAATTGCCAGCGGAAGCGCCCGCCGCGCTTAGCCTGTAACGCCGGAACCGGCCCCATAATCCATAATGCCTCGTCTTTCAGTGGGCTGGCTTCCAACAAATTGCGTAATTGCTGCAAAAACAGCGCTGATTGCTGATTATCATGGTCTTCACTGCGCACAATGATATGGCTGGTATAGGGCGGTAAAAATACGCTTTTTCGCTCCGCCAATGCTTGTTTGGCAAAGGCGTCGTAGCCTTGCTGTAGCAGAATTTGCAGCAGCGGGTGCTCAGGGTGGTGAGTTTGTAAAATGACTTCGCCTTGTTTACCCGCACGGCCTGCGCGGCCTGATACTTGAGTGTAAAGCTGCGCAAAGCGCTCCGCAGAACGGAAGTCGGCCGAGAACAACGCGCCATCGACATCCAGCAATGTCACCAGAGTGACATCCGGGAAGTGGTGGCCTTTCGCCAACATTTGGGTACCAATCAATATCCGCGCCCCCCCTTGATGCACATCAGCCAGGTGTTGTTCCAGCGAACCTTTTCGGCTGGTGGTATCGCGGTCAATGCGGGTGATCGGGGTCTCTGGGAATAAAGGCGCTAATTCGTTTTCCAACTGTTCGGTACCGACACCCACGGAGACCATATGGGTCGAGCCGCATTTCGGACATTGTTGTGGCACTGGGCGTTGGCTATCGCAATGATGGCAGCGTAATTGGCGGTGATTCTGATGCAGGGTGTAATAGTGGTCACAGCGCTGGCATTCCGCAATCCAACCACACTCATGGCACAGCAAAGCAGGTGCATAACCGCGGCGGTTGAGAAACAAAATCACTTGGTTGTCGGCTTGCAAATGGGCTTTCATGCGTTTTAGCAGCGGCTGAGAAAGGCCAACTTTTAATGGCAGCCCCTTGAGATCCAGTAAGTGCTGCACTGCTGGCTTGGCATTACCCGCCCGTTTTGACAGTGTTAGCTGGCGATATTTACCCATTTGAACATTATGTAAAGTTTCCAGCGCGGGAGTGGCTGTCCCCATCACAATAGGAATGCCTTCTTCACGGGCGCGGAACACCGCTAAATCTCGGGCGTGGTAGCGCCAACCTTCCTGCTGTTTATAGGAACTATCATGCTCTTCATCAATAATGATAACGCCCAGCCGGGAGAACGGGGTAAACAGCGCAGAGCGAGTCCCAATCACAATCGCGGCTTCGCCGTTTCGCGCCCGTAGCCAGACAGATAAGCGCTCGCTGTCGTTTAAACTGGAATGGAGCACCTCAACCGGCGCATTAAAACGCTCGCGAAAACGGGCAATGGTCTGCGGGGTTAGGCCAATTTCAGGGACTAAAACTAGCGCCTGGCGGCCCTGTGCCAGAATATTTTCCAGCACGCTGAGATAAACTTCAGTCTTGCCGGAGCCGGTCACCCCAGCCAGTAGCCAGGCGGCAAACTGGGTATCTTCACTGCGAATCGCCCCGACGGCGGTAGCTTGCTCGGTATTGAGCCGCAGACGTTCGCCCAGCACCGAAAACCCATTACGCCAGTCCGTGGTCGCCACTTCTTGCGCTCGCAGGTCAATCAACCCTTTGCTACGCAATGTTTGCAGCGCGCTTTCAGTTAATGCCATTTCATTTACTTGATGGCGATAAACCGGTTTTTGTAATAACGCCGCAAGAGCTTGTTGTTGTTTGGGCGCGCGTTTTAAGCTTTCCGGCGGCGTAGCGCGGCCTTGTTCTGTGGCAAACCATTGCCACAAAGGGGCGGATTTCGCGGGCTTTCCTTGGCGCAATAAGATGGGCAAAGCATGGAACAGCACTTCGCCGATCGGATAATGATAATATTCGGTTGCCCAACACAGAATGCGCCACAAGCTGGGTGGGAATAAGCTGTCACTGTCCAAAACCGTATCAATGGCTTTGAGTTGTTCAAGAGGGAATGCGCTGGTATCACTGATACCCACTACGATTCCAATGGCATTACGTTTACCAAATGGCACACTGACGCGGGCCCCAACTACCGGGCAGGCCATAGCACTGTCGAGGCGGTAATCAAAGGTGCGAGTTAGCGGTACGGGTAATGCCACTTGAACAACGGACATGTATTTTTATCCTGCTAAATAAAAGGGTATAAATAAAATGGTCTAAATAAAGATTGAACAGTTTACACTGCGTACCTCACAATGTGCGGATTCGATTGCGCGGCTTGGTCAAATTCTGTATTATTTGCCGCCTTTGATATAATTCGATATCAAATTCTGCTAACAACCGTTGTTTGTTTTATCAGCGATTGTTCGTTAGCAATCAACTATTCGTTAACGATAAATGATTATTTAACGACAAATGGTTATTTATCAATCGTGTGGTGTCTGGCGGAGTAGGGCTGGATAGCGACGCGGCCTAAATATAGAGGTTTTTCCATGAAAAAAGGTATCCACCCTAAATACGATTTAGTTACTGCTTCTTGTTCTTGCGGTAACGTTATCAAGATCAACTCAACTGTTGGTCATGACCTGAATCTGGACGTGTGCGGCGAATGCCACCCGTTCTACACTGGCAAGCAGCGTGATGTTGCGACCGGTGGCCGTGTTGACCGCTTTAACAAGCGTTTCAGCGTGCCGGGTGCGACTAAAGCATAATTGCCCGTCAGACGAAAAAGGCGCCTTAGGCGCCTTTTTTCATTTCTACAACCCAGTTCACATTATGAATAGAACTGAACTGCTGCGAGAAATCAATATTCCCAGGTATCGGGATCAACACCCAACTCACGCATTAAAATCTTTGCAGCTTCCGGGATTTCATCACTGCGCTCTTTACGCAGATCTTCGTCATTCGGCAGCGGCTGGCCGGTAAATGCATGCAAAAAAGCCTCACACAACAATTCACTGTTGGTGGCGTGGCGCAGGTTATTCACCTGACGGCGGGTCCGTTCATCGGTGAGGATTTTTAACACCTTCAGCGGAATGGATACCGTAATTTTTTTGACCTGTTCGCTTTTCTTACCGTGTTCAGCGTAAGGGCTGACATACTCGCCGTTCCACTCAGCCATGGGACACCTTAAATTTGTCGGAAAAATACTAAATTCTGAAAACCGGCTAATTATGCCCGATCTTCACTGTTCTCACTAAATAAATGTCGATTTTACTAGACTAATATCACTTAAATAACCTTTTTTGCTATTTATTGATAGCTATTACCTTTCTCTATCATCTTTGCGGTTATACCCGTTATTCTGCAAGCTGCATGTGCGTTGGCTGCGCTCTATAACCCGAATCACTTACGAGAGTAAGCTCACTCGTTTGCCGCCTTCCTGCAACTCGAATTATTTAGGGTATATATAAGGCACCATTGAAACCTGACTGACATCATGAGGATATCTAAAACCTCTATAATTTTAGCGGTTATTATCCCATTGCTCAATCTATACGCAAAGAAGTTTAGATGTCCAGATGTATTGACGTCCGTAATTTGTGAGTCTACTCTGACGTAACATTTTCTCGATATCCGGCTGGTGGAAATCCATATGACGCGTAAACAGGCAACAATAGCAGTCCGTAGCGGGTTGAACGATGACGAGCAATACGGCTGCGTTGTCCCCCCGATTCACCTCTCCAGTACCTATAATTTTATCGATTTTAATCAGCCTCGCGCCCATGACTATTCACGTCGCGGCAACCCGACGCGTGATGTCGTGCAGCGCGCATTAGCTGAGCTGGAAGGTGGTGCGGGTGCGGTAATGACCAGCAGCGGGATGTCGGCGATTCATTTGGTTTGCACCACTTTTCTTAAACCGGGTGATTTACTGCTGGCCCCCCACGATTGTTACGGCGGCAGCTACCGTCTATTCGATAGTTTAAGCAAGCGCGGTGCCTATCGGGTGCTATTTGTTGACCAGGGCGATGAAGTGGCGCTGAGCAAGGCACTGGCGGAAAAGCCCAAGCTGGTGTTGATTGAAACTCCGAGTAACCCGCTGTTACGGGTGGTGGATATTGCCGCTATCTGTAAAGCCGCTCATGCCGTCGGCGCATTAACCCTGTGCGATAACACTTTCCTTAGCCCCGCGTTGCAGCAGCCGCTTGCTTTAGGCGCGGATCTGGTGGTTCATTCCTGTACCAAATATCTGAATGGCCATTCAGATGTGGTTGCTGGCGCGGTCATTGCCAAAGATCCTGAACTCGCTGTCGAATTGGCATGGTGGGCGAACAATATTGGCGTGACTGGCGCTGCATTCGATAGCTACTTGTTATTACGCGGGTTACGCACATTATCCCCACGTATGGCTCAACAGCAGCGCAACGCAGATGAAATTGTTCGCTATTTACAGCAGCAGCCTTTAGTGAAAAAGCTGTATCATCCTTCTCTGCCACAACATCCCGGCCACGAAATTGCTTGCCGTCAGCAGTCTGGTTTTGGTGCGATGCTCAGTTTTGAGCTGGATGGTGATGAACAGGTATTGCGCCGTTTCCTCTCTGCCCTTGAATTGTTTACCTTGGCAGAATCCTTGGGGGGCGTTGAAAGCCTGATTTCCCATGCCGCCACCATGACCCATGCCGGTATGGCGCCAGAAGCGCGCACTGCCGCAGGTATTACTGATAGTTTATTGCGAATTTCCGTGGGTATCGAAGACAGCGAAGATTTGATTGCCGATTTGGACAATGCTTTCCGGTTGGCGAGAGACTGAGGTAAGTATGAATGCAACAGCGGTAGCAGCGGCGGTGACTGGCCGTCAACTGCATAAATTTGGTGGCAGTAGTCTTGCGGATGTGAAGTGTTACCTGCGGGTGGCCAATATTATGGCCAACTATAGCCATCCCGGCGATCTCATGGTGGTATCTGCGGCAGGTAGCACTACTAACCAATTGATTAGTTGGTTGAAACTCAGCCAAAGTGATCGTCTTTCTGCCCATCAGGTGCAGCAGAATTTGCGTCGTTACCAACATGACCTGATTAGCGGCTTATTATCGCCAGAAATGGCTGAGCCGCTGATTAGTGAGTTTATCCATGATTTGGAGCGCTTGGCGGGCTTGTTGGATAACAAAATCGACGAGGCAATTTATGCCGAAGTGGTCGGCCATGGTGAGATTTGGTCTGCTCGCTTGATGTCTGCGGTATTGAACAAACTCGACATGAAAGCTACCTGGCTTGATGCTCGCAGCTTTCTGCGTGCTGAACGTGCAGCGCAGCCACAAATCGACGAAGGTCGTTCTTATCCGTTGTTGCAACAATTGATAGCGCAGCATCCACATCAACGTCTGGTGGTCACTGGATTTATCTCACGCAATAACACCGGCGAAACCGTGTTGTTGGGGCGTAACGGCAGTGACTACTCGGCTACTCAGGTCGGGGCGCTGGCGGGAGTCGAACGCGTTACCATCTGGAGTGACGTGGCGGGGGTATACAGTGCGGACCCGCGCAAAGTGAAAGATGCCTGTTTACTGCCATTATTGCGCTTGGATGAAGCCAGTGAATTGGCCCGTTTGGCGGCTCCGGTGTTGCATACCCGCACACTACAGCCGGTTTCGGGCAGTGATATCGATTTGCAGTTGCGCTGTAGCTATCAGCCAGAACAAGGTTCAACCCGCATTGAGCGGGTACTGGCTTCAGGTTCGGGTGCCAAAATTGTCACCAGCCACGATGATGTTTGCCTGATCGAATTACAGATTGCCAGTCACCATGATTTCTCGCTGGCACAGAAAGAAATTGATTTACTGCTCAAACGCGCGCAAATCAAGCCGCTGGCGACCGGTATTCACCCTGACCGTAACTTATTGCAGCTTTGCTATACCTCAGAAGTGGTCGATAGTGCGCTAAGAGTGCTGGAAGATGCCACGCTGCCGGGGAAATTATCTCTGCGCGAGGGGCTGGCATTGGTTGCTCTGGTGGGGGCGGGGGTCAGTAAGAACCCACTGCACAGCCATCGTTTCTACCAACAACTGAAAGACCAGCCGGTCGAGTTTATCTGGCAAGCTGAAGATGGTATCAGCATGGTCGCCGTGCTGCGTCTAGGGCCGACTGAGCACCTGATTCAAGGTTTACATCAATCACTATTCCGCGCCGAAAAACGGATTGGCTTGATGCTGTTCGGTAAAGGCAATATTGGCGCTCGCTGGTTGGAGCTTTTCGCCCGTGAGCAAAAGAATATCTCGGCGCGCAGTGGTTTTGAGTTCGTGCTGGCCGGTGTTGTGGATAGCCGCCGCAGTCTATTGAGTTATGATGGGCTGGATGCCAGCCGGACGTTAGCATTTTATGATGACGAAGCTCAAGAGCAGGATGAAGAATCCTTGTTCTTGTGGATGCGCGCGCATCCATTTGATGATTTGGTGGTGTTGGATGTGACCGCCAGCGAATCACTGGCCGAGCAATATTTGGACTTCGCCAGCTACGGTTTCCACGTTATCAGCGCCAATAAATTAGCCGGAGCTTCCAGCAGCAATAACTACCGCCAAATTCGCGATGCTTTCTCCAAAACAGGCCGCCACTGGCTGTATAATGCCACGGTGGGGGCAGGTTTGCCGGTGAACCACACGGTGCGCGACCTGCGTGATAGCGGCGACAGTATTCTGGCGATCAGCGGTATTTTCTCCGGTACTTTATCTTGGTTATTCCTGCAATTTGATGGCACGGTGCCCTTTACCGAGCTGGTGGATCAAGCTTGGCAGCAGGGCCTGACAGAACCGGATCCGCGCGTGGATCTCTCCGGGCAAGACGTGATGCGCAAGCTGGTGATTTTGGCCCGTGAAGCCGGTTACGACATTGAACCAAATCAGGTGCGGGTGGAGTCGCTGGTACCTGCCGGTGCTGATGTTGGTTCCGTGGATCAATTCTTTGAAAATGGCGAGGCATTGAATCAGCAAATGATTCAGCGCTTAGAAGCTGCGAATGAAATGGGTCTGGTGTTACGTTACGTTGCACGCTTTGATGCTAATGGTAAGGCGCGGGTGGGCGTTGAAGCAGTACGTGCTGACCATCCATTGGCTTCTTTATTGCCGTGCGATAACGTTTTTGCCATTGAAAGCCGTTGGTATCGCGACAACCCGTTGGTCATCCGTGGCCCTGGCGCTGGGCGTGATGTCACCGCTGGCGCTATTCAATCTGATTTAAACCGCCTTTCTCAACTGCTGTAATTTGCCTTTATTCACCTCCTCTGCCCGCCGCAGGGGAGGCGAAACCGCCACATTTTCCCCTATATGAATTTTCCGCACATTGCGTGTGAATATTAATCATCGTTCTAAACTTATTTAAAAGTTGACTCTTTAGCCAACTTCGGTCATTTTCTATTTAGACGTCTAAACGTATAGACGCTTATAAAAAATGACAGATAACATAAGTCATCAAAATGATGACAACAGGCAATGGGGTAACAGGGTATGAGTTTTTTCCACGCAAACCAGCGGGAAGCGCTGAATCAAAGTTTGGCAGAGCTGCAAGGCCAGATTAATGTTTCTTTTGAATTTTTCCCGCCGCGTACCAGCGAGATGGAAGACACCCTGTGGAGCTCTATTGACCGTCTGAGCACTCTGAAACCGAAGTTTGTCTCAGTGACTTATGGTGCAAACTCCGGTGAGCGCGATCGTACCCACAGCATCATTAAGGGTATTAAAGAACGCACTGGCCTTGAAGCCGCGCCGCATCTGACTTGCATTGATGCTTCTCCGACTCAGCTACGTGAGATTGCCACGGATTATTGGAATAGTGGCATTCGCCATATTGTCGCCCTGCGGGGTGATTTACCGCCGGACAGTGGCAAGCCAGAAATGTATGCCTCTGACTTGGTTGGCTTACTGAAAGACGTGGGTGACTTTGATATTTCGGTTGCCGCCTATCCAGAAGTGCATCCAGAAGCCAAAAGTGCGCAGGCTGATTTGATTAACCTGAAACGCAAGATTGATGCTGGCGCTAACCGTGCTATTACGCAGTTCTTTTTTGATGTAGAAAGCTACCTGCGTTTTCGCGACCGCTGTGTTGCGACCGGTATTGATGTTGAAATCGTGCCGGGTATCCTGCCGGTGTCTAACTTTAAGCAGCTCCAGCGCTTTGCCACTATGACCAATGTGCGAGTGCCTCATTGGATGACACGTATTTTTGATGGGCTGGATAACGACCCAGAGACGCGCAAGATGGTCGGGGCATCAGTGGCGATGGATATGGTGAAAATTCTCAGCCGCGAAGGGGTGAAAGATTTCCATTTCTATACTCTGAATCGGGCAGAATTGAGTTATGCGATTTGCCATACCCTCGGGGTGAGGCCATAGTTTTTTAAAAAGGGGCGGTGGCCCCTTTTAATCCCCATTGGCTTTGATTAGTCAGCCAGTTTGATCGGATCTGATTTCGGTTGATATTCGCAGAGTGAATAGTTCGGTTGTTAAAGCACCTAGTTAGCTTAGCCACCGACGAACCAACCGCCAAAGGGTGCGGGCGCGCACCCTTGTGGAATCCCGCGCTTCGCACGTATCGCCTGCCCACTGCGTGGGTTCCCTTACTCATCGTTTCGGCTGACGGAACGGGCCGATTCACTCCTGTTCAAGCGGCCCTCGCTCGGCGTCCATACCTCGCGTCCTACCTCCACTCTTCACTCGGCGGCTCAAATGTGCTTTTTAAGATCAAAACCTAAAAACAGGGTTTTGAATGGGCTTTTGACCTTGAGCGCAATCAGGAATATTGCCGACAAGGATGGAGGGTAGAGTGAGCGGCCATGGACGGCCGCGAAAAGCGCGCTTGAGCAGGAGCAAATCGCGCTGGCTCGTCAGCCCGAAAGACGTAGGAGGTTTACCCGCAGGGCAATATTTCGCGCAAGCCGCAGGTGCAGGAGGGCCGGCTAGCCCTCCTGCTCGGTTGAGGCTACTGGGATTAAGTGGTCACTGAAATTCTAACAACCGAAATAATGGTCCGGTGCTCTATCAACCAAAAAAAGATAATCAGGGGAATTTCTTCCCCTTAAAATCAATGGCTAACCTGTATTGCGCATCCCTGCCGCCACACCGGCAATAGTCACCATCAATGCTTGCTCAACGCGGGCATCTGGGTGTTCTTGCTGGCGCGAGCGGTGCAGTAGCTCGGCTTGCAGCACGTTTAATGGGTCGGTGTAGACATTACGCAGCGCGATAGACTCCGCAATCCACGGTAGATCCGCCATCAAATGGTCATCGTTGGCAATCGCCAGCACCACTTTAATATCGGCTTCCAGTTGGTCGCGTAGTTGCTGACCTAACGGCCACAGCGATTTATCTACCAGACGTTGGTCATAATATTCTGCCAGCCACAAATCTGCTTTGGCGAACACCATTTCCAGCATACCAATCCGGGTTGAGAAGAACGGCCAGTCACGGCACATAGTGGCTAACTCTTCCCGTTTCCCGGCGTCGATCGCTTTCTGCAAACCGGCACCGGCACCCAGCCAGGCGGGTAACATCAGGCGGTTTTGCGTCCAGGCGAAAATCCACGGAATAGCCCGCAGGCTTTCTACTCCGCCGTTCGGACGGCGCTTGGCTGGGCGTGAACCCAATGGTAATTTGCCTAATTCCAGTTCTGGCGTCGCGGCACGGAAGTAAGGCACAAACTCAGGATTTTCACGCACATAGCCACGATACATATCGCAGGAAGCATCAGATAGAATATCCATCACCTCCACCCACTCTTTTTTCGGCTCTGGCGGCGGCAACAAATTAGCTTCCAGAATCGCACCGGCATAAAGCGCCAAACTGCTGATAGTGACTTCCGGTAAACCAAACTTAAAGCGAATCATCTCGCCTTGTTCAGTGACACGTAAGCCGCCTTTCAGGCTGCCAGGAGGCTGAGAAAGCAGTGCAGCATGCGCTGGCGCGCCACCACGGCCGATAGAACCGCCACGGCCATGGAACAGTGTCAGAGAGATGCCAGCTTTCTCGCAGGTTTTGATGAGAGCATCCTGCGCGCGATATTGCGCCCAAGACGCAGCCATCACGCCGGCATCTTTCGCTGAGTCAGAATAGCCAATCATCACCATTTGCTTGCCTTGGATCAGGCCGCGATACCAGTCGATATTCAGTAACTGGGTCATCACATCGTCAGCATTATTCAGGTCATCGAGAGTTTCGAACAATGGCGCGACTGGCAGAGTGAACGGGCAACCGGCTTCTTTCAGCAGTAAATGCACTGCCAGCACGTCCGATGGCACTTTGGCCATGGAAATCACGTAAGCAGCAATGGAACCCTGCGGTGCTTCGGCAATGACTCGGCAGGTTTCCAGCACTTCTTGAGTCTCGGCACTTGGCTCCCATTTCAGTGGAACTAATGGGCGCTTGGAGTTCAACTCACGGATCAGAAAGGCTTGTTTGTCCGCTTCAGACCAGCTTTCATAATCACCCAGACCTAAATAGCGGGTCAGTTCAGCAATGGCATCGGTATGACGGGTACTTTCCTGACGCACATCAATACGCACCAGCGGCACACCGAAACAGCGCACGCGACGCAGGGTATCCAGTAATTGGCCGTTGGCGATGATTTCCATGCCACAGGTTTTTAGCGATTGATAACAGGCGTATAGCGGGTCCCACAATTGGTCATTACTGACCAGCAAATCAGTCGGTGGCAATACACGCTCGCCTTTCAGGCGGCCTTCCAGATAGGTCTGGGTGTTCGTCAACTGGGTGCGCATGCGCTTCATCAGTTCACGATAAGGTTCGAGCACCTCTTCGCCACCCGCCAATTCACGCAATTCTGGCGTACATTCCGACATGGAAAGCTCTGATACCAAGACCTGAATATCACGCAGGAACAAATCAGTGGCTTTCCAGCGGCTCAGTAGCAGCACATGGCGAGTAATTTCGGCAGTAACATTAGGGTTACCATCGCGGTCGCCACCCATCCATGAAGTGAAGCGGATCGGCACGGCTTCTACCGGCAAGCGGTAATCGAGGGAGTTTTGCAACTGCTCGTTAAACTCACGCAGGAAAGCGGGCACGCCTTCCCATAGGCTGTTTTCAACCACAGCAAAGCCCCATTTGGCTTCATCAACCGGGGAAGGGCGAATTTTACGAATTTCGTCGGTATGCCATGATTGTGCGACTAACTGCCGCAAACGACGCATGATCTTGTTGCGTTCGTAATCGGCTAAATCATTGTGATCCAGCTGGCTCAGGCAGGTATTCACTTCGACCAGTTTATGAATCAAGGTACGGCGAGTAATTTCGGTTGGGTGAGCCGTCAACACCAGCTCAATAGACAACTCATCAACCGCGCTGCGCATGTCTTTTTCGCTCAGCTTTTTGTCTTTCAAACGGGTGAATAGCTGGGCCAGGGCTTCCGGATTACTTGCGGCTTCACCATGTGGCGAAATGCTGTGATATTGCTCCGCTGTGTTGGTCAAATTGAGAAATTGACTAAAAGCGCGGGCTACCGGCAGCAGCTCGTCATTGGATAAATTTTGCAGCGTTGTCAGCAGTTCCTGACGGCTCGCTTCATTACCAGCACGCGAAGATTTAGATAATTTACGGATGGTTTCTACTTTTTCAAGGATGTGTTCGCCGAGCGCTTCCTTGATGGTGTCCCCGAGTAGCGTGCCGAGCATACTGACGTTACTTCGCATTGCGGAATATTGTTCGTTCATATGATTTCTTTTAGTACCCTTCGTAACTTGATGAGTATGTAAATTAATTTCACCCAAAAGACTGAGATGGACAAATCCACTCGCCGCGTTCAATTCCATACCCCAATTGACACTATTTCTAGCAAAAAAACATCATTTTTAGGGATATTGCTGAAATTTAATTACTACAGCCAGATTATCAGTCTGGCTAATCGGTAATATTGATCCGCCTACCCCATACGAGTTATTTCTGCTGACAGAAATGGTCAACTAATTGGCCAATCAGCTCGCGAGTGGGTTCGATAAAGGCCATATCGATAAATTCATCCGGCTGGTGGGCTTGATTGATGGAACCTGGCCCCAGCACTAATGTTGGGCAAATTTGCTGAATAAATGGCGCTTCGGTGCAGTAGTTCACCACCGCCGTGCGCTCACCCAGCAATTTTTCGATAACCCCGACCATATGATGATCTGTTGGGCATTCATAGCCTGGAATCGGCGGATGCAGTTCATCAATACTCAAGCGGCCCGGCCAGCGCGTACTGACGGGGGCCAGTGCTTCAGTCATCAACTCATTCAAATCACTTAGTGTCAGACCCGGCAATGGGCGGATATCCATATGTAATTCACAGCAAGCACAGATA
Source organism: Yersinia rochesterensis (assembly GCF_003600645.1). Taxonomy (NCBI): domain Bacteria; kingdom Pseudomonadati; phylum Pseudomonadota; class Gammaproteobacteria; order Enterobacterales; family Yersiniaceae; genus Yersinia; species Yersinia rochesterensis. The sequence continues at coordinate 127,304 of NZ_CP032482.1, forward strand.
CGGTTTGCAGCATCACCACCATTAATATGACCGAAATTCATGGTCGGGTATGGGATAGCAAATGCCGGATTGTTGTAGCGCTCTTGTAAGCTGGTGCGCAGCTTCATTAGCTCAGTAATGGATTCATGCATCAAATCAATAGCATTCACACCACGAGCGGGATCACTGGAATGGCCGGACTGGCCAGTAATGCGGATAGCATTGGAAATATGCCCTTTGTGCGCCCGTACGGGTTGCAGTGATGTTGGCTCACCAATAATGGCAAAGTCAGGGCGCAACTGGGTGGAGGCGGCAAAATAGCGCGCGCCCGCCATGGTGGTTTCTTCATCGGCAGTCGCCAAAATATACAGCGGCTTGCTCAATGTGCTGGCATCAATATCGCGCACTGCATCAAGAATAAAGGCAAAGAAGCCTTTCATGTCGGCAGTACCCAAACCATACAATTTATTGTCATGCTCGGTCAGAGTGAACGGATCGCGCGTCCAGCGCCCCTCATCATAAGGAACGGTGTCGGTATGACCCGCCAATAGCAACCCGCCGCTACCCTCTCCGCTGCTTTTTTCACCAATAGAGGCAAGCAGGTTAAATTTGTGGCGTGTGTCAGGTACTGGCTGGATTTCGACGCGAAAACCCAAATCTGCAAACCATCCGGCCAACAAGTTGATTAACGCCTCATTGCTTTGGTCGAGGGCGCTATCGGTTGCGCTGATCGATGGCATCGCGATTAACGCCCGATACAGCTCAATAAATGGAGGTAATTTCATCTTCACTGTTGACAGCCTTTGGTTAGGATAGTATCAATATTCATGCATTAATTATGAATAAAAATACAGTAAGCTTGAGCGTAAGGGAACCTAAAGACACCCTTAAATTGACGAAAAAGTCAATACTCAATCACGTGGGGGAACAGTAAGACCTTGCTGATAACCCAAATGCCGGTTTTGACTACTTATGTCTTTATACCGAATAACATTTTTATATCCAAAGTCATTGGAGTTGCAGGTAGGCAGCAAGCGAACGAATCCCGATGAGCTGACACTGGTCAGTGATTCGGGTGAATAAGCGTAGCTAACAACCCCGCAGCTTCAAGTACGAAGGGCAAGGTGAACTGAACCCATGTTGAATACGCTAATTGTAGGTGCCAGTGGCTACGCCGGAGCAGAACTTACGGCTTACCTGAATCGTCACCCACATATGAACATAACCGGTTTAACGGTTTCAGCGCAAAGTGCAGATGCAGGGAAATTACTTTCTGATCTGCATCCGCAGCTAAAAGGCATTATTGATCTTCCGCTACAACCCTTGGTGGATGTGGCTCTGGCGGCAAAAGGCGTTGATGTTGTCTTCCTCGCCACCGCCCATGAAGTCAGCCATGATTTAGCGCCACAATTCCTGGCGGCGGGTTGTGTCGTATTCGATCTCTCCGGTGCATTCCGGGTTCAGGATGCGGAGTTTTACAGTCAATATTACGGTTTTGAGCATCAACATGCCGATTGGCTGGACAAAGCAGTCTATGGATTAGCTGAATGGCAGGCTGAAAAAATTAAGCAGGCCCAATTGATCGCGGTACCAGGCTGCTATCCCACCGCATCCCAACTGGCGCTTAAGCCGTTGGTCGATGGCGATTTACTCAATGAGGCGCAGTGGCCAGTGATTAACGCCGTCAGTGGTGTCAGTGGCGCGGGGCGTAAAGCCAGCATTAGCAACAGTTTCTGTGAAGTGAGTTTGCAGCCGTATGGTTTGTTTAATCATCGTCATCAGCCAGAAATTGTCGCCCACCTTGGCACTCCGGTCATTTTTACTCCGCATTTGGGGAATTTCGCCCGCGGTATTTTGGCAACCATTACCTGCCGCCTGAAAGCGGGTGTGACGGCACAAGATATCGCCGAGGCATACCACAATGCTTACCAAGATAAGCCCCTGGTTCGGCTTTATAAGCAAGGTGTGCCAGCACTGAAAGCGGTGGTCGGTTTACCTTTCTGTGATATCGGTTTTTCTGTGCAGGGCGAGCATTTAATTATTGTCGCGACAGAAGATAACCTGCTGAAAGGGGCTGCGGCGCAGGCCGTGCAATGCATGAATATACGTTTTGGTTTTGTGGAAACCCAATCCCTGTTGTAGGTAACTGGAGGGTTGTAACAGAGTCGAAACTGACATTTTTATCCAATTATATTGAGGCGAAACATGATGAATCCGTTGGTCATTAAATTAGGTGGCGTGTTGCTGGACAGCGAAGAAGCGCTGGAGCGCCTGTTTACTGCATTGGTGACCTATCGCGAGAAGCATGAGCGCCCGCTGGTGATTATGCACGGCGGTGGTTGTCTGGTTGATGATTTGATGAAAAAACTCGCGTTGCCGGTGGTGAAGAAAAACGGCCTGCGTGTGACTCCAGCTGATCAAATTGACATTATTACGGGTGCATTAGCGGGTACTGCCAACAAAACATTGCTGGCTTGGGCGGTGAAGCATGACATCAATGCTGTTGGCTTATGCTTGGGCGATGGCCATACCGTGTCGGTCACTCCGCTGGAGGCAGAACTCGGTCATGTGGGTAAAGCCGAAGCTGGCTCACCGGCTTTAGTGCAAACCTTACTGGCCGCGAATTACATGCCAATCATCAGCTCTATTGGTATTACTGCTGATGGCAAATTGATGAATGTCAATGCCGATCAAGCTGCAACAGCTTTGGCCGCGACACTGGGAGCCGATTTGATTTTGCTGTCGGATGTCAGCGGGATTTTAGATGGCAAAGGCCAGCGTATTGCTGAAATGACGGCACAAAAAGCTGAGCAATTGATTGCTCAGGGCATCATTACTGATGGTATGGTGGTTAAAGTGAATGCAGCGCTTGATGCGGCTCGCTCATTGGGTCGTCCGGTGGATATCGCCAGTTGGCGTCATGCCGACCAACTACCAGCATTGTTTAATGGGGTGCCGATTGGCACGCGTATTTTGGCCTAATACTGTTTATTTTATTATAAATTTTTATAACCCAAAGTCATTGGAGTTACAGGTAGGCAGCCAGCAAACTCATCCCGATGAACTTACTCAAGTAAGTGATTCGGGTGAGCGAGCGCAGCTAACAACCCTGTAGCTTCAAAGGCGAAGGGGAGAACTTAAGGAAGTAAGACGATGGCATTATGGGGCGGGCGGTTCAGTCAGGCGGCAGATCAGCGTTTTAAGCAATTTAATGACTCTCTGCGGTTTGATTACCGGCTGGCAGAGCAGGATATTATCGGTTCTGTTGCCTGGTCTAAAGCACTGGTCACGGTTGGCGTTTTAACGGCGGCTGAACAGCAACAACTTGAGCAGGCGCTCTCTGTTTTATTAGAGGAAGTTCAGGCCGATCCACAGGCCATTTTAGCCAGTGATGCTGAAGATATTCACAGCTGGGTAGAAACCAAGCTGATTGATAAAGTGGGCGATTTAGGTAAGAAACTGCACACCGGGCGCAGCCGTAACGACCAAGTGGCGACTGACCTGAAGTTGTGGTGCAAATTCCAGATAACCGAATTAAAAACGGCTGTGCAACAGTTGCAGCAAGCGCTGGTTATGACTGCCGAAGCCAATCAGGATGCAGTGATGCCGGGTTATACCCATTTACAGCGTGCTCAACCAGTCACCTTTGCCCACTGGTGCTTGGCTTATGCTGAAATGTTAGCCCGTGATGAAAGTCGGCTGCAAGATACCCTAAAACGCCTTGATGTCAGCCCGTTAGGCAGTGGCGCATTGGCGGGTACCGCCTATGCTATCGATCGCGAACAATTGGCGGGCTGGTTAGGTTTTGCCTCGGCGACTCGCAATAGTCTGGACAGTGTTTCTGACCGTGACCATGTGTTGGAATTACTGTCTGACGCCAGCATTGGTATGGTGCATTTGTCGCGTTTTGCCGAAGATTTGATCTTCTTCAACAGCGGCGAAGCGGCTTTTGTCGATTTATCTGACCGCGTAACCTCAGGTTCCTCTCTGATGCCGCAAAAGAAAAACCCCGATGCGCTGGAATTAATCCGTGGGAAATGTGGCCGAGTACAAGGCGCATTGACCGGGATGATGATGACGCTGAAAGGCTTGCCTCTGGCTTATAACAAAGACATGCAGGAAGACAAAGAAGGCCTGTTTGATGCACTCGATACTTGGCTCGACTGCTTGCATATGGCGGCGCTGGTGTTGGATGGCATTCAGGTAAAACGCCCGCGCTGTAAAGAAGCGGCTGAGCAAGGTTATGCCAATGCCACTGAATTAGCGGATTATCTGGTCGCCAAAGGTGTACCTTTCCGTGAAGCGCACCATATTGTCGGTGAGGCCGTGGTTGAGGCGATTCGTCAGGGGAAAGCATTAGAGGCTTTATCGCTGAGCGATTTGCAAAAATTCAGTGCCGTCATTGGCGATGATGTTTATCCGATTTTGTCATTGCAATCTTGTTTAGATAAGCGGGTTGCTAAAGGCGGTGTTTCACCGCAGCAAGTGGCTTCAGCCATTGCAGAGGCTAAAACGCGACTGTTTTAGTTCGCCAAGTATTAATATTAGCAATGGGCCACTTTTATAGTGGCCCATTTTACATTATAGAAACTTAAATATATTTATTGTTATTACAGTAATGATTATTTCGTTATTCCTTATTCTGCCAAGAGCCTTAATTTTTAACTCGATGCTGCATTATTTTTAATGTACCGTTGAGTTCACACTCACAAATGGGTATGATAATCATTATCAAATCGTGGCGTTGTAGTAAAACTTCTACTAGTATTAAAAAATATTAAAGGAATTTAATGTGGAAACATAAACGGAAGTATTGACTCGATATATTACCCTGTTCACTAAAGAATAATATTAAGTTTTTTTAACGATTTATTTTATTAACTCCATTAACTTATTTGTTTTATATCAAGCCATAACATATCAATACCTCGGAGATTTATATTATTCGGGGTGATTTTCTATTACCCTATATTGGTTTTTATATAATTAAAGTGATGCTAAATAATTAATATATATATTAGTTTGTATTAATAAGGATGGAATCTCATAAATGGAAAGTATAGTTAGAGATAAAAAAGTGACAATAAATGCAATGAATAAGATTGCATTTGGGATATTGTTAGCGATCGCGGCACAAGGTTATTCAGAGCATGTCAAAGCTGATGATACCGTGCCATCATCGAAAGAAAATGACATGGTATTGGATAAGCTCAAAGTAGAGGGAGCCAGTAATGCGCAGGAGGGGGACTGGGTTTATGATGAACTCCATTCGGTCAGTGAAATCTCCCGCGAGCAATTAGATAACCGGCCCGCGCGCCATGCGGCAGATATATTAGAACAAACGCCGGGAGTCTATTCCAGTGTGAGTCAGCAAGACCCGGCGTTATCAGTGAATATCCGTGGCATGCAGGATTATGGTCGCGTCAATATGAATATTGACGGCATGCGTCAGAATTTTATGAAAAGTGGTCATGGTCAACGCAATGGCGTGATGTATATTGATCCAGAAATATTAAGTAATGTAGTGATTGAAAAGGGCGCTCCCAGCGGTGTTGGCGGAGCGGGAGTTATTGGTGGGGTTGCCACTTTTAATACTATTAATGCCAGTGATTTCCTCGAGTCGGGTAAAGAGATAGGCGGAAAAATCCGCGCTATGCACGGTGATAATGGCACTAATCTTATTGGCAGTGCCGTGTTGGCAATGGGTAATGAATATGGCGATCTATTAATCGCTGCCAGCGAGCGAAATTTAAGCGATTATTGGCCGGGCAATAAAGGAATTCTGGGCGATATTCGTTTTGGCACAGCCACAGAAAAATTAAGTTATGATATTAAAAATAATAAAGTGCCATTCACTAATTATAAAATGCACTCACAACTGGCCAAGTTGGGTTGGAATTTATCCGCCGACCAACGGTTAACATTCAGTTATCTGCAAACCCAAATACATAGCCCTAATGCCGGCTTTATGACCATGGTAAAAGAAGGGCCAGGAATAGGAAAGCATGGCTGGGTAAGCAGCAGTGTGAGTAACGTGGCGAATCGCAATATTGGGCTGGATTATAGCCTCAAGCCCGAGCATATCGCCTGGCTAGATCTAACGGCGAAAATCTATTACGTTGATACTGATGATAAAACTAATACTCATAATGCCAATGTTGTTTTCCGCGATAAATTCTGGACTCAAACCCGGCTGAGTACCCGGGGTTTACAACTGCAAAACACCAGTTTTTTTACCCTTGCTGACCACCACCAATTCCGCCTCAATTATGGTCTTGAGTGGTTTAGTGACCGTTCCTCTGGCAACTCCACTCATGAGTCGATGCTAGGCATCACCCCTCCGGGTAAGCGCGCCATTACCAGCACTTTTGCTCAGTTGAATTATGATTATGATAATTGGCTGCGGTTGGAGGGGGGGTTGCGTCACGACCAATTTAGGTTACAAGGAAATACCTGGATGCAGAGCGAAGATTTCCGAGCAGCTTATACCCGTGAAAACCGCTGTAACAAAAAGGTACATGAGCAACATGTTACCAACGAATGGAAGCGGTGTGTAATTACACCGATGAAAATGGCCTGGGAGGTCGATCGCCGTGAACAGCAACTGTCACCCACGGCAGCCATTGGTATCAAACCTGGCGTGCAATGGCTGGAGTTTTTTGGCAATTACGGTAAGTCCTGGCGGCCACCGGCGATTACCGAAGTGCTGGCCACCGGCAGCGCCCATGGTCACGGCTGGATTTTGCCCAATCCGCTGCTGGCAGCAGAGCATTCCAAAGCCTGGGAAACCGGCATTAATATCCAGCACAGTAATCTGTTTATTGAAGAAGATCGTCTGGTGGCCAAACTGGCCTACTTTGATACCCGTGTGACTAATTATGTCAATCTTGAGCTATCCAAAGAAAAGCCCTTGCATGGAGGGGGTAGCTTTGCTAATGCCACCTATATTAATAATTTACTGGCAACCCAATTTCGTGGTCTGGAATATCAATTAAGTTATGATATGGGTTTATTTTATACCAACCTTAATTATACCAGAATGATTGGTGTCAATAGTATTTGTTCAAAAAGGGCTTGGTTAGGGGGGGTGAAAAATCTTGCCGGCAATAATAGGTATGGGCATTATAGTGTTAATAATGATTATATAAATAATATTATTGACTGTCGGGAAGCAAGAAACTTATTTGGATCTTCTGCTTATTTACCGGGTGATCGCGGTAGTTTAACTTTAGGTGGTAGAATATTTGATAAAAAGCTGGATCTCGGCACCGTTATTCGTTATAACAAAGGACACCAAGATAGTTCAGTCATTGGTAATGACGGTAATGTAAATACCGCTTATGTTGCGGATTGGCCAAAATATACCATATTTGATCTTTATGCCAGTTATAAGTTAACTAATAATTTAATTTTGCGCAGCTCAATAGAAAATATAACCAATCGCGCTTATCTTGTTAGTTATGGTGATTCAATTTCTTTTTCCCCGAATCGGGGTCGAACTATTCAGGGTGGTTTTGAATATAAGTTTTAGTTTTTAATATAAAATTAAAACACAGATGATAGATATAAATATTGAATGTAAAGTCTTCAGATGAAGTGTTATTTTCATTTGTGGGTCGAAGTGGCTCAATGATGAGTCATGTATATGTTGTTTAATATAAGGGAATTATTATGACAGTAACTATTCAATATAATAGCGAATTTAAAGATTACACTCTCTCTTCTTATGCTCAACAGTGGGCCACTAAACATGGCGATATCAAAGACACTGGGGCCGAAGGATACTCCAAAGATTTTGGCCAATTTGCCGGTGGCGGATGGATTGATGGGACCCAATATTCAGTGAGTAGCTCTCATGGTACAGGTACCGCAATGATTGTTGACGGCGATTTGAAGTACTCCTTTATGCCTCAGTATACCTTCTACGGCAAAATGGAAGGCTTGGAGTTAGGCGAAACATTGGCTAATAATCAAAATGGTATCGGTAAGCAGCTTAACGATCTGCAACTGAAATTGTGCGATGTAGATATTACCGGTGAGTTTGACCCTGCCAAAACCATGGCAGAGAACCATCAGGGCGAAATGCATAAAGCCACTTATGGTTTGATGCGCGGCAATGCGGAACCGCTGCTGGAAATACTCGCTGCTAAAGGTATTGATGTGAATACGCCACTGAAAGATATGGCTATCGCCAGCCAATTCGATACCACAAGTGAAATGATGGCTGACGCGCCAATTATTGATACTATCGGTTCATATGATGGTGCTGAAATATTGATGGCTGCGTAATAAAGGCCGTCATAACATCATTTTTTGAGTTGTACAAATAAAATAAAACCACCGCGAGCTACTCTGGTTGGTTTGGCATATATTGCTGGCGGTGGTTACTGTAATTTTATCCCGTAGATATATATGACTCATTGATGGGATATAGATTCATTGTCAATTAAAAGGATATTATTATGACAGTAACTATTAAATATCACAGTCAATTCGCAGACCACACCATATCTTCTTATACCCAGCAGTGGGCTACTGCTTACGGTGACTTAGTTCAGGCCAGTAATATTGATGAGCTATATTATTTCTTTAGCGATATCGACGCTAATGATAATAATGAAATCGTTCTTGCTGGTTTTAAAAGCCCTTATCAGAGCGAAGCAATAATTATTGGTGGGACGCTCTTGGGTGATAATGGAAGAATGGGGATTGATAATTATATTCAATCCTTGGAGTTTGGTGAGTCATTAATTTCTAATACTGATAATACCGCTAAACAACTTGAACAAGTGCAGTTGAGATTCGATGGCTTAGAAATTGAAGGTGATTTTTATCATTCAGCCTGTTCATTATCTCGTGCGATACACGCTGAACCAGGCAAACCTTACCAAGATGGGGCCGATCAAGGCACATACAATTTGCTGAGAGGCAATGCCGACTCAATGTTGGAACTCCTCAAAGCCCAAGGTGTTGATATCAATACTCCACTGAAAGATATGGCGATTGCCAGCCAGTTGGATACCACAAGTGAAATGATGGCTGATGCGCCAATTATTGATACTATCGGTTCATATGATAGTGCCGAAATATTGATGGCAGCATAATAGTAATAAAGATCATGATAATATCATTTTTAGATAAATAAAACAAAACCACCGCGAGCGACTCTGGTTGGTTTGGCGTATACCGCTTGCGGTAGACATTGTAACTTTATTTTATTCCGTAGAGATATATAACTCAATGGCGAGTTATATATTATTAATGGTCAAATGAAAGGATACTATTATGACTGTGGAAATAAAGTATCAACCAAAAATTAAAAATGAAACAATTTCTTCCTATCTTCATCAATGGGCAACTAAATTTGATGATATGGTTTTGATTAAACCAGATATAGAATACAGTATTATCTCCTCCACTAAACCCTCCCCTCCAGTTTCCGGTAGAAAAATTGCTGCGGCCAGCTCCCATCTTTACGATCAGAAAAAAGCAGCAATAGTGACAGAGTTTGTAGCAACGATTAATATAGATATAGAGGATTTACTCGATCAGCACTTAATTCCAGATATTAGCGGGAGTTTAGAGTTAGGTGAAAATTTATTCCCTACATCTGATCTGAAAGGTATAGGATTTGAACAGTTGCAACTTCAGGAAGTGCAATTGGAGTTCAGCGGATTAGATATTGCAGATGATATAACTAATTCTATTTATACTTTATCTTATGTACTGAATGAGGATAAAAACTATCAAGGTGGAGAGGATCTTGGAATATACAACTTACTAAGAGGTAATGCAGAACCCATATTAATGAAGCTGGAAGCACAAGGCATTGATGTGCACACTCGGCTTAAAGATATGGCTATCGCCAGTCAGTTTGATATTGCCAGCGATATTATGGTCGATACATTAGATATTGAAACTGTCGGTGTGCCACAAGAATTATTAGCCGCATAATTAAAAGGATATTATTATGGCCGTTACTATCACATATGATAAAAAAATCAGTCATGAGTCTATTTCTTCATATACACGTAAATGGGCTAATTATTTCGGCGATATGACGCTAGCACCGTCTGATAACTCAGATGAAGATTATATTTTTCAGTTAGGGTCATACAGCCCAGCCGATTCAGGGAGTCTCTATGCATATGGAAGAATCAATCCTCAGCAGAATAATGTAGCGATAACCACTGGGTATGTAGCAACCACATCAATGGTAGGTGATGATCTATTTAATCAGCAAGTCACTGCGGGCATCAACGGAAGCTTGTATTTTGGTGAGAAAATATCGCCTCTTTCTAATATTGAGTTAAGTAAAGGCCAGCTCGACCATGAAATATATTATCGACTTAAGAATGAGAAGTTAAAATTTGACGGACTAGATATTGCAGATGATATAGAAAGTTCATTTTATATGTTGCTCCATTCCTACATTCATCATGACTGCCTAAGTGGTAAAGATCTCGGCGTATACAGTTTATTAAGAGGCGATGCCGAACCGATACTGAAAAAGCTGAAAGCGCAAGGTATTGACGTAGATACACCGCTTAAAGATATGGCTATTGCCAGTCAGTTTGAGGCCGCCAGCGAAGTTATCAATGACGCGCCAGTAATTGATACTGTCGGGACCGCCGCTAATGTTGAAATATTATTAGCTGCTTAATAAAGATTGTAAAAATTATTTTTTTGGTGAGTTGATAATATTACCGTCATACCTTGGATGATACTGGTTATATTTGTATCACTAAGGGTTTAAATTATTGTATTTGAGAAATAAAACAGCGCTAACTCAGACAGTAATCCTACTTTTAGTATGGGAATGGACGCCATGGAATCATATAAAATCCCAGAGACTTCCTCGGAGTCTCTGACTATCCTTTCTGTTTTAGCCCATCATAAGAAGAGTCTCTGGGGAATAGGGCTATTTACCGCAGTAATTAATCTTTTAATGTTGGCCCCCGCTATTTATATGCTGCAGGTTTATGATCGCGTTTTGGCGTCAGCGAATACCATGACATTATTGATGCTCACTATTTTGGTACTGGGAATATTTGTATTTATTGGCTTACTTGAATGGATTCGCAGCGCGATAGTTATTCGGCTTGGGACTCGGATTGATATGCAACTTAATCAACGGGTCTTTAACGCCGCGTTTTCATCTCAACTTGTGGGCCATAAAACACCGGCAGCACAAGCTTTAAATGATCTGACCTCTCTACGTCAGTTTGCGACGGGAAATGCCCTATTTGCCTTTTTTGATGCTCCTTGGTTCCCACTTTACTTATTGGTCATTTTTGTCCTCCATCCCTGGTTAGGTGTATTAGCCGCATCCGGTGCTTGTGTGTTGATTTTTTTAGCTTGGCTCAACCAGTGGGTGTGTAAAAAGTCATTAAAAGAAGCTTCCACAATAACTTCACAAGCAACACAGCAAGCCAATGCGAATTTGCGCAATGCAGATGCTATTGAAGCCATGGGAATGTTGGATGCATTACGCAGACGTTGGTTAGTCCAGCATTCACATTTTCTTTATCAGCAAAATATTGCCAGTGACAAAAGCAGTCAGGTGACTGCGGCATCTAAATCCAGTCGCCATGCTTTGCAATCAATGATGCTAGGGCTAGGTGCATTACTGGTCATTGACGGCGCAATTACGGCGGGAGTCATGATTGCTGGTTCAATTTTAATCGGCCGGGTATTAGGGCCTATTGACCAGTTAATTGCAGTTTGGAAACAATGGAGCCAGGCGCGGTTGTCTTATCAGCGTCTGGCTCATTTATTAGCAGAGCATCCACCTGTACCCGCAGGTATGGTTTTGTCTGCGCCAATAGGAAAACTCAGCGTAATACAGCTCACTGTTTGTAAGCCGGGCACACATATCCCAATTTTATATTCCATCAACTTTGAATTGCATCCCGGTAATATTTTGGGTGTTTTGGGGCCATCCGGCAGTGGCAAATCGACCTTGGCGAAACTGTTGGTCGCATGTAAACCGGCTTTCAGCGGTTCGGTGCGATTAGATAGCGCGAATATCTCTCAATGGGATAAAGCCCACCTAGGGCAATTTATTGGTTACCTGCCACAGGATATTCAGCTATTTCGAGGTTCGATTGCTGAAAATATTGCGCGCTTTGGCACGATTGACACAGTAAAAGTTATCGCGGCGGCTCAGATGGCGGGGGTTCACGATTTAATCTTACATCTGCCGTGCGGATATGACTCTCAACTAGGCGAGGGCGGTGAGGCATTATCTGGCGGCCAGCGCCAGCGCATTGCTTTAGCACGGGCAATGTATGGTGTACCACGGCTTATTGTGTTGGATGAGCCAAATGCCAATTTGGATAAAGAAGGTGAAAAAGCTTTATTAGAAAGCATTATCCGGCTCAAACAGCAGGGTTGCACCATTGTGATGATCACCCATAAGCCAGAGTTATTGTCAGATAGCGACTACCTATTGCTGCTCAATAAAGGGCGGGTGGAATTGTTCGATCGTACTGCAACCGTTTTACAGCAGATTAAAGGGCAGGAGAAGCCGCCGGTTAAAGATGAAGTCAAAGCACCAGCGAGTAAAAAGTCTTGGAATAGCGGTATCTCATATGGTGCTGTCCCAGCTCGCACGGCATCACAAAAATCATGATATTAAATATATCCACGGAAGGAGAAGTCACCGATGTTACCTGAATCTAGTCGTAGCTCGGCTAAGAATATGCATCAAAACCCACCGCCGCTTCAGACCAATAGCGGGAGATATCTTAGCCTTGGCGGGTTATTGGTTATAGGCGGTTTCATCGGTTCTTTGCTTTGGGCGGGGTTGGCACCCTTGGATAAAGGTATTGCTGTTATGGGGCATATTGTTGTCGCGGAAAATCGTAAGTTGGTTCAACCGTTGCAAGGAGGGCGTATTCAACAATTGCATATTGCCGAGGGTGAGGACGTCACAGAAGGGCAGTTACTTATCACGCTGGATGATACTGCAATGCGTAGTCATCGGGATAACTTACAGCATCAGTATTTGAACGCCCTCGCTCAGGAAGCCCGTCTCACTGCGGAACAACATGAATTGCCGACAATTACTTTTCCCCCGATGTTGCTCCAGCACCCCGCGCAGCCTTTAGTTGAACGCAATATTGTTTTGCAACAACAGCTTTTTCGTCATCGCCGCCAAGCTCAACTGAGTGAAATTGCTCGGTTATCTGCACAAATTACTCGTCACGAGAGTCAGTTGGATGGATTACAAACGATGCGAGGCCATAACCAGCAACAATTTGACTTGTTCCAGCAGCAATTACAGGGGGTTCAGTTATTAGCGAGAAATGGTCATGTTTCTCAAAGCCAACTGTTAGAGATGGAGCGACAGGCGATTTCACTGCGTGCCAATATAGAGAAAAATACCAGCGAAATCTTGGAGCTTCACAAGCAAATTGGTGAAACAGAGCAGCATATCTTACAACGGCGTGAACAGTATAAAAGTGAGAATCGCGAGCAACTGGCCAAAGCGCAGCAAAGCACTCAAGAGTTAGAGTTGCGTTTGGGGGTTGCGGAATATGAGTTAGATAACACGCGTATTTACGCGCCAGTCAGTGGCACGGTTATCGCGCTTGCTCAGCATACTGTTGGCGGCGTGGTCAGTACCGGGCAAACATTAATGGAGCTGGTTCCCAGTGGGCAGCCATTATTAGCGGAGGCTCAACTACCCGTGTCCTTAATTGATAAGGTGGTGATTGGGCTACCCGTAGATCTGAATTTCTCTGCCTTTAATCAAAGTAATACCCCACGATTACAAGGTTCTGTATTGCATGTTGGTGCGGATCGGATACAGCATCCTCAGACTTTAGAGCCTTATTATCCCTTAACTGTCGCTATTGATATTGAGCAAACTGAGCTAGAAATCCGGCCCGGTATGTCAGTTGATATTTTTATCCGCACAGGGGAACGGTCATTACTTAATTATTTGTTTAAACCGCTCACAGACCGCCTGCATGTCGCCTTTGCTGAAGAGTAATTCTTGAGAGGTAACGGATTAAAAATAAAGGAATATAGTGATTCAATTTATGAAAAAACGACAGGATAGCGGCAGTATCATGCTTTGGTGGGGAAGTATCTTATTTACCAGCGGCATCCATATCTCTCTGATATGGCTATTGAGTCACACATTTATGCTCCCGCCCTCAACAGAGGTCTCTCCTGTGGCAATGATGCTCGCCTTGTCGACAGAACCGGAATTTACCCAAAACTTAGAGCAAGATTCGGTGGTGGGGATCACCCAAAACACCAATGAGCCAATAGTCGAGCAGTTGGAAAACCAACCAGAAGATGTCAGCCAAGTGCTGACCGCTCCCGAGCACTCTAATGCTGCGTTGGTTGTTGAAAGAAAGGTAGACACCGATAAAAAAGAGCCGACCAAGGTAAAACGACCACAACAAAAAGTCATAACATCGCGCCAACCTATCAGCGAGCAATTACCTGAAAATCAAAGTAAACCTTCTACGCCCGCAGTGACAACCAGCACACTATTGTCTGGCGAAAGTCACCAGGTTGCGGCGGCCGCGAACAGTGATTCGGCGCATAATCAAAAGAGTAAAATGAATTGGAAAAGCCGCTTACAAGGGCATTTGGCGGGGTTTAAACGTTATCCTCTCCGCGCCAAAAAACAGCGCCAACAAGGAGACGCGATTATCCGTTTTGTGGTCAATAAAGAGGGATATGTGCTCTCCGTTAAACTCATTAAAAGCAGTGGAACAGCGGCTTTAGATCAAGAAGCATTGGCCGTGATTAAACGCGCCCAACCATTGCCTCCGCCGCCGGCCGGGTTGTTATCGAATGGGCAGGTAACATTGGCTATGCCCATTGGTTTTGAGCTGAAAAGTAAAAAATGGTGAATGGTGGCGGCCGTTTGAAACCGTTTAGAGCAATAACAAAGTTGATAAGCGGGGAAATGTGCTGAATGGGTCGTAGCGGCGTGTGCCGCGGGAGCGCCCATCGGTGCAGTCGCCTCGTCAATCACCGAGCTATAAAAAAGGTTTGTCAGTAACCTAAACCGGGCATAAAGCCCGGTTTAGTTAGCGAGAAAAGATTAGGTGGAAATATTATTCACCAGGGCAGCGCAGACAACGCTCCGCCTCGTCAGTGCCCAGTTTTAACTTGGACTGCAAATCACGTAATGCTGTACGCAAACCTTCCTCAATAACGGGATGGTAGAACGGCATATCCAGCATTTGATTGATGGTCATTTGCTGTTGATGTGCCCACGCTAATAGATGTGCAATATGCTCGGCGCTCGGCCCCATCATTTCAGCACCCAGGAAGCGACCTGTTCCCTGTTCGCCATAAACCCGCAAAATACCTTTGTTTTTCAGCATGACACGCGAGCGACCTTGGTTCTCAAAAGAGACTTCGCCGATTTCAAAACAACCGCATGCACTGAATTTTTGCGACAGCTCGCGGAAAGTAGAGCCAACCATTGCGATTTGTGGATCAGAAAACACCACTGAAATTACGCTGCGGCGTAAACCCGGCACTACTTCAGGGAATCCGGCAGCATTCACCCCGGCAATGCGGGCCTGATCACTGGCTTCATGCAACAATGGCAATTGGTTACTGGCATCCCCGGCGATAAAGATATGTGGCACGCTGGTCTGCATTGTCAGCCGATCGGCGGACGGTACACCGCGCTCATCAAGCTCCAGTGAGGTATTTTCCAGCCCCAGTTTATCAACATTTGGACGGCGACCAGTGGCCGCTAAAACATAATCCACCATAATTTCTTGTGGTGAACCGGCTTCATCCAAATAGCGGATAAAGACTTTATCCCCTTCGCGCTGCATCACTTCAACTTTCACATCTGGATTGAGATAGAATTCCTCACCCAGCGTTTTTGCTGCGTAATTACGCACAATACTGTCTGTCAGGGGGCCGACACCACCACCCACGCCGAACATTTTAACTTGAACACCAAGCCGATGCAGCGCCTGACCCAGCTCCAGCCCGATAACCCCAGGGCCGAAAACTGCGACTGATTCGGGTAAGTCATCCCAGTTGAAAACGTCATCATTGACGATAAGCCGGTCACCCAGCTCATTCCAGGCGGCAGGCCAAGTTGGGCGAGAGCCGGTAGCAATCACGATACGCTGCGCAATGATTTTTTGTGAAGAAAGGCCAATGTGATCATCTACTTGCAGTGTATTGTCATCAATAAAACGGGCGTACCCCTGAATTTTATCCTCTGCTGGAATATTATCGACACCTTCCAGCACAAAACCAACAAAACGGTCGCGTTCGCGCTTCACGCGATCCATCACTTTGCGGCCATTAATCAAGATATTACCTTGCGGATGGATACCAAAACCGGGCGCTTTTTCAATCTGATGCACAGCTTCAGCCGCGGCAATCAGTAGTTTGGATGGCATGCAACCGACGCGGGCACAGGTGGTGCCGTATTCGCCACCTTCAATCATCACCACATTTGGGGTCGACAGTTTGGCAGCGCGATAAGCGCCAAGCCCGGCAGTACCGCCGCCAATAACGGCGACATCAACGTTTAAGGTTTTCATGTCTATTCCTAACAGAAAAAAAGGGTAGGCCGAAGCCTACCAAGTATACCCTTCGTATTTGAAGCTACAGGGTTGTTAGCTACGCTTACCCACCCGAATCACTTACTTGAGTAAGCTCAACGGGATGAGTTCACTTGCCGCCGACCTGCAACTTCAATGACTTTGGGTATTCACGATATCTTTATTTTTATTAATGTCATTAAGCAGACAGATAACTTTCTAAATCATCACTGCCACCAATGTGGCGACCGCCGATAAATACCTGTGGCACAGTTCCGCGGCCAGTTACAGCTCTCAGACTGACCGTCGTTGCATCTTTACCCAGCACGATTTCTTCATACTGAATACCATGGTCTTGCAGCATTTGTTTTGCTTTGGCGCAGAATGGGCAGCCCGGCTTGGTAAAGACAGAAACAGATTCCTGTACTTTAAAATCAGGGGCCAGATATTTCAGCATAGTGTCAGCATCAGACACTTCAAACGGGTCGCCCGGTTTGTTTGGTTCGACAAACATTTTCTCAACCACACCGTTGCGCACCAGCATGGAGTAACGCCATGAACGCGGACCAAAGCCCAGATCCGCTTTCTCAACCAGCATATCCATGCCTTTGGTGAACTCGCCGTTACCATCAGGAATGAAAGTGATATTTTCAGCATGCTGATCGGCTTTCCAAGCATTCATCACGAAAGTATCATTGACTGACACACACAGAATGCTATCAACACCGTGCTGTTTAAACACACCGGCCAGTTCGTTATAACGCGGCAGATGGCTGGATGAACAGGTCGGGGTAAAGGCACCCGGCAGTGAAAACACGATGACAGTTTTATTGTTGAACAATTCATCGGTAGTGACATCAACCCACTGGTCGCCCTGACGGGTATGGAAAGTCACTTGTGGAATTTTTTTACCTTCTTGACTAGTGAACATCTGTAACTCCTTAATTAAAAAATAAAATATTTAAATTTTTCTAGGTATCTCTTCGTTGGGACACATTATTCATTTTATCACTTGATAGTTCTAATCACTGGTTGCTATCTTATCTATCGTCAATGGCTATCATAAAGCGGAGCACCGATGAATATTCGTGATTTAGAATACCTGGTGGCGCTGGCTGAATTCAGGCATTTCCGGCGCGCTGCCGACTCTTGTCATGTCAGTCAGCCCACATTAAGTGGTCAGATTCGTAAATTGGAAGATGAACTGGGCGTGATGTTGTTAGAACGCACCAGCCGGAAAGTGCTGTTTACGCAGGCTGGATTACTGCTGGTGGATCAAGCCAGAACAGTATTACGGGAAGTGAAAGTGCTCAAAGAAATGGCCAGTTTGCAGGGTGAGAGTATGTCTGGCCCGCTGCATATTGGGCTGATTCCTACTGTTGGGCCATATCTATTGCCGCAAATCATTCCTATGTTGCATCAAACATTCCCGAAACTGGAAATGTATCTGCACGAAGCGCAAACCCAAAATCTTCTGGCTCAGTTGGATAGCGGCAAACTCGATTGCGCTATTTTGGCATTGGTCAAAGAAACCGAGGCCTTTATTGAAGTTCCACTGTTTGATGAGCCGATGCAATTGGCGATTTATGCTGATCACCCGTGGGCCGATCGTGACAAAGTGCAGATGCATGAGCTGGCGGGTGAGAAATTA
Organism: Yersinia rochesterensis; assembly: GCF_003600645.1. Lineage (NCBI taxonomy): Bacteria > Pseudomonadati > Pseudomonadota > Gammaproteobacteria > Enterobacterales > Yersiniaceae > Yersinia > Yersinia rochesterensis. The sequence goes on from NZ_CP032482.1 coordinate 145,481, forward strand.
CTGATGCTGGAAGATGGTCACTGTTTGCGTGATCAGGCGATGGGTTTTTGCTTCCAGGCGGGTGCTGATGAAGATACACATTTCCGCGCCACCAGTTTGGAAACATTGCGTAATATGGTTGCTGCGGGCAGCGGAATTACGCTATTGCCATCACTGGCAGTGCCGAATGAAAGAAAGCGCGACGGCGTTTGTTATCTGGAATGCTACAAACCCGTGCCAAAACGTACCATTGCGTTGGTGTACCGCCCCGGTTCCCCATTGCGTGGACGCTATGAGCAACTTGCCGAGGCGATACGTGAACACATGCAACCGCGCATGAGTTCAGAGGCTGTTAACCAAAAGTTAGAACAGGCGGTTTAATCCATTAAGCGCCGCCACTCGGTAGGCTTCCGCCATGGTCGGGTAGTTGAAGGTAGTATTAACGAAATATTCGATAGTATTGCCTTCTCCTTTTTGTTCCATGATGGCCTGCCCGATGTGGATAATTTCCGCCGCACGTTCACCAAAGCAATGAATGCCAAGGATCTGTTTGGTTTCGCGATGGAACAGAATCTTCAAACTACCGGTATCCATACCCACGATTTGCGCCCGCGCGAGGTGTTTAAATTGCGCCCGGCCGACCTCGTAGGGGACTTTCATTGCAGTCAAGTCCTGTTCAGTTTTACCTACCGAACTGATTTCCGGAATGGTGTAAATACCCGTCGGAATATCTTCAATCAGGTGAGTATTCGCCTCACCTTTGATCATTGCCTGCGCTGCAATTCGCCCTTGGTCATAAGCCGCCGAAGCCAGACTTGGGTAGCCAATCACATCACCCACCGCATACACATGGGGCAGCGCTGTTTGGTACATGCTGTTGACCTTCAACAAGCCACGGCTATCTGCTTCTAGCCCAATATTATCCAAGCCCAAACCACTGGTGTTACCGGTGCGGCCATTGGCATATAACAAGCAGTCGGCTTTGACTTTTTTGCCCGATTTTAAATGGACAATAACCCCATCAACCGTGCCTTCAATTTGCTCAAACTCTTCGTTGTGGCGAATAACCACGCCGTTATTCCAGAAGTGGTAAGAGAGGGCATCTGACATTTCCTGATCGAGGAAAGCCAAAAGGCGGTCGCGGGTATTGATTAAGTCGACTTTGACACTCAAACCACGGAAAATTGACGCATATTCACAGCCAATCACCCCCGCACCATAAATAATGACGTGCTGTGGTTCATGGCTGAGTTGTAAAATGGTATCACTGTCGTAAATACGTTCGTGGGTAAAATCCACGTTTGCTGGGCGATAAGGGCGTGAGCCCGTCGCTATCACGATATTATCGGCTCGCAGTGTATCGTTGGTGCCGTCGGCATAACGCACATTGATAGTATTGGCGTCTATGAAGCTGGCATCACCGGAGAACATTTGGCAGTGATTGCGATCATAAAAACCTTGGCGCATACGGGTTTGCTGGTTAATAACGCGATCCGCATGGTTTAAGATATCAGCAAAAGAAGAGCTGATGGTTCTGGCATTGTCACTGTAGAGTGGGTTTTGGTTGAACTCGATAATTCGGCTAACGGCGTGGCGCAAAGCTTTGGAAGGGATAGTGCCCCAATGGGTGCAGCCCCCGCCCACATTATTATACCGTTCAATCACGGCAATGCGGGCGCCTTGCTTGACCAGCCCCATAGCGGCGCCTTCACCGCCAGGACCCGAGCCAATAACAATGGCATCAAAATGGAAGTGCTGTTGCATGTAGGAGAGACCTGTTTTTATACAAAATTACAACGCCACATTAACATCATCCCAAGTATAACCCAATAAACAATGGGCAAATCACCGTGATGTATGCTGTAAAACGGCAATTCCGTATTGGGATGATACGTTTGTATAACGGTTGTTACTATAAAGTTTGGTATATTGCTGACTATATGTCTTAGATTGAGAAATTGGATATCCCTTGGGTACGATTATGGGCGTCAGAGCACAACAAAAAGAACGGACTCGTCGTTCCCTTATCGAAGCGGCATTCAGCCAACTGAGTGCTGAGCGGAGTTTTACCAGTCTGAGTTTGCGGGAAGTCTCCCGTGAGGCGGGTATTGCACCGACTTCTTTTTACCGGCATTTCCGTGATGTAGACGAGCTTGGGCTGACAATGGTCGATGAAAGCGGCCTGATGTTGCGCCAACTTATGCGGCAAGCGCGTCAGCGGATTGCTAAGGGCGGCAGCGTTATCCGCACTTCAGTTTCAACTTTTATGGAATTTATCGGTAATAACCCGAATGCATTCCGCTTATTGCTGCGGGAACGTTCTGGGACTTCCGCTGCATTTCGTGCGGCAGTTGCGCGTGAAATTCAGCATTTTATTGCTGAGTTGGCCGATTACCTCGAGCTGGAAAACCACATGCCGCGCAGCTTCACTGAAGCTCAAGCTGAGGCCATGGTCACAATAGTGTTCAGTGCGGGTGCAGAAGCGCTGGACGTGGATATTGAACAACGGCGACAGTTAGAAGAACGTTTGGTTTTACAACTGCGGATGATCTCCAAAGGCGCTTATTATTGGTATCGTCGTGAGCAGGAAAAGCTGGCGGTGTCCCACGTTTAATAAGGAAAAGGTAAGGAAAATGATGGAAGAATCGTGTTCTGAAAAACAGCCACACTCTGAAAAGCAACCCCACCGTGAAACGGGTACGCTGCTGCTGGCCTTGATTACGGGGTTGGCAATAAACGGCTCATTTAACGCGTTATTCAGTGGATTTGTTCCTTTTTCAATCTTTCCGCTGCTGGCATTATTTTTGGCGGTTTATTGTTTGCATCAGCGCTATCTCAATTTTGCCATGCCGCGAGGCCTGCCCGTGCTAGCGGGTGCGTGTTTCTTACTTGGTATTCTAGTGTATAGCGCGATTGTGCGGGTTGAGCATCCGGCGATCGGCTCTAACTTTGTTCCCTCTATTTTGAGTGTGGCGTTGGTGTTTTGGATTCTGTTCAAACTGAAAGCACGTAAATCGATGCAGACAGATATCAATACTGATAGCGGCACGGATACAGATAATCAGCAGCCGCAATAGCTTTTCTGTTCACCAATATCTCTAAATCGAAAGGGCAACATTGCGTTGCCCTTTTGTTTGTGTCCGATTCTTGCTTTTCGTCAGTCTCTTTTTTCCAACAAAACTCCACATTCCATATGATGGGTGTAAGGGAATTGATCAAATAGCGCTAATCGGCTGATTTTATGGGTATGTTGCAGCTGTTCCAAATTGGCGCACAGGGTCTCTGGATTACAAGAGATATAAAGGATGCGCGGATAAGCTTGTACTAACTTGACGGTTTCATCATCCAACCCACTGCGCGGTGGGTCGACAAAAATGGTTTCGCAGTTATAGCTAGTTAAATCAATATCTTTCAGTCGGTTGAATTCACGCACACCTTGCATGGCTTGGGTAAACTCTTCCGCGGACATACGGATAATTTGCACGTTGTCGATATGATTGGCGGCAATGTTGTATTGCGCCGCCGCCACTGACGGTTTGGCGATTTCAGTCGCTAATACGCGTTCAAAATTACGTGCCAATGCCAGCGAGAAATTACCGTTGCCGCAATATAGCTCCAATAAATCGCCGCTGGCATGTTGGGTGACATCAATCGCCCATTCCAGCATATGAATATTCACCGCAGCATTAGGTTGGGTGAAGCTATTCTCAACCTGACGATAAATCATCTCACGGCCGGCAACCGGCAGCACTTCGTCGATATAGTCGTGATCCAGCATGATTTTGGTTTTTGACGCCCGCCCAATCAGTTGCAGATCAAAGCCTTGCTCACGCAATTGGTCACGCAGTTCCCGCGCTTTCTGCTGCCATTCTTCATCTAATGGACGGTGATACAGCAAAGAGGCGATCAGCTTGCCGCTCAGAGTCGATAAGTAATCAATCTGGAACAGTTTGCGCCGTAAAATCGGCTCGGCTCTGATGGCAGTCATCAGCACGCTCATCAGACGATTAATTAACAAACTGGCGACCGGGAATTGCTCAACCCGAATCCGCTGCTTGGTTTGTTGGTCAAACATGATGTGGTACAAATCGTCTTCATCATGCCAAACGCGGAACTCGGCTCTCATGCGGTAATGCTGTGCGGGAGAACGAAATATTTGCGGTTCAGGGGCTTGAAACGGCGACATCATCGCCTGAAGACGGGCAGATTTTTCCGCCAATTGGTGCTCGTAGCCGTCAGTCGGCAGGATGTCAGGAGTCATGTTTCTTCTCGTCTGGACATGATAAAAGAGGTTTATTGCAGCGGATTGTAGGGAAAGTAGCTCTGATGTCCAGTTTTTGTCACTTAATTAATTTGTTACATGAATGGAAGTCTAGACATCCATTTAACTTAATAATAACATTGCCGTCCGGTCTCAAGCTGTTACTTAAACACTTAAGAGTTAAAAGGGAATCCGGTGTAAATCCGGAGCTGACGCGCAGCGGTAAGGGGATGTTACGGCGATAGGTTTCAACCAGACACTGTCCGAAAAGACGGGAAGTCATCGCCCGCTCTGTATAGTAGAGATCCCAAGCCCGAAGACCTGCCGGTATCACGTCGCAATATTCGTGGTCGTCGCGTAATACCGACCATGGCACTGCGGCATCCGCTATTTGAGTTTGGATGCTTTCCTAAATGATCATTAAAAATACAATGACAATAAAAAAATATACGCTGTTCACAGCCCTTTCTGTGACGGCGTTTTCTGGTTGGGCGCAGGACAACACAGCTAATAAAGATGAAATGGTGGTGACTGCCAATCGTTTTAAACAACCGGTTTCTACAGTATTGGCACCTACCGATGTGGTCACTCGCGATGATATCGAGCGCTGGCAGACAAAAAGTCTTAATGAAGTCATGCGCCGTTTGCCTGGTGTGGATATTGCCCAAATGGGAGGATTGGGTCAGGGTTCTTCTATGTATATCCGTGGTACGGAAGCGCGTCATGTGCTCATCTTGATTGATGGTATCCCACTGGCTCGCACCGGTATCGTTAATAGCGTCAATCTCGATCAAATCCCGATTTCCTTGGTGCAGCGGATTGAGTATATCCGTGGGCCGCGCTCTGCAGTCTATGGTTCGGGTGCAATTGGTGGCGTCATTAACGTGATTACGCAAACAGACCAGGAGGGCGCGCAGATTAATGCCGGTGTCGGTTCCAAGGGCTACCAGCAATATGATGGCAGTGTTCGCCAGCGTTTTGGCGATACCTTAGCCACATTAGCAGGGGGATATCAGACCACCAACGGCTATAACATCAAACCTAACTCACCCAATCCAATCGACAACGACCGCGATGGTTTTCGCAATAAAAACTTCTGGGCAGGGTTGGAACATCAGTTTAACCAAGAGATTTCCGGTTTTGTTAGAGGTTATGGTTATACCAACAATACTGATTACGATATTGGCAGTTTGTCGTCCCCTTCATACAGCGGCGATGAAGAGCGGCTATATAACCATACTTATGATGCAGGGTTGCGTTATGCATCGGGAGCTTATTCTTCCCAATTAGTCGGTAGCTATCAGAAATATAAGGATTATAACTTTAGCAGCCAATATGGCCGCTATGGTGTGGCTACCACACTGGATAATATGGATCAGCGTAATGTGCAATGGGGCAACACTTACAGCTTTGAAAGTGGAACACTGAGCGCGGGCCTGGACTGGCAACAGCAGCGCCTGACCTCATCTAACCAAAATATTTCAGATACTTATAAGCGGGATAACACCGGTTTATACCTCAGTGGGCAGCAGAAACTCGGCGATGTCACGTTGGAAGCTTCTGGCCGTGGGGATAAAGATGAGCAATTTGGCTGGCATGAAACATGGCAAACAGCGGTGGATTGGGAATTTGTTCCGGATTACCGCGTGACGTTATCTTACGGAACCGGCTTTCTTGCGCCTTCATTGGGTCAACAATATGGCTCGCAGCGCTTCAACATCATTTCAAACAGTGACCTTAAACCTGAAGAATCCCGCCAATGGGAAGCTGGGCTGGAAGGGGTAACTGGGCCGGTTGATTGGCGCTTGTCGGCTTATCACAATAAAATTGAAAACCTGATTGATTACTCCTTTGATAATTCAATCGTCAAGGGGCAATACTACAATGTCAATTCTGCGACCATCAAAGGCGTGGAATGGACGGGGAACATCACTACCGGCATATTTACGCATGCGGTTACCCTGCAATATATTGACCCGCGTAATGATCTAAATAATGAGGTATTAGCTCGCCGTTCTAAGCAACAGGCTAAGTATCAGTTAGATTGGACGATGTTCAATCTTGATATGGACGTCTCTTATCAATATTACGGTAAACGCTATGACAACATCACTTCGATTTATAACTCAACTCAGCGCGAATTATCGAGTTACAGCATAGTAGACGTTTCAGCTGGTTATCCGGTTACTTCTCATCTCACAGTTCGTGGTAGAATTGCTAACCTGTTTGATAAAGAATACGAAACGGCTTATGGCTATAAAACCGCTGGACGAGAGTATTACCTCACAGGAAGTTATAACTTCTAAGGCTGATACTGCTCCTCGCCCGACAGCACTGATTTTTGATTCCGGTGTTGGCGGGCTATCTGTTTATCAAGAGATTCGGCAATTACTGCCGGATCTCCACTATATATATGCTTTCGATAACGTCGCGTTCCCTTATGGGGAGAAGTCAGGTGAATTTATCGTTGAGCGCGTATTAGACATTGTCACTGCGGTACAACAGCGCCATCCGCTGGCGATTGTGGTTATCGCCTGTAACACGGCCAGCACGGTCTCTCTTCCTGCTTTACGCGAGCGTTTTGATTTCCCCGTCGTCGGTGTTGTTCCGGCGATTAAACCTGCGGTACGGCTCACGCGGAATGGTGTTGTCGGCCTACTGGCCACCCGTGGCACAGTTCATGCTTCTTATACCTTGGATTTGATTGAACGTTTTGCCACAGATTGCAAAATTGAGTTGTTGGGATCATCCGAGCTGGTGGAGCTGGCGGAAACCAAGCTGCATGGTGGTGCTGTGCCGCCGGAAGCATTAAAGAAAATCCTTCATCCGTGGCTCGCCATGCGTGAACCGCCAGATACCATTGTTTTAGGTTGCACCCATTTCCCTCTATTAACTGAAGAGTTAGCGCAAGTGCTACCAGAAGGTACCCGAATGGTCGATTCCGGTGCTGCAATTGCTCGCCGTACCGCCTGGCTTATCTCTTCTCAGGAAAATGTCGTTTCTTCTCAGTCGGAAAACATTGCGTATTGCATGGCATTGAATGCGGACACTGACGCTTTATTACCCGTTTTGCAGAGTTATGGCTTCCCAACGCTGGAAAAACTACCAATTTAACGGCGTTTTGACTAAAGATTCAGCGGTTGAAAAGTTTTTTCAAATTAGGGGTTGCAGCCTGTCAGGAACTCCCTATAATGCGCCTCCACTGACCGGGAACAACGAAACACACTTCGCCGGGTCAGGAAGAGAAAAGAATGATTTTGACTTCGAAAGAAAACAAATAAATCCTTGACTCTTCAGCGGGAAAGCGTATTATCTGCCTCCCGCGTTACCGTAAGATTCGCCGAAAGGCAAACGGGTAACGAACGCTCTTTAACAATTTATCAGACAATCTGTGTGGGCACTCGCAAGACGATATCGAAGCCTGTTTCGACAGGCAGAAGAAATATCAAAGTCTTGAAGAGTGACCAAAGCAGTACACATTTGAACTTCGGTTCGAATGCATATTTGCAGAAAGTAATCTTTGAGCATCGCTATGTTAACTCATAGCAAATCAAACAAATCTTAAATTGAAGAGTTTGATCATGGCTCAGATTGAACGCTGGCGGCAGGCCTAACACATGCAAGTCGAGCGGCAGCGGGAAGTAGTTTACTACTTTGCCGGCGAGCGGCGGACGGGTGAGTAATGTCTGGGAAACTGCCTGATGGAGGGGGATAACTACTGGAAACGGTAGCTAATACCGCATGACCTCGCAAGAGCAAAGTGGGGGACCTTCGGGCCTCACGCCATCGGATGTGCCCAGATGGGATTAGCTAGTAGGTGGGGTAATGGCTCACCTAGGCGACGATCCCTAGCTGGTCTGAGAGGATGACCAGCCACACTGGAACTGAGACACGGTCCAGACTCCTACGGGAGGCAGCAGTGGGGAATATTGCACAATGGGCGCAAGCCTGATGCAGCCATGCCGCGTGTGTGAAGAAGGCCTTCGGGTTGTAAAGCACTTTCAGCGAGGAGGAAGGCAGTCGTGTTAATAGCACGGTTGATTGACGTTACTCGCAGAAGAAGCACCGGCTAACTCCGTGCCAGCAGCCGCGGTAATACGGAGGGTGCAAGCGTTAATCGGAATTACTGGGCGTAAAGCGCACGCAGGCGGTTTGTTAAGTCAGATGTGAAATCCCCGCGCTTAACGTGGGAACTGCATTTGAAACTGGCAAGCTAGAGTCTTGTAGAGGGGGGTAGAATTCCAGGTGTAGCGGTGAAATGCGTAGAGATCTGGAGGAATACCGGTGGCGAAGGCGGCCCCCTGGACAAAGACTGACGCTCAGGTGCGAAAGCGTGGGGAGCAAACAGGATTAGATACCCTGGTAGTCCACGCTGTAAACGATGTCGACTTGGAGGTTGTGCCCTTGAGGCGTGGCTTCCGGAGCTAACGCGTTAAGTCGACCGCCTGGGGAGTACGGCCGCAAGGTTAAAACTCAAATGAATTGACGGGGGCCCGCACAAGCGGTGGAGCATGTGGTTTAATTCGATGCAACGCGAAGAACCTTACCTACTCTTGACATCCACAGAACTTAGCAGAGATGCTTCGGTGCCTTCGGGAACTGTGAGACAGGTGCTGCATGGCTGTCGTCAGCTCGTGTTGTGAAATGTTGGGTTAAGTCCCGCAACGAGCGCAACCCTTATCCTTTGTTGCCAGCACGTAATGGTGGGAACTCAAGGGAGACTGCCGGTGACAAACCGGAGGAAGGTGGGGATGACGTCAAGTCATCATGGCCCTTACGAGTAGGGCTACACACGTGCTACAATGGCAGATACAAAGTGAAGCGAACTCGCGAGAGCAAGCGGACCACATAAAGTCTGTCGTAGTCCGGATTGGAGTCTGCAACTCGACTCCATGAAGTCGGAATCGCTAGTAATCGTAGATCAGAATGCTACGGTGAATACGTTCCCGGGCCTTGTACACACCGCCCGTCACACCATGGGAGTGGGTTGCAAAAGAAGTAGGTAGCTTAACCTTCGGGAGGGCGCTTACCACTTTGTGATTCATGACTGGGGTGAAGTCGTAACAAGGTAACCGTAGGGGAACCTGCGGTTGGATCACCTCCTTACCTAACGATACGCATTGCGTAGTGTCCACACAGATTGTCTGATAGAAAGTAACGAGCAAATAAGGCCGGGCTGAGAAATTAGTCGGGCTTTAGTACCTTGTTGGGTCTGTAGCTCAGGTGGTTAGAGCGCACCCCTGATAAGGGTGAGGTCGGTGGTTCAAGTCCACTCAGACCCACCAACTCATCCTCATACTGCGTTACAGACACACTCGTTTATAACAATAAACGTCGCGTGACTGCGCCTTGTCTGAGAATGAGTTATGCCGATAAGGTATTTTGCTTTTTATATGGGGCTATAGCTCAGCTGGGAGAGCGCCTGCCTTGCACGCAGGAGGTCAGCGGTTCGATCCCGCTTAGCTCCACCATATAAAACTATTTCAAAACGTACTGCGGTCGCAAGACTCAGTGTGTTGTGAAATATTGCTCTTTAACAATCTGGAACAAGCTGAAAATTGAAACAATACAGCTGAAACTTATCTCTCCGTAGATGTACTGAGATAAGGATTAACCTGTATTAGAGTCTCTCAAATAATCGCAACGCAAGTTGTCTGCAAAGACACCTTCGGGTTGTGAGGTTAAGCGACTAAGCGTACACGGTGGATGCCTAGGCAGTCAGAGGCGATGAAGGGCGTGCTAATCTGCGAAAAGCGTCGGTAAGGTGATATGAACCGTTATAACCGACGATACCCGAATGGGGAAACCCAGTGCAATTCGTTGCACTATTGCATGGTGAATACATAGCCATGCAAGGCGAACCGGGGGAACTGAAACATCTAAGTACCCCGAGGAAAAGAAATCAACCGAGATTCCCCTAGTAGCGGCGAGCGAACGGGGAGGAGCCCAGAGTCTGAATCAGTTTGTGTGTTAGTGGAAGCGTCTGGAAAGTCGCAGGGTACAGGGTGATACTCCCGTACACAAAAACACACTTGCTGTGAACTCGATGAGTAGGGCGGGACACGTGACATCCTGTCTGAATATGGGGGGACCATCCTCCAAGGCTAAATACTCCTGACTGACCGATAGTGAACCAGTACCGTGAGGGAAAGGCGAAAAGAACCCCGGCGAGGGGAGTGAAATAGAACCTGAAACCGTGTACGTACAAGCAGTGGGAGCACCTTCGTGGTGTGACTGCGTACCTTTTGTATAATGGGTCAGCGACTTATATTTTGTAGCAAGGTTAACCGAATAGGGGAGCCGTAGGGAAACCGAGTCTTAACTGGGCGTCTAGTTGCAAGGTATAGACCCGAAACCCGGTGATCTAGCCATGGGCAGGTTGAAGGTTGGGTAACACTAACTGGAGGACCGAACCGACTAATGTTGAAAAATTAGCGGATGACTTGTGGCTGGGGGTGAAAGGCCAATCAAACCGGGAGATAGCTGGTTCTCCCCGAAAGCTATTTAGGTAGCGCCTCGTGAACTCATCTTCGGGGGTAGAGCACTGTTTCGGCTAGGGGGCCATCCCGGCTTACCAAACCGATGCAAACTCCGAATACCGAAGAATGTTATCACGGGAGACACACGGCGGGTGCTAACGTCCGTCGTGAAGAGGGAAACAACCCAGACCGCCAGCTAAGGTCCCAAAGTCATGGTTAAGTGGGAAACGATGTGGGAAGGCATAGACAGCCAGGATGTTGGCTTAGAAGCAGCCATCATTTAAAGAAAGCGTAATAGCTCACTGGTCGAGTCGGCCTGCGCGGAAGATGTAACGGGGCTAAACCATGCACCGAAGCTGCGGCAGCGACACTTAGGTGTTGTTGGGTAGGGGAGCGTTCTGTAAGCCGTTGAAGGTGACCTGTGAGGGTTGCTGGAGGTATCAGAAGTGCGAATGCTGACATAAGTAACGATAATGCGGGTGAAAAACCCGCACGCCGGAAGACCAAGGGTTCCTGTCCAACGTTAATCGGGGCAGGGTGAGTCGACCCCTAAGGCGAGGCTGAAAAGCGTAGTCGATGGGAAACAGGTTAATATTCCTGTACTTGGTGTTACTGCGAAGGGGGGACGGAGAAGGCTAGGCTAGCCGGGCGACGGTTGTCCCGGTTTAAGCATGTAGGCGGAGCGACTTGGTAAATCCGGTTGCTTATCAACGCTGAGGTGTGATGACGAGTCACTACGGTGATGAAGTAGTTGATGCCAAGCTTCCAGGAAAAGCCTCTAAGCATCAGGTAACATTAAATCGTACCCCAAACCGACACAGGTGGTCAGGTAGAGAATACTCAGGCGCTTGAGAGAACTCGGGTGAAGGAACTAGGCAAAATGGTGCCGTAACTTCGGGAGAAGGCACGCTGGCATTAGGTAATGGGACTTGCTCCCGGCGCCGAAGCCAGTCGCAGATACCAGCTGGCTGCAACTGTTTAATAAAAACACAGCACTGTGCAAACACGAAAGTGGACGTATACGGTGTGACGCCTGCCCGGTGCTGGAAGGTTAATTGATGGGGTCAGCCGCAAGGCGAAGCTCTTGATCGAAGCCCCAGTAAACGGCGGCCGTAACTATAACGGTCCTAAGGTAGCGAAATTCCTTGTCGGGTAAGTTCCGACCTGCACGAATGGCGTAATGATGGCCAGGCTGTCTCCACCCGAGACTCAGTGAAATTGAACTCGCTGTGAAGATGCAGTGTACCCGCGGCAAGACGGAAAGACCCCGTGAACCTTTACTATAGCTTGACACTGAACATTGAGCCTTGATGTGTAGGATAGGTGGGAGGCATTGAAGTGTGGACGCCAGTCTGCATGGAGCCAACCTTGAAATACCACCCTTTAATGTTTGATGTTCTAACTCGGCCCCGTAATCCGGGGTGAGGACAGTGTCTGGTGGGTAGTTTGACTGGGGCGGTCTCCTCCCAAAGAGTAACGGAGGAGCACGAAGGTTAGCTAATCACGGTCGGACATCGTGAGGTTAGTGCAAAGGCATAAGCTAGCTTGACTGCGAGAGTGACGGCTCGAGCAGGTACGAAAGTAGGTCTTAGTGATCCGGTGGTTCTGAATGGAAGGGCCATCGCTCAACGGATAAAAGGTACTCCGGGGATAACAGGCTGATACCGCCCAAGAGTTCATATCGACGGCGGTGTTTGGCACCTCGATGTCGGCTCATCACATCCTGGGGCTGAAGTAGGTCCCAAGGGTATGGCTGTTCGCCATTTAAAGTGGTACGCGAGCTGGGTTTAGAACGTCGTGAGACAGTTCGGTCCCTATCTGCCGTGGGCGTTGGAAGATTGAGAGGGGCTGCTCCTAGTACGAGAGGACCGGAGTGGACGAATCACTGGTGTTCGGGTTGTCATGCCAATGGCATTGCCCGGTAGCTAAATTCGGAAGAGATAACCGCTGAAAGCATCTAAGCGGGAAACTTGCCTCGAGATGAGTCTTCCCTGGGGCTTTAAGCCCCCTGAAGGAACGTTAAAGACTATGACGTTGATAGGCTGGGTGTGTAAGTGCAGCGATGCATTGAGCTAACCAGTACTAATGATCCGTGAGGCTTAACCTTACAACACCGAAGGTGTTTTGGTGATTTGAGAGAAATTAAGATTTTCAGCGAAGTTCCGAGATTGGATTGGCTGGCTGTGTGATATTGCATAGCGGGTTAATTGAAACAGAATTTGCCTGGCGGCCATAGCGCGGTGGACCCACCTGACTCCATGCCGAACTCAGAAGTGAAACGCCGTAGCGCCGATGGTAGTGTGGGGTCTCCCCATGCGAGAGTAGGACACTGCCAGGCATCAAACACGAGTTATCAGAATGACATCTGGTGACTAACAAAATCGCCAAAGGCGGTTTTGCACAGCGCGGAGCGCTGGCCCTGTAGAGGGTAAGTATCGGGAAGATACACGTAAAAGAATCGGTGGAGCGGTAGTTCAGTTGGTTAGAATACCTGCCTGTCACGCAGGGGGTCGCGGGTTCGAGCCCCGTCCGTTCCGCCACTTATTTAAATTATGCCTGCTTATCTTAGCAGGCATAATGTTAAGCATGATTTAGGGGCGTAGCTCAGTTGGTAGAGCACCGGTCTCCAAAACCGGGTGTCGCGAGTTCGAGTCTCTCCGCCCCTGCCATACAAATAGCCCTTCGCGAAAGCGAGGGGTTTTTTTATGTTAAAAATAATCATTTAGCTCGTTTTTTATACTGATTATGTGGTTCCTTTATGTATTTTCCCTCTTTTCTGGCGGCTGTCCCGATTTTTACATCAGGAATATCCATTTATTTTGCCGACATACAGCGCGTATTACCCCCATCAATAACTCTTATTGGTTATGTTTTTTATTAAAATAGCCATCACTCTTAGAAAGACAACATTCCCAATTCATGCTTACTTGGTTGAATTTATGTACAGAAAGTTGTTGTCTCTGCCCATTATTACTTCCACCAGATGAACTAAAGCTAATTAATATTTTAGTTAGCAGGGAAAAGATCTTTAGTTATTGATTCAGGAAATGTGGATTAGTAGCGTTTATCAAAAGCTCACTTTACTACCCAATATATCGGTTGTGGCAACTTTATTTATTGTCTGTGGCATGGGCTTTATTGTGCATGAATAGCCCATTTCTATTGATCACCACTTTATGATTTGCTGGCGATTTACGCTACACACTTTGATTAGGATCTAATACAGCGTTATATCACTTTTGATGACACTCTTTGCCCATGGTGGAAAATCTGTCATCAGAATTTTGCTATTTAGTTTTATTGCTATCCAGAGGGCGGTGAGTGCTTCTTATCGTGAACCACGAGGTTAAGCCTCAGTCGCCATCACTTAATCCTGTATGTCGCTTTGCGCGGCGTTATTCATAGGTGTTTTTAATAGCTGTCGAATTAATGTTTGTTGGTCACTGTTTTGCAACCAAACAGCATATAGTGGCCGCACGATAGGCGGTATATCAGTATTAATGGTCAGCTCTGGATATTCTTTTTGCCAATGTTCGGGCAAAAAGGCACAGCCACCGGTAGTATCCAACAGTTGCCGAGTTAAATGAGCCGACGTCGTGGTCAGCACGGGCATCTGTTCGTTGTTGAGTAAACGATTCTCTTGCTGATGGAAATCTGCTCCCCATTCCAGTTTGATATAGGGCGCTTCATTTGCATTTTTATGCTCAGTTTTATCGTCAATTATTTCTGATAGAGGGAGGGGACCTGATGAGAACAAACGCAATGAAAAATGTCCTAGAAGTTGACTTGCCAGTTCATCCATTTTAGGGGGTTCAGTTGTTATCAACAAATCCAGTTGCCGTTCGTGCAACTGCTTCACCAGTGATTGCCGTAGTGCAACACGGGCTTCAAGGCGTAATGCTTCTCGCTGTTTATATAACTGTTGCAACCAAGGGGTGAGGTAGGCCTCCCAAAGTGATGCGGTTGCACCAATAGACAACTCGGTGTGTTGTAGCGAATGTACAACCTCTTTTTTGGCTAGTTGCCAGGTACTCATCAATGTTTCGGCGTAAGGAACCAGCCGCTCACCCGCAGGGGTCAGACGAATATTATTGCGATGGCGAGTGAATAAATTTGCACCTAATTGATTTTCTAATTGACGGATACGAAAACTCACCGCCGACTGCGTTAAGTACAAAGATTCAGCTGCGCGACCAAAGTGGCGAGTTCTACTGACCTCCAAAAAGGTTTTCAGTAATTCGGTATCCACACCTATCTCCAATTTTTTTATCGTTAAGATTTAAATGTTTTGTTTTACACGATGTCAAGCCTATCTAATACTCCGCGCCATAAACAGCACGACCATGAGAGAATTAGGAGCGTGTCAGATGGCGGATAGCTTCATCACGACCAATCGTTTTTTTGATAATAAACATTATCCTCGCGGGTTCTCGCGTCACGGCGATTTCACCATTAAAGAGGCGCAATTACTAGAGCGCCACGGTTATGCTTTCAACGAGCTTGACCTCGGTAAACGCGAGCCTGCAACAGAAGAAGAACAGTTATTTGTTGCTGTTTGTCGCGGCGAGCGTGAGCCAGTCAGCGCCGAAGAAAAAGTCTGGTCTAAATATGTGACCCGGACCCGTCGGCCTAAACGTTTCCATACGCTGTCTGGCGGTAAACCGCAGATGGACGCAGTGGAAGATTATACTGATAGCGACGACTAATTCCCGTCGTCTTTGAAGCCGCAGGGATGTTAGCTACGCGACCTCCCCGAATCACTTACTTGGGTAAGCTCATCGGGATTAATGAGCCTCATTCTTAAGGCTCACCCTACGGGCTAGCATAAATGCTGTTCAAATCTGCTCCCGGCAAATTTGTCGGTTGCTTGCTAACTACCTGCGACTTCAATGACATTGGGCATAAGCATCTTGATTAAAAAGGGGCTTTTATTCCCTTTTTTATATTAAGCTTTTATGTAATTGCAAAAGCAATCGGTCCATACAACGATAGCTTAGCGCCTCTGAAAGATGATTTTTTTGAATATTATCTTCCTGAGCTAGATCGGCAATGGTTCGTGACACTTTCAATATATGGTGCCACGCACGGACTGACAGGCCGAGCTTCAGCAGAACTTGTTCCAGAAAAGCAGTGTTCTCAGGTGTTAAATAGCAATATTCAGCTATCTCCTGGCTGTTAAGTTGCGTGTTTATCTTCCCCGCTCTATCCAATTGCCTTTGCCTGGCCTGTAATACTCTCTGCCTGATGGTTTTGCTTGGCTCTCCTTGATGTCTTTGTGCTCCGAGCATTCCTGTCGGGAGTAGCGGGACTTCTATCGACAAATCAAATCTGTCCAAAAATGGGCCTGACAATTTTGCCAGATAGCGCAGGATTTGTTGTGGCGGCGCTCGGTTATGAACACCTTGATAATGCCCGCTAGGGCTAGGGTTCATTGCGGCGATAAGCTGTACTTTAGCCGGAAAACAAACTTTAGCCGCTGCACGGGAAATGGTAATTTCGCCTGATTCCAGTGGCTCGCGCAGTGAATCCAGTACTCTGCGTTCAAACTCCGGTAGCTCATCCAGAAAAAGTACCCCATTGTGTGCCAGTGATATTTCGCCGGGACGGGGAATTGACCCTCCGCCAATCAGAGCGGCCATTGATGCGCTGTGATGCGGTGCGCGAAAAGCCCGGCAGCGCCATTGGGCGGGCAGTTCATTACTGTGTAGCAGGCCATTAATGGCTGCGGTCTCCAGTGCTTCTTGCTCCGTCAGTGGCGGCAGTAGCCCAGTTAGCCGATTTGCTAGCATGGTTTTCCCCGTCCCCGGAGGCCCGAGCAATAGCAGGTTATGCCCACCAGCCGCTGTTATCTCCAGCACGCGTTTGGCTTGTGATTGGCCGATGATATCTTGTAGGTCGAGGCGGTTGTCCCAATCGACAACATCTTCAAGGCGTTGGCCCTGAGCTAGGGTATTCTCCTCTTGTAAAAAACCGCATACTGCGAGCAAGTTTTCTGCGACCCAGCTGTTACCTTGGGCTATCAATCCAATTTCGAGACTGTTCCCTGACGGCAAAATTAATTGTCGATGGACATGGCTGCTGGCGAGTGCGGCTGGAATTGCGCCGCTAACACGTCTTAGCGCCCCCGATAAGGCGAGTTCACCCAAGAACTCATAGTGCGCTAATTTATCCGCAGGAATCTGCTCTGACGCTGCTAATATCGCTAAAGCAATCGGCAGGTCATAACGGCCGCCTTCTTTGGGCAAATCTGCCGGTGCCAAGCTGACCGTGATTCGTTTAGCTGGAAAGATGAAGCCGCTGTTAATCAGCGCGCTGCGAACCCTATCCCGCGCCTCTTTCACAGTGGTTTCCGGTAATCCAACTAAAACGAATCCCGGTAACCCATTGCTAATATGAGCTTCAACTGTGATGGCGGGCGCCTGGATACCTAATGTGGCGCGGGTATGAATAGTTGCCAGTGACATGGTGCTTTCCTTTGCTGTCATGCGTCCTTAGTGTCGGGCGTTGTTACAGAGTGCCTCAGAATTTTTGTCAGTGTCTGGGAAAAGGGGGGTTTTGCGAAAGCTCGCGAAAAGTTTCGTTGCAATGAATGTATCAAAATCAAAAATTGCGATGTGGTACGCAGTAAAAAGGCCAAACTGTCGATATGGGTTTTACTGATTGATAAATAATATATTTATCCTGTTTTGTCTGTGTGCCCACAAAATAATAATTTAAATAAATATTGTCAGACAACTAATAACTGTGATAACTCTGTAGGTATTCGTTCGACACTAGACAGATGAACAACCTAATTATGAAAGCGATTTTCCAAGTGATTAACCTAGTCCTAATTAGCGTGGTGGTGATTATTATCCCACCGTGCGGGGCTGCACTTGGACGAAAAAAGGCATAAAAATCAAGCCTTAATCACAAGAAAACCCCCGCACCGAAAGGTTCGGGGGTTTTTTTATCATTACATTAAAGGACGCGAGGAACATAAAATGCACAACAGAATAAAATCCTGCTCACCTCGCGAACGGTCGGAGAAATAACTATGAATGGTGCTCAGTGGGTGGTTCAAGCGTTGCGTGCGCAGGGTGTTAGTACAGTATTCGGCTATCCGGGCGGGGCGATTATGCCGGTCTACGATGCTTTGTATGATGGCGGTGTCGAGCATCTGCTCTGCCGCCATGAGCAGGGCGCTGCCATTGCTGCTATTGGTTATGCGCGTGCAACCGGTAAAGTTGGGGTGTGTATTGCCACTTCCGGCCCCGGAGCCACTAATCTGATCACCGGTTTGGCGGATGCTTTACTGGATTCTGTGCCGGTTATTGCTATCACCGGCCAAGTCGGTTCTGCATTAATCGGCACTGATGCTTTTCAGGAAATTGATGTTTTAGGTCTGTCTCTGGCCTGTACCAAACACAGTTTTTTAGTTGAATCATTGGATGCGCTGCCGGGCATCATGGCGGAAGCATTTGCCATCGCGACCAGTGGCCGCCCCGGCCCCGTTTTAATTGATATCCCGAAAGATATTCAGTTGGCCGTGGGTGAGTTGACCCCACACCTGATGCCAGTTGAAGAGTATCTCGTTGATTCTGCGGCTGAATTACAACAAGCTTTAGATATGCTGGCGACGGCAAAAAAGCCGATGCTGTATGTTGGCGGCGGTGTTGGAATGGCGCAGGCGGTTCCGGCTTTACGCGAGTTTATCGAGGTGACGGGCATTCCTGCCGTGGCCACGCTGAAAGGATTAGGCGCACCGGACACCGAGCACCCTTGTTATCTGGGGATGTTGGGGATGCATGGTACTAAAGCGGCGAATTTCGCCGTGCAGGATTGTGATTTATTGATAGCGGTTGGCGCGCGTTTTGATGATCGGGTGACTGGCAAGTTGAATACATTTGCTGCGAAAGCCAAAGTTATCCATATGGATATCGACCCGGCCGAGCTGGGTAAATTGCGTCAGGCGCACGTCGCGTTGCAGGGCGATTTGAAAGTGTTGTTGCCTGCTTTGCAGCAACCGCTGAACATTCAGCCGTGGCGTGATGAGGTTATGGGCTTAAAACACCAGCATAGCTGGCGTTATGATCACCCTGGCCAGGCAATTTATGCTCCGTTATTGTTGAAGCAAATTTCTGAGCGCAAAGCTCCACAGACCGTGGTGACCACCGACGTGGGCCAGCACCAGATGTGGACGGCGCAGCATATGAACTTTACCCGCCCTGAGAATTTTATCACTTCCAGCGGCTTGGGCACGATGGGCTTTGGCGTACCCGCGGCTGTTGGCGCACAAATGGCCCGCCCGGATGATATGGTCATCTGTGTCTCCGGTGACGGCTCGTTTATGATGAATGTGCAGGAGCTGGGCACCATAAAACGAAAACAGTTGCCGCTGAAAATCGTTTTGTTGGATAACCAACGCTTGGGTATGGTAAGGCAATGGCAGCAACTGTTTTTTGATGGGCGTTACAGCGAAACCAATCTTTCTGACAACCCCGATTTTATCACTCTGGCCAGTGCTTTTAATATTCCTGGCCAACGAATCACCCGCAAAGACCAAGTCGACGCCGCTCTGGATGCGCTGTTTAACAGCGAAGGCCCTTATCTGCTCCAGGTTTCCATCGACGAACTCGAAAACGTTTGGCCGTTAGTGCCGCCAGGCGCAGGTAATGAAACCATGCTGGAGAAAATCTCATGATGCACCACCAACTCTCTATCCAACATCAAATCTCTATCCAAGCCCGCTTCCGCCCTGAAATGTTAGAGCGTGTATTGCGGGTTGTGCGGCACCGCGGCTTTCAGGTTTGTGCTATGAATATGTCGCCAATGATTAATGCTGAGAATGTTAATATTGAATTGACCGTTGCCAGCCAGCGCCCTGTCGATTTACTGTCTTCACAGCTGAGCAAGCTTATGGATGTCGCCTGCGTCGAGATCCTACAACCTAATACATTACAGATACGCGCCTGATGCGCCACAAGGAAAGAAAAGAATGACGAAGAAAGCTGATTTTATCTGGTTTAACGGCGAAATGGTTCCGTGGGCAGAGGCTAAAGTTCACGTGATGTCTCACGCGTTACACTACGGCACGTCAGTCTTCGAAGGTGTCCGTTGCTACAATTCCCATAAAGGGCCAGTAGTTTTTCGTCACCGCGAACACATGCAGCGCTTGCATGACTCAGCCAAAATTTACCGCATGCCAGTTTCCCAGACTGTTGATGAGCTGATGGAAGCTTGCCGCGAAACGTTGCGCAAAAATAACCTGACCAGCGCTTATATCCGGCCATTAGTGTTTATTGGTGATGTCGGCATGGGGGTAAACCCGCCAGATGGCTATAAGACTGACGTGATTATTGCTGCTTTCCCATGGGGCGCTTATCTGGGCGCAGAAGCGCTGGAGCAAGGTATTGATGCGATGGTTTCTTCATGGAACCGTGTGGCACCAAACACCATTCCAACCGCAGCCAAAGCGGGCGGTAACTACTTGTCTTCCTTGCTGGTGGGCAGCGAAGCACGCCGCCACGGTTATCAGGAAGGGATTGCGCTGGACATTCACGGCTTCCTGTCTGAAGGTGCGGGCGAAAACTTATTTGAAGTGAAAGATGGCATTCTGTTTACTCCGCCATTTACCTCTTCTGCTCTGCCGGGTATTACCCGCGATGCCATTATTAAACTGGCGAAAGACATGGGGCTGGAAGTGCGTGAACAAGTATTGTCGCGCGAATCTCTTTACTTGGCGGATGAAGTATTTATGTCCGGCACTGCGGCAGAAATCACCCCGGTGCGCAGTGTAGATGGCATCCAGGTTGGTATTGGTAAACGCGGCCCGATCACGGCAAAAATTCAACAAGCATTCTTCGGCCTGTTCACTGGTGAAACTGAAGATAAACACGGTTGGCTGGATCCGATCAATCCATAATAAATAAAAACTGACAGACAGGATCAGCAGGTGGTTCGTTCGCCACCTGCAACAGGTTATATCTGCAACAACAAATTGATTTGCAATACAAAAAACTGGAGTGAAGAGACAATGCCTAAGTACCGTTCCCATACCACCACCCATGGCCGCAATATGGCCGGCGCCCGCGCACTGTGGCGCGCTACCGGTATGACCGATGATGACTTCGGCAAACCGATTATTGCAGTTGTTAACTCATTTACCCAGTTTGTACCGGGCCACGTTCATTTGCGCGACTTAGGCAAGCTGGTAGCGGAGCAAATTGAAGCGTCTGGCGGTGTGGCGAAAGAGTTCAACACTATTGCAGTGGATGATGGGATCGCGATGGGCCATGGCGGTATGCTGTATTCTCTGCCTTCACGTGAATTGATTGCTGACTCCGTAGAGTACATGGTTAACGCCCACTGCGCGGATGCCATGGTGTGTATCTCTAACTGCGACAAAATTACCCCAGGGATGCTGATGGCGTCTCTGCGGCTGAATATCCCGGTTATCTTTGTTTCTGGCGGCCCGATGGAAGCCGGTAAAACCAAATTATCCGACAAAATTATTAAGCTGGATCTGGTCGATGCCATGATTCAGGGCGCAAACCCGAATGTCAGCGATGCTGTCAGTGATCAAATTGAGCGCTCAGCTTGCCCGACTTGCGGCTCTTGTTCCGGGATGTTTACGGCTAACTCAATGAACTGTCTGAATGAGGCGCTGGGTCTGGCGCTGCCGGGTAACGGCTCATTGCTGGCAACTCATGCTGACCGTAAACAACTGTTCCTCGATGCCGGCAAGCACATTGTGGCGCTGACCAAACGTTATTATGAACAAGACGATGAGAGCGCCTTGCCGCGTAACATTGCTAACAAAGCGGCATTTGAAAACGCCATGACGCTGGATATTGCCATGGGCGGTTCCACCAATACCGTGCTGCATTTGCTGGCGGCAGCGCAGGAAGGCGAAATTGATTTCGATATCAGCGATATCGACCGTCTGTCCCGTAAGGTTCCGCATTTGTGCAAAGTGGCACCGAGCACCCAGAAATACCATATGGAAGATGTGCACCGTGCCGGTGGTGTGGTGGGGATTTTGGGTGAGTTGGACCGGGCTGGCTTGCTGAATCGCGAAGTGAAAAACGTGTTGGGTCTGGACTTGCCACAAACGCTGGAAGCCTATGACGTGATGCTGACCAAAGACGAAGGGGTCAAGCAGATGTACTCCGCAGGCCCGGCTGGCATCCGCACCACGAAAGCATTCTCACAGGATTGCCGCTTCCCATCACTGGATACTGACCGCCAAGAGGGCTGCATCCGCACCCGCGAGCATGCTTACAGCCAAGACGGCGGTTTAGCGGTGCTGTATGGAAATCTGTCGGAAAATGGCTCAATTGTTAAAACCGCTGGGGTAGATAAAGACAGCTTAACTTTCCGCGGCCCGGCCAAAGTCTATGAGAGTCAGGATGACGCGGTTGCCGCTATTCTGGGCGGAAAAGTAGTGGCGGGTGATGTGGTTGTTATCCGCTACGAAGGGCCGAAAGGTGGGCCGGGGATGCAGGAAATGTTGTATCCGACCACTTATCTGAAATCCATGGGATTAGGCAAAAGCTGTGCATTGCTGACTGATGGCCGTTTCTCCGGTGGCACCTCCGGTTTATCTATTGGTCATGCTTCGCCAGAGGCTGCCAGCGGTGGGTTGATTGCTTTGGTGCAAGATGGCGACATCATTGATATTGATATTCCAAACCGTGCTATGAAGCTGGATGTCAGTGATGCTGAGCTGGCTGCGCGCCGCGAAGCAGAATTGGCGCGCGGTGATGCTGCATGGACACCGAAAGCACGCGAACGTCAGGTTTCTTATGCGCTGCGCGCTTATGCTTTACTGGCGACCAGTGCCGACAAAGGTGCAGTGCGCGACAAAAGTAAGTTGGGAGGCTAATACCCATGGCGGTATCACAACCCTTATCTGCTGCCCCCGATGGGGCAGAATATCTGCGGGCGATATTGCGCGCGCCGGTGTATGAGGTGGCGCAAGTCACCCCGCTGCAAGTGATGGAAAAGATTTCTTCTCGCCTGGCTAATACCATTTTGGTGAAGCGCGAAGACCGACAGCCGGTACACAGCTTTAAACTGCGCGGTGCTTACGCGATGCTGGCCGGCCTGACAGCAGAACAAAAAGCCTGTGGTGTGATAACGGCTTCTGCCGGTAATCATGCGCAGGGCGTGGCGCTCTCGGCCAGCAAGCTGGGTGTCAAAGCATTGATCGTGATGCCAGTGGCAACTGCTGACATCAAAGTGGACGCGGTGCGCGGTTTTGGTGGTGAGGTGCTGCTGTTCGGTGCCAATTTCGACGAAGCCAAAGGTAAAGCTATTGAGCTATCCCAATTACAGGGCTATACCTTTGTCCCGCCATTCGACCACCCGGCGGTGATTGCCGGGCAGGGGACACTGGCGATGGAGTTGCTCCAGCAAGACGCCCATCTTGACCGGATCTTTGTTCCTGTTGGCGGCGGTGGGCTAGTGGCCGGTGTGGCAGTGCTTATTAAACAACTGATGCCGCAGATTAAAGTCATTGGTGTTGAAGCGGAAGATTCCGCCTGTTTACGGGCTGCGTTGAATGCCGGTAAGCCAGTGGATTTGGCGCGTGTTGGGTTATTTGCCGAGGGCGTGGCGGTTAAGCGCATTGGCGAAGAGCCTTTCCGCTTGTGCCAGGAATATCTCGACGAAGTGATCACCGTCGATAGCGACGCCATTTGTGCGGCAGTCAAAGACATATTTGAAGATGTACGCGCCATTGCCGAGCCGTCAGGCGCTTTGGCGCTGGCGGGCCTAAAAAAATATGTGCAGCAGCATAATATTCAAGGTGAGCGTCTGGCCCATGTGCTCTCCGGCGCTAACGTTAATTTCCACGGTCTGCGCTATGTCTCAGAACGCTGTGAGCTAGGTGAGCAACGCGAAGCTTTGCTGGCCGTGACTATTCCTGAGCAAAAAGGCAGTTTCCTGCGTTTCTGTGAGCTGTTGGGTGGCCGGTCGGTGACGGAATTTAACTATCGTTATGCTGATGCCGAAAACGCCTGCATTTTCGTCGGGGTGCGTTTGACCCGTGGTCATATCGAGCGGGAAGAGATTTTGTCCGAGTTACGGGCGAAAGATTATCAGGTAGTGGATTTGTCCGATGACGAAATGGCTAAATTGCACGTGCGTTATATGGTCGGGGGGCGTCCTTCCAAGCCATTGCGCGAGCGTTTGTATAGCTTTGAGTTCCCGGAATCCCCAGGCGCATTGTTGAAATTCCTGCATACCTTAGGGACGCATTGGAATATTTCTTTGTTCCATTATCGTAGTCACGGTACTGATTTTGGTCGGGTATTGGCAGGGTTTGAGTTGTCAGATTCTGAGCCACAATTTGAACAGCATCTGACGGCACTGGGCTATGATTGCCACGATGAAACCAATAATCCGGCGTTTAAATTCTTTTTAGCGGGTTAATTGGCGTACTGCGAACGACAATCTACTTACGAACTACCTACGACCTACAGTAATCTCCAAAATGCTTCAATCAACGGCTCATTGAGCCGTTTTTTGGGCACGCAAACCCCCAATTCAAACGGTTCTACCAGCGAAATATCATCCAACAGAGAAATACGGTTGCGCACTGGTTCTGGGCTATTGTCTACCACCACTGACGGGATCAGCGCGACGCCACAACCCAAGGCCACCATCGACACAATAGCCTCATGACCGGAAACTGTTGCGTAAATCAGGGGGTTAGTAATGCGCTGGCGGCGGAACCACAAATCAATGCGTTTTCGCGATGGGCCGTGCTCCGGCAGAATAAAGGGAACATTGGCCCAATCAGGCTGGTCGACAGAGATTAACTCTCGCACCGCACAAGGGAGTGCCGGGGCAATTAACACCAGCGGTATCTCGCCAATCTGAGTAAATGCCACGCTGGTGGGCAGCACTTCAGGACGGCCCGCAATGCCGAGATCGGCTTCATTCGATTGGACTTTATCTACTGCGTCGGCCGCATCACCGGTGGTGAGTTTGATTTCAACCAGTGGATGGCGCGCGCGAAAGCGGTCCAAAATCGGCGGTAAATGGCTATAAGCGGCGGTAACCGAGCAAAATAACCGCAGCTCGCCACTTAGCGATGGCCCGTGTTGGCCCAAGGCATGGAGCAATTGTTGATATTGCAGCAGGGTTTGTTGCGCAAAAGCTTTCAACTGAGTCCCGGCATCAGTCAGTTGTACGGTGCGATTATCACGTAAAAACAGCGGCTGACCGATGGTCTCTTCCAAGCGCTGAATCTGGCGCGAGAGGGTGGACGGACTGACATGCATTGCTTTGGCGGTACGGCCAAAATGGCGGCTTTCAGCCAAATGAAGAAATAATTTCAGGTCGCGTAAATCCATCACAGACAGCCTCTTGGGGGAGAAGAGCCATTGTATTGCATAAGGAATAAAGAGTATTGCAGAATCTGCAATATCACATTGTTAATATATCAATTTCAGCAATGTGTTTCCTGTCATATAGTGATTCCAAGATAATCCCCGGCACAGACAGGGGATGTGAAAAAAAACAGTATAAGTACACAAACACCACATTCGTTTGCAGTCACTAAAAAAATAGCTGCACCCACAAAACAGAACCCGAACGGAGTAATACCATGGCTAACTATTTCAACACATTGAACCTGCGTCAGCAGTTGGCGCAATTAGGTAAGTGTCGCTTTATGGCACGTGACGAATTCGCCGATGAAGCAAATTACCTGAAAGGCAAAAAAGTGGTGATTGTCGGCTGTGGCGCACAAGGTTTGAACCAAGGTTTGAACATGCGCGATTCAGGTTTGGATGTGGCTTATGCCCTGCGTAAAGAAGCTATTGCTGAAAAGCGCGCCTCATGGCGTAAAGCGACTGAAAACGGCTTCAAAGTCGGCACTTACGAAGAGTTGATCCCACAGGCAGATTTAGTGGTTAACTTGACGCCAGACAAACAACATTCCGCCGTAGTTCAAGCCGTTCAGCCGTTGATGAAAGATGGCGCTGCGCTGGGATACTCCCACGGTTTCAACATTGTTGAAGTGGGCGAGCAAGTGCGTAAAGACATTACAGTAGTGATGGTAGCGCCGAAATGCCCAGGTACTGAAGTTCGTGAAGAATACAAACGTGGTTTTGGTGTGCCGACATTGATCGCGGTTCACCCAGAAAATGACCCTAAAGGCGAAGGCATGGCGATTGCCAAAGCTTGGGCAGCGGCTACTGGCGGCCATCGTGCTGGCGTGCTGGAATCCTCTTTTGTTGCAGAAGTTAAATCTGACCTGATGGGTGAGCAAACTATCCTGTGTGGTATGTTGCAGGCCGGTTCACTGTTGTGCTTCGACAAGCTGGTTTCTGAGGGCACTGATGCAGCTTATGCTGAAAAACTGATGCAGTTCGGCTGGGAAACTATCACCGAAGCGCTGAAACAAGGCGGGATTACGCTGATGATGGACCGCTTGTCCAACCCAGCTAAATTGCGTGCTTATGCGCTGTCTGAGCAATTGAAAGAGATTATGGCTCCATTATTCCAGAAGCATATGGACGACATTATTTCCGGTGCGTTCTCTAGCGGCATGATGGCAGACTGGGCAGAAGACGACGTTAAATTACTGAACTGGCGTGAAGAGACCGGCAAAACAGCCTTTGAGAATGCGCCACAGTTTGAAGGCAAAATCTCTGAGCAAGAATATTTCGACCACGGCGTATTGATGATTGCCATGGTGAAAGCCGGTGTTGAATTGGCATTCGAAACTATGGTTGATTCTGGCATTATCGAAGAATCTGCTTATTACGAATCTCTGCATGAATTACCGCTGATTGCGAACACCATTGCTCGTAAGCGCTTATATGAAATGAACGTGGTTATTTCTGATACCGCAGAATACGGTAACTATTTATTTGCCAATGCGGCTGTTCCGTTGCTGAAAGGCAAGTTTATGGATTCTCTGCAAGCCGGTGATTTGGGCAAAAGTGTTGCCGGGACTGCAGTAGATAATGCGCAACTGCGTGATGTAAATGAAGCTATTCGCAACCACCCAATTGAAGCGGTTGGTCATAAACTGCGTGGCTATATGACCGATATGAAACGTATTGCTGTTGCAGGCTAATGCCCCTTGCTCTTGACGCCGCCGTGTTGTTAGCGGCGTTTAAATCGACTTAAAACAGGCCGCTGCCATTATTTAATGGCAGCGGCTTTTTTCTATCTCAAATTCTGTGTATTTCGCGACAGAAAAATTTATTAAATTAATGCTATCACGGCCCGAAAAAAACCTTGTAAGGTGTTAATCGTGGTTAAGCACATCGCAGACAATATCAGTATTTAACGCTATCAATCACTCTATTCTTATCAAGAAAATAAAGCACCTCGCTAATTAGCGGGGTGTTTTTATTTATGGGTATTACACAGATGAATAATAAAACTAATGACATCTAAATAATATTAAGGAGGTGAATAGGACAAATAAATTTAGCCGTAAATATTCTCGTTAATTATGAAACTTAAATAAGGAAATAAGATATGGGAGAAGGACACAGTAATACAACCGGCCATGGTGCTCGTGGCCCCACCGGGGGCGTTAAAGGGGGGCCAACAGGATTTGGCACCGGAAATCCTAATCGGGGTAGTGGATGGGGAGTTTCACAGACTCCCTATGGCCCTCTTCACAATTACAATCCCAGCAAATTTGGGCATGGCAACCGACGCGGTGGTAATCGCGGTGGTCATGCAGGTCATCGTGGCAATACACCGAACCTGTCACAACGGCCAGAACTACAGGTTGCCATTGTTCCCGGCGTCGCGGTTCCCTTATCGCTGGTTGCCAGTGAATGGGGATTAACACTGTTTAAGCCAAAAATGGTTGCGGCTGCGCTCGACCTGGCACTGACCCGGCTGGGAATGTTTGTAATGGATGCGGCCCCTTATGTCGGGCGGTTCGCCGGGGTGGTTGGCATGTTGTTGGCACCCTCTGAAATCGCGAAAGATGATATGTCAGTGATCCGGCGTACCCTCGTCACCCTGCCAGCGGAGCGCATCACGAGTGTGCCATTTGCACAGTTACCCACTCAGCCCGCAGTAGTGGCTAACGCCCGCTTGCATGATGTGGTACAGGATGGTGTGCAGAAAATCGCCGTAGTGAAATCTAAACATGTGCCGATTATGGTGCCGGTGGTACAGGCCAAACCCACTGCCCGGCCGGGAGTATTCACCGTTCAGATACTTAATGGTATGCCCCCTATTCACATCCATGTTGAAAACAGTTCCCCACCCCCCGATACAGCACAACCAACGGGTGTCAGTGAAGTGAGAGATAGCCCTGTAACACCGGTATTTTCTCCACTGGGAAATAACAGCCATGACGCAATTGTCTACTTCCCCGCAGAAGCCAATACCGATCCAGTTTATATCTCAGTCACCACAGTATTGATGCCTGAACAGATTGAACGGGTGGAAGAAGAAAATCGCCAAAAACAGGCGAAATGGGCGGCCAGTTATCCGGTCGAAGCGGCGCAATACCAGCTAAGTCAGGCGGGTGACGCTTTAGTCAGAGAGCAGCACAACATTGAACCCTATCGGGCGGCATTGGAGGCGCTTAATGATACCTGGGAAGGACAGCTGTTAAGTGACCCAGACGAATATCCGCTTAGTTATGAGTTTGATGATTATGTCTATATGTGGGGTAACTATGGGTACCATTTTATGTTCGACATTGAGATCAAAAACCGCGAGGACCTGGATAATTTATTAAATCTTGGTGGTGAAGCTTTTGATCCTTTCCCTGATGGTCTGAGCCAAGAAGACCTTGAAAAGTACGGGGATTATGCCGGGTATATTATGCAGGAGTTGAAGATTGAGCAATACAATCTGTTGCGCGAACATCTGCTGGTTCATCAGGATAAAATTGATGCAGCTCAGTTGGCTTTAGATCCTTTTCAATATCAATTAGATATCGCTATAGATGCAGTCAATAACGCGGAGCAGCACTTAACTCAGGTCAGGGCACAGTTGGCTGAAGCTGAAAATGCCCGACTGGCGGCAGTAGCCGCAGAGCGGCAGCGGGTGGAAAACGCCCGGCTGGCGGCAATAGCCGCAGAGCGGAAACGAGTTGAAGATGCCCGGCTGGCGGCAGTAGCAGCAGAACGTCAGCGGGTGGAAAACGCCCGACTGGCGGCAGTAGCCGCAGAGCGGCAGCGGGTGGAAAATGCCCGACTGGTGGCTGAAGCCGCAGAGCGGCGGCGGGTTGAAAATGCCCGACTGGCGGCTGAAGCCGCAGAGCGGCAGCGGGTGGAAAATGCCCGACTGGCAGCAGAAGCCGCAGAGCGGCAGCGGGTGGAAAATGCCCGTCTGGCAGACGATCTCGCCAGACAGCAAGCAGTTATTCGTGATAATACCTTTTCCTTACCTGCTTATCCGATCGGGGGGATACATCCGCCCGGTTTGGCCGCCGCAGGAGTGGGGGCCACGGTGTTAAGCCCTCGGGTCGCTCGCGAATTTAGCGCCGCATTCCGGGTGGCATTGGCGAGATTAAGTACGATTGCGACCACTTCACTGGCAGGCCCGATGGCGGTGATCATCGGCGCTGGTTTCTACTCAAGCAACGAGGGAGAAGGATCAGATCGACCCCTGGGATGGGAAAAGCCAACACTGGTGGGCAGCTTCCCGGTGAGTGGAATGGGATTATCCCCTGCAACACCACTGCCGCAACAAGGTGAAATTGATCTTCCTATCAGAATGTTGATGGCGGATAAGGATGACTGGACGAGTGTCTATGCGGTCAAACCCGATGCTGTGCAGGTTGCCGCGAAGGTAAAAGTCGTCGCCGCGCAATTTGATCCATTGCACGGCGTTTATACTTTTACCACCGACAACCAGCCGCCACGTACTTTTACCTTCACACCGGCGCGGGCGCCCGGCATGGATATCGGCACGGCATTGCCACAACCGGCAGGTGCTCCGGACTTTCCGCAGCATACAGGAACGGATATCACTTTTCTGGCCACCAAGCCTGATATGGTATTTTTGGCGCTGGAAGAGGGAGATTTCCACGATTACATCATCTGGTTCCCGGCAGACTCGGGGCTGGAGCCGGTGTATGTTTATTTTAAGACACCCCGAGATGAGCCGGGGGTTGTTACAGGCCACGGGCAGCGGGTTTCAGGGGTTTGGCTGGCGGGGGCTGGCAAAGATTTGGGTGTGCCCATTCCCGCGCAAATTGCCGATAAATTACGTGGTAAACGGTTCAGTAATTTTGATAGATTTAGGGAAGCATTTTGGCAGGAGGTGGGGAATGATCCTGAATTGGCTGGGCAGTTTATCCCCAGAAATGTGACTCGAATGAAACATGGAAGATCCCCTAGAGCTAGATTTATTGATACTGTGGGAGGAAAACGCTCATTTGAAATACACCATGTAAAATATATCCGCGATAAAGGAGATGTTTATAATATAGATAATTTACATGTAATAACACCCAAAAGACATATAGAGATTCACTCAAAGAAAGGAGAATGAAATGGAGTTAAAATATAAGCTAGAAGAGTATAGGGAGTCTGAATTCATTGAGTTAATCTCAAAGATTATTTTAGATAAAGGCTTAGAGGATGAACTAGATTCTCTTTTAGAGAACTTTATAAACGTTAGTGAACACCCTAATGGTTCTGATTTGATTTATTACCCAGAAGAGGGTGCAGACGATAGCCCTGAGGGTATTTTAGCCGAAATAAAAAAATGGCGAGCCGAGAACGGTAAGCCCGGATTTAAGGAGTAAGCTATATAGTTAAGTAATAATATAAGCCGCCGCTCTGACGGTTTATATTTACTACATCATAAAAAGTATATATCTAACGGTGGAGGAATATATAATGTTGATAACATTAGTGCTACCACAGCTAAAGATATATAAATAATCACAAGGAGATATAATGAACATTAAAAATAATATTTCTGACTATACTGAACTTGAGTTCTTAAATTTTGTGAAAGATATTTACTATGATACATATTCATCTGAGGATGAACATGTTAAGGCCGTCTTACAATTTGAAACCTTGACAGAGCACCCAGATGGCTCTGATTTGATTTATTATCCTAATGATAATCGAGAGGACAACCCTGAAGGTATTGTAGCTGAGGTAAAAAAATGGCGAGCCGAGAATGGTAAGCCCGGATTTAAAGAGTGAATTATATAGTTAAGCAATAATATAAACCGCCGTTCTGGCAGTATATATCATCTTAGTTTATTGTTATATTAATAATTAATCCGTCATATGGCGGTTAACTGCTCGAAGTTCAGAAGAGGGTGTATTGACTTTCGTATCTGAATGCAGAGATGTAAAAATTATTAAATTAATGCTATCTCGGCCCGAAAAAACTCTTGTAAGGTGTTAGTAGTGGTTAATTATTTTACAGAAACATCTATTTCTTTTTAATCTTATTAATATAAAAAATTTTTCTTGTAAATAAATAGGCCTTGCTAATTAGTGAGGTCTTTTTTTTATAATTGATATTAATGAAGTAAATAAAAAGATATTAAAATATAAAAAGGAGATAACTAATGAGTGATATTCAAACTGTCTTGACCCGTTGGGGCGTATGGGCGAGAGAACATTCTCAGCTGGATTATCCCCATATCGCTAGTGGATTTAAGGGGGTGGAAACCAGAAACAAAATGGCTGAATCCTGCTGCGATAATGACGGATTAGCCATTGATAAAACAATCGGGAATTTACAACGAGCCTCGCGAGAAAAAGAATTAGAGCTTATCCTACGTCATTATGTTTATGGGCAATCGAAAGCTTCTATTGCTCGATTGAAGAAATGTAATGAACGGGAAATTAGACGTCAATTACAAATTGCTGAAAGTTTTATTGAAGGGTGTATAACACAATCTGATATTTCACTGGAAATGCAGGTGTAATGATTTATATATTTTGTAAATGTAATAACGTTTAATGGGGCAGGGCGAGGCTAAAGCTTATTGGGCAACCTTTTAGTTGTATCTAACCTCAGAGAAACAAGTTGCTATTAATAATAGGGTCAGATTTTAACCCTTAGAACTCTCAGAATTAATAGCTATTGGAGTAACTCCCGGTTAATGCAATTGCAGCTTATTTTAACTTCTTCGTAATCACCGTGGACATTGCCAAAATATGGGTAGGTAATGACTGCTTCTGCATAATTGTCTTGATCGAAAAACGAATAAGAGACCAAATGATTGCTGGTACCCCAGCGTAATAGAAGTCTTCCATTAGGTACTGACCGGAAGGTTTTAAGTTGGCCAAGAGGGGGTAAAATTGAGTTATTTATTGGCCTATCTTATGTTCAAGAAGATCTATTTTTATAACTTTAGTTAATGTATTTCCCCGAAATTAAATAAATGGCAAGGCTACAGAGCTGTAAATCGACTCTGTTTTTGGCTAACCCAGCAAACTGACATTCCCATCAGCGTACTTTATTTTAGATTGCTGCTAAAAGTCTTATTGTTACCTAATTCATCGACTAAGACAAAATCAACGGTTTTGCTGCCCACCAAGGGTGAACGATTGAGTGGAAAATTCAATTTAGAGAAGGGGGCTACCATATCCGGCAAGCTTTCAGCGCTACCTAATGTGAGGGCGGAGAGTGAGGCATAATAAGGTGTCGGGTTATCAACTCTTACCAAGGCGGTATCGCCGTTACGTTCTAAAGTAAAAGTTAATGCTTTGCTGACACTATCCGCTGGGGCGGGCAAGTTTTTAGGGCGATAAAACACTTTATACTGCATGCGCAAAGCCAGTGTAACGGAAGACTCATCATCGGCTTTAGGTGTTGCTTTTGGGGGGATTTCGTAAACGTTGAGCCAAAATGCAGACTCTCTATCCAGCGGTAATTTACTGGCACCCGATAAAATCAAACGTAAGCTGCGTTGGGCTTGTGGTTGTAAGCGAAACAATGGCGGTAACACTAGCACTGGCGAAATCGCTTTCTCCGGTGTTGCCATCAAATCACCATCATCCACCCACACCTGCACCGCCACCGGGTAGCTATTACTATTGACCAATTGCAGTGATTCTTCCGTGTTGCCCTCACTGAAGATAATACGTGTTCTTTCGGCCACTACACTAGCCATGGCCGGCACACTAGAGGCCATTATCAGTAATAATAGTAGCCCATTGATTCTGCGTTTAAAACACAGATTATTGAACACGGATAACCACTTGCGCATGTGCATTCACCGCTCCTGCCGTCACAGTTTGCCCGCTGATTTTACTTAACTCAGCCCGAAAATTCTCAGTGTAACTATTACCGCCACTCACTGTGCCGGTGATTTCTTGAGCGCCCTGGAAGATGCCATACCAGCCACCGTTATTACCGGTTTGAGTCACATTCTTTGATAGCAGATAAATCGGGGTGTTGTTGCGGTAGATACGGATCCCAACGCCATTGGCCATTCCGGCTGCGCCATAATTATCCGAAACCAAGTGACTAATACCACCGCTGCCATTTATTAACCCTAATGTTTGGGCTTTGGCGGCATTCGCCGCAGGTACCAGAAAGCCCATAGCCACCGCACCGGCATTGACGCCGGAGGTAATGCCGGTCTGGCACTGGAAATCCACATTAAATTCAGCCGAACTGCTCGCGCCATTATTCAATTCTGCCACAGAAATTCGGGGCAATATCACCGTCGGGGTAAAATTGGTCACCGCACAAATGGTGGTGCGGCGGAAAGTGACATAATTGTACAACCCGATAGAGGCAGGCCAAGTGCCATACCAACCAGGCCAGTTTGTTACTGAGTCAGTCCCCTCAACAGGGCCACTAATGCCAGGCCCTTTAAAGGCAATATAGGCATTCGGTTGAGTATAGGCGTAAGCATAAGAGGCCACATTATAAGCACCTGCACGGATATAATTAATGCGAAATAGTTCGGTATACAAATTACTGAAATTTTTTGCTTTGACCAGAATACGGCCGGTACTGTCGGTATCCAGCCCGGTTAGACGACGTCCTTTCCATAAGCGAGAGTAATACTCGCCAGTGGATAGATTTGTAAGGCGGATGACGACATTGGCGACAACAGTGGCAAAACCGGAGGGAACATTGCCGGCAATGAGACCATCTTCATTTTTGCCGCCATAGTCATTATCCCCGTTAGTGGCATACATCTCGAAGAGCTGATCAACATCAGCAGCAGCACAGCGGAACAGGACGCGCTCCGGGTCATAACCGGTATTCAAGGCGAAAGTGGTGAAGTCGGAGGTGGCCGCTGCCAACAATGTGCCATCGGGTTGAAAGTTTGCATTGGTACTGAGATCAATAAGGCCCGGTAAACCGAGTGACCCGTTATTATAATCAAGTGAACCTGCCCACGCACTGGCGGTGCCATCACCGGCAGCCAACTGGCTTTGTGCTGTGATTTTGGTACAAGCTGACCATGCAGAAGTGCTAAATAGCCCGATCAGCAGCATCGTTCCCGCCACAATATACGGGCGATGGAAATGAGTAGGCATTGTTGGCCGTGAGACTTCGCAAGATATTAACTGCTCTGTTGGTCTTAACATTATTTTTCTCATAATGGTTAACGGCGGCAACTGCCTGTTATATGGATAATATCTTGCTCAGTATCTTGGCTAGCAAAATTATAAGGTAGTTCACATTGTTCAGTGCTGTTTTCACCCCAGCGAACATAAAGTGAACCTTTGTTATCTTTCACTCGCACATAGATCTGATTCCCCTGGCCCACCATACCAACCAGTTCATCTTTGCTGTTAAAGACATCAGCGCCCAGAGGTAACCCTTCACCATCCGCTGTTTGGGTCTGAATTAATACCGCATAGCCAGTCAAAGTTTCGAATTTCACTTTCACAGCCGCCCCGGCATAAGGAACAACCCGCCCCTGATTCTCTTTCAGTTCAGTATTGCGATTAATGCCTTTGGTATCCAAACCGACCGTATTGTAATTATAAGGCGTTAATGACGGCACCAGAGCAAAACCATTATTATCAATTCTCGCCCCTTGTGCATTTCGCACTGTCGCACCTTGAGCACCATCGGCTTCAATTAGACCAAAGGTATCGCCTAAATAAGGCCCGAGTGTTATACCTTTACTGTGTATTACTGCCGCGCCGCGAGCGCCAGCACCATATTGAGTATAATTATTGCCACGAGAATAACTGCCATTGACGGTGGCGTTAGGGAATTGCTTTTGCACATTGGCTCCCCAGTTATTTGAACTGCCACTGGTATTACTGTCGTCATAACCGGCATTGACTGAATAATTAAAAGTTTTACGTTCTCCGGCGGTACCTGATAATGACGTCTGATAGTTATTACCACTTTTCGGATTGCGGTTGGCCGACAGGGATAAATATTGATTCCCCCCGCCAATATTCAGTGGAATAGACACTGTTAACGAGGCGATATTTTCGGTATTACCGTAGCGTGTTGTTGTCGCCGTCTGATCAGTATCATCGACATCCCAACCAAACTGGGTGGAAGTATAAATTGTGCGCTGACGGCTAATGGCCACATTGTAGCTGATATTGTTATAGCTATTTGAATAGTTTAGCTGTAACTGGGTATCTCTCTGGGTATCGTTATAATAATCACTGGTTGAAGCTGAGGCTGCTAATTGACCATATCCACCTAAAGTTTGGTTTATTGTGGTGGTAAATTGGCTGCGCTGCTTATAGGTCGATGAATCCCAAGTCCCGCCATTTTTTTGTACCGAACGCACGCCAAATACATCATTTAAATCACGATACCCTTTGGTTGAATAGCGATATCCCGCCAATGAGAATGTGGTGCCAGTTTCATTAAATGTCTGGCTATAAGTTGCCTGCATCCGCCAGCCATTCTGGGTTTGATCATCTTCAACTTTGGCGTGGGAATAGGTGGTATTAAGACCAAATGCGCCAATTGGTGTCCCTAATACCCCCCCCGCAAGTAATGCGGCATAATCTTGTGCTAAACGAAGCCCACTGTTGGCTGTTAATTGATTCGTCAGCCCACGCTCATAGGTAAAATCAGTGAAATAGCTATCAATATTAGTGAAATCACGTGATTCCCCAATGACCGCATTATAACGGCTCACGCCAGGGCGCATTGAATCCGGTACTGCACTGAAAGGTACAGTAAATGTCGAGCGGCTGCCATTAGCTTCTACCACTTCAACATTAAGGTCACCCTGACTGGTGGTACTGTACAAATCGTTAATAACAAATGGGCCGGGAGCGACGTTGGTTTCATATATTTCACGGCCATTCTGGCGAATAATCACCCGGGCATTACTGGTGGCAACACCACGAACTTCAGGAGCGAAGCCGCGCATTGATTGTGGCCACATGCGTTGGTCGGTTGCCATTTTTGCGCCACGAAATGACATGGTGCCGAATAAGGTGCTGTCGGTGAAAGTTTCACCCAGTGTCAATTGGCTATCTAATTGCTCGATAGGGCGCTGCACATAAGTGCGGATATTATTCCACTGGGTATCACTGTTATTGTTATTACTGGCATAGCGCACATTTGATTGCTGACGTAATTGCCACAATCCGAGATTGAGGCCACTTTTTAAGCCAACAAAACCGTAATCAGAAGTGCTATTTTGCTGGGATTGGGTCTCGCTACGATAAAAGTTAGCGCTGTAGTTAACGAATGCGAGTTTTTCGCCTTCTTCCCATTCAGTGCGCTCAATATAACCCCGAGGCCGTTTTTGTAATAATGATTGTGGGATAGAAAGCTCTAAGCGCAGTTTGGCCTGATCAAAATGAAAAGACGCTCCTTTTACTCGCTCTGATAAAGGCAGACATTGCCCTGTAGCCACAGAATCTGAAGGTGTTGCTTCTGCTTCTGATTCTACCTCAGCGGCATTAGGTTCTTTAGGCGTGGTGTTATTTTTATTGGATAGTTCAACGCCGGCAGCGGTTAAGAACTCATCATCCAGGCACGGGTAAGCCTCCGATGAATCAGCATTCTTAATAAACTTAATCGTCGTGCGCTTGAAGAGTTTGTTATTAACCAAGACATCTACAGCATCGTAGTTTCCGGGCGTAACAGAATTCTCTTTATTCAACTGATTCAGGCCCGACGCAAATTTTGTGCCTAAAAAGAGAGATTCATCAAATTCGAGATTTTGTGGGTCTTCCTGAGCCAAAACAGTATCGACATGTAAAATTAAAGTTATGCACAACGTTAATAATTTCTTGCGGCCAGAAAACTTCTTTTTTAGAACGACTTGTTTTGGTTCGACTTGTGCAAGCCCCATAAATATTCCTTCGCCGGAAAGTTACTACTGAATTTTATAACTACTGAATTTTATGACTATTGAATTTTGTAACTACCGGCATCTTGCCCGCCAAAATCATTCACTAACAGGAAATTAACCATAGCATTTGAAGGGGCAGATGAAGTTGGAATAATCCACTGAGCCTGAGACATTGGAGCAATCATCTCTGATTTCATTTTGAGTTTTTTACCACCGCCAACGACTTCACCACTGGCAATGGTGGCATAGAACCCGGTTGGATTTTTGCCTGTCACAACAACATTTTTACCTTGTTGGCGTACAGTAAAAGTCAGTGTGCTAGCAACTTGGTCAACACGGCCAGCAATATTTTCGGGCCGATAAAACACTTTAATGCGGTTACGCATCAACACTAACATTTTATTATTCTTTTCTGCTTTATTAACGGGGGGAACCTGTAAAAAATTAAGATAGAACACAGATTCTCTGTCCGTTGGCAAACCACTTCCGGTATATTTCAGCCGTAATGTTTGGCCTGCATTTGCTTCAATACGAAAGAACGGCGGGGTGACAATAAACGGAGCTTTACCCGTTTCTGGTGTTGATTGAGCATCACCACTGTCTAACCAGACCTGGACAGCATTAGGAAAATTATCTTTATTGGTTAATTGGACACTGTGCTCTTTTTCACCTGCCGAATATATAATACGGCTGCCGCTCATGACTACGCTGGCGTTAGCAAAAGATATACCCATAAGAATTAATAAAGGGATAAGCAGATAGCGGTAGCTATTTATATTAAACATGATGGGAATATCCTCTGAAAGGAACGGCCAAATAGTATTATACCCTGGGTACTCGAAGTTGCGGGGGGTTAGCTACACGTGCTACCCGCAACTCCAATTACAGAGAGTATAACTTATACTACAATAATGATATTACAGGTAAGAAACTGCGTATTGTACAGAGGCGATCACAGAACCAGGGCCAGCTTGACCGGTAGCATAATATTGAACAGCGAAATCATGTTCTGCTGATGTTGCGTTGGCTTTTAACACCATACCCTCTTGTGGTACACCACTATTCAGATCAATAGCTGTTGTTGTGACGGCATCTTTCAGTAATTGAAGCTCAACATTTGATGCTGTGCCGGTATTTTGTAAGTTACCATTAGTTGTAACTTGGTTGCCAACAAAAACTGTTTTTATATCAATATCATCAGTGCTTTCTGCACAGCCTGATACACCCAGAGTAAAGGTTGTCTTACCGGCGGTTTTACCCTGAGTATCTAAATCGCCGCTTGATACTGTTGGCAATAATACAGTTGGGTTTGCGTCCAGGCCGTTGACGGTAACAGCACAAGTTTGTGAAGTAACTTCACCTTGGAAAGTAATTGTATTATTGCTAGCTGCCATTGAAGCAGTTGTAGATGCTGCGAATAAAGCCATAGCCAAAGTAATCTTATTCATTTGAAACTCCAATGCGATAATTTAAATGGGTCAAATTTTCATTGCATCTAAATGCGAGTGAGAACTTAACTTAATAAAGGTGAAGTGGTTAATGACTATATGGCGAATGACATTCGATTATATTCGTCAGCTTTCCACAAGGTTTTCATTTAAAGTGACTCAGTGGTTTTATTCCCTCTGCATCCCTTACT
Source organism: Yersinia rochesterensis (assembly GCF_003600645.1). Classification (NCBI taxonomy): domain Bacteria; kingdom Pseudomonadati; phylum Pseudomonadota; class Gammaproteobacteria; order Enterobacterales; family Yersiniaceae; genus Yersinia; species Yersinia rochesterensis. Next base: position 184,048 of record NZ_CP032482.1, read on the forward strand.
TGATGACGACTATAATATAGAGTGTGACGATGATCGCACATAGGACAAACAAACCAACGTTTGTAGGAATTTTCCCAGTGAAATACATTTTTTATTAAACTAGATGTAACCTTTTGTTTTTAAGTGAATTAAATCTTATTTAAAAAGTCACTAATGAGATCTTTCTTGTTGTTTTATTGATAAATTACATTAACGATGATTTTTTTTAACATTTAAATGCAGTTTATTCGTATGATTTAATATATGTTTTGTAAAGTTAAGTGTGTGTTTTGTATAGATGTAACTGGTGAGGCGTGGAGGATTAATAATATCCATGTGACTTTCTGAAAATAATTATTTTTCAATGTACATTGTTCTGGAGGTAAATAGGAGTGTTAGCGATGTGTTATTTGCGCCGCCAGCAAGATGGCGCATGACTAATTTAATTACGATATAAAACTTTAATAATATGATAACCGAACTGGGTTTTGACTGGGCCATAGGGTTGCAGTAGTTCGCAGCTGAATACAGCTTTATCGAATGCCGGAACCATATCCCCTTTATTGAACTCACCCAGATCGCCGCCGTTACGTTTTGACGGGCAGTTAGAGAATTTTTTCGCTAACTCTTGGAAATTTGCACCGTTATTCAACTGTGCCAGAATATCGTTTGCCTGCTTTTCATCATCAACCAGAATGTGCAGTGCAGAAGCTTTGTTTGCCATAGTAACAATCACCACCAATTTATTGGGTAGGGTTATCTGAACGAAGATTATCTTCAAGGGAGCCTTGAAGCGCGCCAGTGTAACGTATTTTGGTCGTGATGGGGCCACCGTGCTCTACGTTTTACAAATCATGCGTTTTACACATCACGTGTTTCATAGGCCTTGAGTTTCATAGAGCAAAAAATAGTAGGTGGTTTTTTTTCAGCGGCCGCTTTCTGCTACAATCCTGTTCCCCCGTTTACCTACAGAGTTGCCGAGTGCTATGCGATTAAATCCCAGCCAACAACAAGCCGTCGAATTTGTCACTGGGCCTTGCCTGGTGTTGGCCGGTGCGGGTTCGGGCAAAACCCGAGTCATTACCAATAAGATTGCGCATCTGATCCGCCAATGTGGCTATCAGCCAAAGCATATTGCTGCGGTAACATTTACCAATAAAGCCGCGCGCGAGATGAAAGAGCGTGTGGCTCAGACTTTAGGGCGCAAAGAAGCGCGGGGTTTGATGATTGCGACATTCCATACTTTGGGGTTGGAAATCATCAAAAAAGAGTACAAAGCACTGGGAATGAAATCCAATTTCTCTTTGTTTGATGCGCAAGATCAATTGGGTTTATTGAAAGATTTGACCCAAAAATGGTTGGAAGACGATAAAACGTTGCTGCAACAGCTGATATCCCAGATCTCAAATTGGAAAAATGATCTTCTCGATCCTGCTGCCGCCGCAGCCTTGGCGCGATCCGAGCGCGATAAGTTATTCGTCCATTGTTATGGCTTATATGATGCTCATTTAAAAGCCTGCAATGTATTGGATTTTGACGACCTTATCTCGCTGCCAACGCTGTTGCTGCAAAACAATCTGGAAGTGCGCGAACGTTGGCAAAATCGGCTGCGTTACCTACTAGTAGATGAATACCAAGATACCAATACCAGCCAGTACCAAATGGTTAAATTGCTGGTGGGCAGTCGGGCGCGCTTTACCGTGGTGGGTGATGATGACCAATCCATCTATTCATGGCGCGGTGCACGGCCACAGAACTTAGTTTTGCTGAATGAAGATTTCCCCCAGTTGCAGGTGATCAAGCTGGAGCAGAACTACCGCTCTTCGGGCCGAATTCTGAAAGCGGCGAATATTTTGATTGCCAATAACCCGCATGTTTTTGAAAAAAAACTCTTTTCTAAATTGGACTATGGCGATGAGCTAACAGTCATTACCGCCAATAATGAAGATCATGAAGCTGAAAGAGTGGTCGGTGAACTTATTGCCCACCATTTTGTGAAAAAAACGCAATACAGCGACTATGCCATTTTGTATCGCGGCAACCATCAATCACGGTTGTTTGAAAAGCTGCTGATGCAAAACCGCATTCCTTACCGTATCTCCGGCGGCGATTCATTTTTCTCGCGCCCAGAAATCAAAGATTTACTGGCTTACTTGCGGGTATTGACCAATCAGGATGATGACAGCGCATTCTTACGCATCGTGAATACCCCAAAGCGTGAGATAGGTTCAGCGACGGTTCAAAAACTGGGTGAATGGGCCAATGTGCGTAATAAAAGCCTGTTTCGTGCCAGTTTTGATTTAGGGCTAGGTGAGCATTTGAAAGGTCGGGGGCTGGAATCATTACAGCGCTTTACGCATTGGATGGACGGCATTATTCGGTTAGTGGAACACGAGCCAGTGGCGGCAGTGCGGGATTTGATCCACGGCATTGATTATGAGAGTTGGCTGTTCGAAACTTCCCCTAGCCCGAAAGCCGCTGAGATGCGGATGAAAAACGTCAATTTATTATTCAGTTGGATGACAGAAATGCTGGAAGGGTCAGAATTGAATGAACCAATGACCCTGACTCAGGTTGTCACGCGCTTTACCCTGCGCGATATGATGGAGCGCGGGGAAAGTGATGAGGAGCTGGATCAAGTGCAATTGATGACCTTGCATGCTTCAAAAGGGCTGGAATTTCCGTATGTATTCTTGGTCGGCATGGAAGAGGGTTTACTGCCACACCAAAGCAGTATTGACGAAGATAATGTCGATGAAGAGCGGCGACTGGCCTATGTGGGAATCACCCGTGCTCAGCGCGAACTGTTTTTCACTTTGTGCAAAGAACGGCGGCAGTATGGCGAGCTGATTCGGCCAGAACCAAGCCGCTTTTTGATGGAATTGCCGCAGGATGATTTGAAATGGGAAAATGAGCGCAAAGTCGTGAGCCCGGAAGAGCGGATGCAAAAAGGCCAGAGTCACCTGGCCAATATTCGTGCGCAACTTGCGAATGCTAAAAAGCCACAGTAAAGCTGATGCGGCGCTGCTCAGTGACAAAGAATTTAGTCCAATTCTTCTAATAATAGCGGCCACTGAACATAGCTCTGCCAATGACTTTCTTGTTCTAATGCTTCTGCACGGTAAGGATGCTGTTGCAGCCAGCCCTGAGGTAACAGTACATAAAGCCCCTCACTATTGGCCCGTAGCCTAACCGCCGGTAGTGTGTCATCCCGGCGACGGCTGGAGAATATAATCGCCAGACGCAATAAACAACACAAATGCTGAGCCATCTCTACTGGCAATGCATTTTGTTGATTTAACAGCAAAAGATCGATCGTATTACTCTGATTTTGCAGCAAAGCCGCAAGTAGCAGTTTTTGAGCGGGAGTAAAACCAGGGAGATCCAGATTGCGTATCAGGTAAGCAGCATGTTGCGGAGCACGTTTAAAATCGATGCTTAGGCCAATTTCGTGCATCAAACAGGCATTTTGCAATAACTCGCGACATCGGCCATCAAGATGCCACTCTTTTTCCACCTGAAGTAAAAAGTTATCGGCCAATTTACTGACGCGTTTGGCTTGTTCAGTATCCAGTAAATAGCGGCGCTGTATATTTCTCACTGTTCGGCTGCGAACATCTTGTTCTACCGGCAAATGAAGCATGCCATAGACCAGCCCTTCACGTAGTGCGCCGCCCGCTAGCGTCATGCTTTCAATCGCCAACTCTTGGAATATTGCAATTAAGATAGACAGGCCACTGGGGAAAACCAGAGCGCGTTCCAGTGTTAAACCGGGGATTTCCAGTTCTTCCAGTTTGCCACATTGAATTGCTCTTTGTTTGAGCTGCTGCAATTTGGCTAAGGTGATCAGCTCGTCCATACCTTGAGCGACCATGATTTCTTGCAGGGCCTGAACCGTGCCAGAGGCACCGACACAGATTTGCCAGCCATGGTCACGAAAGCGCTGCGCGACAGGTTTTAGCATCTCACGAGCAGCTAATTCTGCACGATCAAAATTGTCTTTTGCCAGATTGCGGTCACTGAAGTAGCGCTCCAACCAGGTTACGCAACCCATTGATAAACTGACCAGAATATTTGCCTGAGCACCATTGCCGGTCACCAGCTCTGTGCTGCCACCGCCAATATCGACGACTAAACGCTGCTCTGGCCCACCGGTAGTATGGGCAACGCCCTGATAAATCAGACGCGCTTCTTCTTCACCACTGATCACTTGAATCGGACAACCGAGGATTTCAGCCGCCGTTTGCAGGAATTCTTCAGCATTTGAGGCCAGACGCAGGGTTGCTGTTGCGACCACACGAATCTGACTCAAAGGAATGTCCTGCAAGCGCTCTGAGAAAAGCTTCAAACATTGCCAGCCACGTTCCATCGCTTCTTGCGATAGGTGGTTTTGGCTATCCAGACCCGCCGCCAGACGGACTTTCCGCTTGATTCGGGCTAACGTCTGGATACTGCCAGCCACCTCACGTACCACCAACATATGAAAACTGTTGGAGCCAAGATCGATGGCAGCATAAAGTGAGGTGGAACTTAGCATCATTTATCAGCTCGGTCGCTTACGGTTATTCCGTGGTGCACCACTGCGACGTGGAGCAGAATTACGGCGTGGGCCATTCCCGGTGCGGGTACGGGCCAGACGTTTTGGTGCTGGTAAATCAGTTAATAGCGCATCGCTATTATATTTACTTACCGGAATGCTATGGCCAGTGTAGGTCTCAATAGCGGGTAAGTTTAACGCGTACTCTTCACATGCCAGGCTGATGGAATGACCACTTTCGCCAGCACGGCCAGTTCGGCCAATGCGGTGAACATAATCTTCACAGTCATCGGGTAAGTCATAGTTGAAGACATGGGTTACCAGTGGAATGTGTAGGCCACGGGCGGCAACATCAGTCGCAACCAAAATATCCAAATCACCTTTAGTGAAATCTTCCAGAATTCGCAGGCGTTTTTTCTGTGCCACATCACCGGTCAACAAACCGACACGATGACCATCAGCGGCTAAATGGCCCCAGATTTCTTCGCAACGATGTTTGGTATTGGCGAAAATAATGCAGCGATCTGGCCACTCTTCTTCAATTAACGTCTGAAGCAGACGCATTTTTTCTTCATTTGAAGGGTAGAATAGCTCTTCCTGAATGCGGTGGCCGGTTTTTTGCAACGGTTCCACTTCAACATATTCAGCGTTATTCATTTGCTCAAAGGCCAGTTCACGTACCCGGTACGATAGTGTGGCAGAGAACAGCATGTTTAAGCGCTTATCAACGGAAGGCATACGGCGGAACAGCCAGCGGATATCTTTAATAAAGCCTAAATCGTACATCCGATCAGCTTCATCCAAGACCACAACCTGAATCGCACCGAGGTTAATATAATTTTGTTTTGCGTAATCGATTAAACGACCAGTAGTACCGATCAGAATATCAACACCACTTTCCAGCACCTTAAGCTGTTTATCATAGCCATCGCCGCCATAAGCCAAGCCTAATTTCAGCCCGGTTATCTGGGAAAGTGATTCTGCATCAGAGTGAATTTGCACGGCTAACTCGCGCGTTGGTGCCATAATTAAAGCGCGCGGCTGATTAGTCTGGCGACCCTCTTCTGCGGGGTGAGAAAGCAAATAATGGAAAGTAGACGCTAAGAATGCCAGCGTCTTGCCGGTTCCTGTTTGCGCCTGACCCGCTACATCACGCCCCGAAAGGGTGAGTGGCAATGCTAACGCCTGTATCGGCGTGCAATACTGAAACCCTTTGTTTTCAAGGGCTTCAATAACTAGCGGGTGCAGGGCGAAGTCGGAAAACTTCTGTTCGGTCAAGTGTGTTTTGCTCATAGTGTGGTAGAATATCAGCTAACTATTGCTTTACGAAAGCGTATCCGGTGAAATAAAGTCATCCTACTGTTGGTTAATGCTACACCAACGAGGTAGACACAATCCTTTGGAGTAGAACATGAGCGATAAAATTATTCACCTGAGTGACGAAAGCTTCGGCACTAAAGTGCTGGAAGCCGATGGCCTGGTTCTGGTTGATTTCTGGGCTGAATGGTGTGGTCCGTGCAAGATGATTGCTCCGATTTTGGATGAAATTGCTGAAGAGTATGAAGGTAGGCTTACCATCACTAAATTGAATATTGATGATAACCAAGCCACTGCACCGAAATACGGTATCCGTGGTATCCCTACGCTGTTGTTATTCCGTGACGGTGAAGTAGTGGCAACCAAGGTAGGTGCTTTGTCTAAGGGTCAGCTTAAAGAATTCTTGGATGCTAATCTGTAAGCGGCGTTAGCCGTTAATACCGAAAGTCATTGGCGTTGCAGTAAGGCAGCAAACGAGCGACAGATTGGTTATAAACCATTTTGAACCGCGTGAGCGTTAGCCTCTAATGAAGCTCATAATCCCGATAAGCTGACTCAGGTCACTGATTCGGGTAAGTCAGAGTCGCACACCGCTGCAGCTTCAAGGCCGTAGGGTATGTTTAGCGGCAGTTGTGATTTCTCACACTGACCGCTAGACGCCCGCAAAGAAGCGTGTTAAGTTTACCCTACTGCATATAGAACATTCCTGTGTATTGAGTCCGGGTTTGTAGCATCTAGCTTATTCTTTAGTATCTAATAAACAGTCTGTAGCATCTAACTAAATAGTTTGAATCTAAAGTTTTACTCTATGTCGAAATAATTTGTGTTGAGAATATGTATGAACTCAATCGCTTTTTGACAGTCTAGTGTTTTACAAAATCAGTCTAAGGCACCTTCAATCTTTACACCGTTGAGTCGCGCAAGCTTGCGTAAGTCATTACTTGCGTAGTTTGGCCAAGGCCGGTGATTGAATGTCCCGTTAAACAGGCACGGATGACGCTGCCATACCATTCACGACCATAGTTCGAGACATACCCCGAGTTTAAGAACCCACCATTATGAATCTTACCGAATTAAAGAACACGCCGGTTTCTGATCTGATAACACTTGGCGAAAATATGGGGCTGGAAAACCTGGCCCGGATGCGTAAACAAGATATTATTTTCTCTATCCTTAAGCAGCACGCGAAAAGTGGAGAAGATATCTTCGGTGACGGTGTATTGGAGATATTGCAGGATGGATTTGGTTTCCTCCGTTCAGCAGACAGCTCCTACCTCGCCGGCCCCGACGACATCTATGTATCCCCAAGCCAAATTCGCCGTTTCAACCTTCGCACTGGTGATACCGTTGCCGGTAAGATTCGTCCACCAAAAGAAGGTGAGCGTTATTTTGCATTGTTGAAAGTTAACGAAGTTAACTACGACAAACCGGAAAATGCCCGTAACAAAATCCTGTTCGAAAACTTAACCCCATTACATGCCAATTCTCGTCTACGGATGGAACGTGGTAATGGTTCGACAGAAGATTTAACTGCCCGTGTACTTGATTTGGCTTCGCCGATCGGTCGTGGCCAGCGTGGGCTGATTGTTGCTCCGCCAAAAGCGGGTAAGACTATGCTGTTGCAGAATATTGCTACCAGCATTGCTTACAATCACCCTGATTGCGTATTAATGGTCTTGTTGATTGACGAGCGTCCGGAAGAAGTGACTGAGATGCAACGTCTGGTTAAAGGTGAAGTTATTGCTTCAACTTTCGATGAGCCTGCATCCCGTCACGTCCAAGTCGCTGAAATGGTTATCGAGAAAGCGAAACGTCTGGTTGAGCATAAAAAAGACGTTATCATCTTACTGGATTCGATTACTCGTTTGGCCCGTGCATACAACACCGTCGTACCTGCTTCTGGTAAAGTTCTGACTGGTGGTGTGGATGCTAACGCCTTACATCGTCCTAAGCGTTTCTTTGGTGCTGCACGTAATGTTGAAGAGGGCGGTAGCCTGACCATCATTGCCACCGCGTTGGTTGATACCGGTTCTAAAATGGATGAAGTTATCTATGAAGAATTTAAAGGTACCGGCAACATGGAATTGCATCTTTCTCGCAAAATTGCAGAGAAACGCGTGTTCCCAGCTATTGATTTCAACCGCTCTGGTACGCGTAAAGAAGAGTTGCTGACAACGACTGAAGAGCTACAAAAAATGTGGATTTTACGTCGAATTCTTCATCCAATGGGTGAGATCGATGCAATGGAATTCCTCATCAGTAAACTGGCAACAGCGAAAACCAACGATCAGTTCTTCGATAACATGAGACGTTCATAAGTTTAGCTAAATTAATCAAAACGCCACGCTCAGACGTGGCGTTTTTTGCATTTGGGCTATACGATAGTCGGGATTGTTATCTACCTAGTGAATGATGCAATCAAACCAATGTCTATTTTCTATACTTATTCTTCTTATATATCCAAAGAGTTTTGAGTGGCAGGTCGACAATAAATAAGCCAATCCCGATGAGAACGTGCAGTGCCCCTGCGGCTTCAAATATGAAAGGGATAACGAGAAAATAGTAAAAATAGAGTTGGGAATAGTAAGTAAGGCTGTCATCATATTCAGAAATAACTGAAAGCATAGGGAAGGCATAGGGAAGGCGTGGTATACGCCAAGCCACATGCTAAGCTGTCGTATCTTTTTGCAGAGAGCGGTTAAACGTGAATTTACTCACTATGAGTACTGAAATATTTGTTATTTTTCTGTTTTCTCTGGCATTTTTATTTGTAGCTCGCAAAGTTGCCAAGAAAATTGGATTAGTTGATAAACCTAACTATCGCAAACGTCACCAAGGATTGATCCCATTAGTGGGCGGAATATCCGTGTTTGCGGGTATTTGTTTTACTTTCCTGATAACTAACCAACAGATCCCACATTTCCACTTATATCTGGGGTGTGCTGGTTTATTGGTGTTCGTTGGTGCTTTAGATGATCGCTTCGATATCAGTGTAAAAATCCGAGCTTTTGTACAAGCATTAGTCGGTATTGCCATGATGGCAGCCGCAGGGCTTTATTTACGCAGCTTGGGGCATGTATTTGGCCCGTGGGAGATGGTATTAGGGCCGTTCGGTTATGTTGTCACACTGTTCGCAGTATGGGCGGCGATAAACGCTTTCAATATGGTCGATGGCATTGATGGTTTACTGGGAGGGCTGTCTTGTGTCTCTTTCGGTGCCATGGGTCTTTTACTGTATCAAAGCGGACAAATGGCATTAGCGCTATGGTGTTTTGCGATGATCGCCGCCATCTTGCCTTATATTTTGCTTAACCTTGGGTTGCTGGGTCGCCGCTATAAAGTCTTTATGGGCGATGCGGGTAGTACGCTGATTGGTTTCACCGCAATTTGGATACTATTGCAAAGCACACAGGGGAATTCCCATCCCATTAACCCGGTCACCGCATTGTGGATTATTGCAATTCCATTGATGGATATGATTGCCATCATGTATCGGCGTTTGCGTAAAGGAATGAGTCCTTTCTCCCCCGACCGCCAACATATCCATCACTTAATCATGCGCGCCGGTTTTACTTCACGACAGGCATTTGTCTTAATCACTCTAGCTGCGGCATTGTTAGCGGGAGTGGGCGTTATCGGCGAACGGCTAACATTTATCCCTGAATGGGTCATGTTGGCATTATTCTTGCTTGCATTTCTGTTGTATGGCTACTGCATAAAACGGGCATGGCGAGTGGCGCGTTTTATCAAACGTATCAAGCGTCGGATGCGCCGTGCATCGCAAAATAAGCATGAATCTTAACCAGAGGCTTTTAGGCAGTGATGAAACCAGAATCTATGTCGACTGATAAAACAGGATCTACCCATAACGAGCCAGTTATGGATAACGAGTTAGATATCCGCAGCCTGTGCCGTACTCTTTGGCGCGGTAAAGTGTGGATTATCGGTATGGCAATTCTTTTTGCTGCAATAGCGCTGGGTGTTTCCTACTTGGTAAAACAGCAGTGGAGTGCGACAGCCATTACAGACAGGCCAACTGTCAATAATTTGGGCGGTTATTACTCTCAGCAGCAATTTTTGCGCAACCTTGATAGCCGTAGCAATAGTGGTGTTGCCAGTGAGCAACCCGGTATTTCTGACGAAGCGTACAGCGAATTTATTACTCAGTTAGCCGCTTACGATACGCGCCGTGATTTTTGGCTACAAACTGATTATTACAAACAGCGGTTAGAGGGTGATGCTAAGGCGGATGCGGCATTACTCGATGAGCTGGTGAATAATATTGTTTTCACCCCGCGTGATGACAAAAAAATACTGAATGACAGCATTAAATTGACGGCAGAAACCGCCACCGATTCCAATAAAATGCTGCGCAGTTATATTGATTTTGCTAGCCAACGTGCTGCCAGTCACTTGAATGATGAGATTGAAGGCGCATGGGCTGCTCGCACTCAGTCAATGAAAGCGCAGGTTAAACGGCAAGAAGCCGTTGCTCAAGCGGTGTACGATCGTGAAATTTCTGCGGTTAAGCAAGCTTTAAAAGTGGCCAGCCAGCAAGGAATTAATCGCAGTCAAACCGATACGCCGGCTGAACAATTACCCGATTCTAAAATGTTTATGTTAGGTAAACCAATGCTCGAAGCCCGGCTAGAGACATTGCAGGCTACCGGCCCAAGTTTTGATATTGATTATGATCAGAACCGAGCAATGTTGGCAACATTGAATGTCGGCCCGACGCTGGATAAAACCTTCCAGGCTTACCGTTACTTACGAACACCAGAAGATCCCGTTACCCGTGATAGCCCGCGTCGCGTATTCCTGTTGATTATGTGGGGCGCGATTGGCGCATTGGTTGGCGCGGGAGTGGTGTTGGTTCGCCGTACCAGTACGCAAGCATAACCCGTACTGTAAGTGCTAAGTATTCTTGATCAGTAACATATTGATCAGTAAAAGATTGACCAGTAATGGGCGCATTGTGCGCCCAACTTGCAGGCATTGTCTGCGGCTAACTGACCTTAAAGAGATTCACTGTGAAAGTGTTGACTGTTTTTGGCACCCGGCCTGAAGCCATTAAAATGGCTCCTCTGGTGCATGCTTTGGCTCAGGATGAAGCCTTTGAATCAAGAGTCTGCGTCACGGCTCAACATCGTGAGATGCTGGACCAAGTGCTGCGTTTATTTGAGATTCAGCCGGACTATGATTTGAATATCATGAAGCCGGGACAGGGATTAACGGAAATAACCTGCCGTATTCTGGAAGGGCTAAAGCCCGTTCTGGAGGAGTTTAAGCCGGATGTAATCTTAGTGCATGGCGATACCACAACGACGTTATCGACCAGTCTTGCCGCATTCTATCAACGTATTCCTGTTGGTCATGTTGAAGCGGGCTTACGCACCGGGGATCTCTATTCACCGTGGCCAGAAGAAGCTAACCGCCAACTGACCGGCCACCTTGCTATGTATCATTTTGCTCCGACAGAGAACTCGCGGCAAAACTTGCTACGCGAGATGGTGCCAGACAACCGCATTTTCGTGACCGGCAATACCGTGATTGATGCGCTGTTCTGGGTCCGTGATCGGGTGATGAACAACCCAGAATTACGCGATAGTTTGGCGGAGCGTTATCCATTCATCGATACCAATAAGAAGATGATTCTGGTGACGGGCCATCGTCGTGAGAGTTTTGGTGGCGGTTTTGAGCGGATTTGTAGTGCATTAGCTGAAATTGCGCTTAAACATCCTGAGGTACAGGTGGTTTATCCGGTGCATCTCAACCCTAACGTCAGTGAGCCGGTCAACCGCATCTTGAAAGGGATTGATAATATCATCCTGATCGACCCGCAAGATTACCTGCCATTCGTTTACCTGATGAATCACGCCTACCTGATCCTGACGGATTCCGGTGGTATTCAGGAAGAAGCGCCTTCATTAGGGAAGCCGGTATTAGTGATGCGGGACACCACTGAGCGCCCGGAAGCCGTCGATTCTGGTACAGTTTTGTTGGTGGGCACTAATATTAATAAAATTGTCGATGCAGTGACCCGCTTGCTGACTGATGAAACTGCCTATCATCAAATGTCACGGGCGCATAATCCTTACGGTGACGGGCATGCCTGTCAACGCATCCTTGAAGCTTTAAAGAATCATCAGGTGACGCTATGAGTTTTGACACTATTTCTGTTATCGGTCTTGGGTATATTGGTCTGCCAACTGCTGCTGCTTTCGCGTCGCGCAAGAAGAAAGTGATTGGCGTGGACGTCAACGCCCATGCGGTTGAAACCATTAATCGCGGTGCAATCCATATCGTGGAGCCGGATTTAGATAAAGTGGTGAAGATTGCTGTCGAAGGCGGTTACTTGCAAGCCGTAACCAAACCGCTGGCTGCCGATGCGTTTCTTATTGCCGTGCCAACACCTTTTAAAGGCGATCATGAGCCGGATATGGTGTATGTAGAATCCGCCGCTAAATCTATTGCCCCTGTTTTGAAAAAAGGTGATTTGGTCATTTTGGAGTCCACTTCTCCGGTGGGAGCCACAGAGCAAATGGCCCAATGGCTGGCTGAAGCTCGCCCTGATTTGAGCTTCCCACAGAACGCGGGTGAAGAGGCAGACATTAACATCGCTTATTGCCCAGAGCGCGTATTGCCGGGCCAGGTGATGGTTGAACTGATTCAAAATGACCGTGTTATCGGCGGTATGACGCCGAAATGTTCTGCCCGCGCCAGTGAGTTGTACAAAATCTTCCTGGAAGGCGAATGTGTGGTGACCAACTCCCGCACCGCAGAAATGTGCAAGCTGACTGAAAACAGCTTCCGCGACGTTAACATTGCTTTCGCCAATGAACTGTCACTGATTTGTGATGAGCAGGGAATCAATGTGTGGGAGCTGATTCGCCTGGCGAACCGCCATCCGCGCGTGAATATCTTGCAGCCAGGCCCTGGTGTTGGCGGCCACTGTATTGCTGTTGACCCATGGTTTATTGTTTCTCAAAATCCACAATTGGCCCGGCTGATTCATACTGCGCGTCTGGTTAATGACGGTAAACCGCTGTGGGTGGTTGACCGCGTTAAAGCGGCAGTTGCTGATTGTCTGGCGGCCACTGACAAACGTGCATCTGAAGTAAAAATTGCCTGCTTCGGTTTGGCATTTAAACCCAATATTGATGACCTGCGCGAAAGTCCGGCGGTTGAAATCGCCCATTTGATCGCACAATGGCACACCGGTGAAACGCTGGTGGTTGAGCCGAATGTTGAGCAATTGCCGAAGTCACTGGCGGGACACGTTACTCTGAAAGATACCGCAACTGCCTTGCAGCAAGCAGATGTGCTGGTGATGCTGGTAGATCACAGCCAATTCAAAGCCATCAAACCAGAAGATGTGAAGCAATCATGGATTGTGGACACTAAAGGAGTATGGCGTTGAGACGTATTCTAGTCACAGGTGGGGCCGGTTTTATCGGCTCTGCCGTGGTAAGACATATTATCGATGGCACCTCAGATAGCGTAGTGGTGGTGGATAAGCTGACCTACGCGGGCAATTTGGAGTCACTGGCAGTGGTTGCTCACAGCGAGCGCTACGCTTTTGAACAGGTTGATATCTGTGACCGCGCTGAGCTGGATCGGGTTTTTGCACAGTATCGACCGGATGTGGTGATGCATTTGGCAGCAGAAAGCCATGTTGACCGCTCTATTGATGGCCCAGCGGCCTTTATCGAGACCAATGTCGTGGGCACTTACCAGATGTTGGAAGCGGCGCGTCATTACTGGCAGCAACTGAGTGCAGAGGAAAAACTGGCGTTTCGCTTCCATCATATCTCCACTGATGAAGTGTATGGCGACCTACACGGCACCGATGATTTATTCACCGAAACCACGCCTTATGCGCCAAGTAGCCCTTATTCTGCATCTAAAGCCTCTAGCGACCATTTAGTTCGCGCGTGGTTGCGAACCTATGGTTTACCGACTTTGGTGACCAATTGTTCCAATAATTATGGCCCATATCATTTTCCTGAGAAATTGATCCCACTGGTCATTCTGAATGCGCTCGCGGGTAAACCGCTGCCAGTGTATGGCAATGGCGCACAGGTTCGTGATTGGCTGTATGTTGAAGATCACGCCCGGGCCTTGTATCAAGTGGTGACCGAGGGTGTGGTGGGCGAAACTTACAATATTGGCGGTCATAACGAGCGCAAGAATATTGAAGTGGTTGAGACTATCTGCACACTTTTGGATGAATTGGTTCCAGAAAAACCGGCAGGAATTGCTCACTATTGTGACCTGATTACCTACGTCAAAGACCGCCCAGGCCATGATATGCGCTATGCCATCGATGCCAGCAAAATTGAGCGGGAACTGGGCTGGCGACCGCAGGAGACTTTCGAAAGTGGTATTCGCAAAACCGTATTATGGTATTTGAATAATGAATCTTGGTGGCGTCGTGTTCAGGACGGTTCTTACGCTGGTGAGCGTCTGGGCTTGAGTGACTGATTTCACCAACACATCTAAAAGTCACTGCAAAGGTATCTAACGTGCTGCTTCAGTTTTGAACAGCACGTTGTTTCAGGTCAAATCAGGAGATCGAATGAAAGGCATAATTCTGGCTGGCGGTTCCGGCACGAGGTTGCACCCCATCACCCGTGGTGTCTCTAAGCAACTGCTTCCTGTTTATGATAAGCCGATGATTTACTATCCGCTGTCAGTGCTGATGCTGGCGGGGATCCGCGACATTCTGATTATTTCCACTCCAGAAGATTTACCGTCATTCCAGCGCTTGCTGGGTAATGGTGAAGAGTTTGGTATCAATCTGAGTTATGCCGCGCAACCTAGCCCCGATGGGCTGGCACAAGCATTTATCATCGGCGAAGAGTTTATCGGCCATGAACCTTGCTGTCTGGTACTCGGCGATAATATCTATTTCGGTCAGGGCTTTAGCCCGAAATTGAAATCTGTCGCGGCGCGTGAGCACGGGGCAACTGTCTTCGGCTATCAAGTCATGGACCCAGAGCGTTTTGGCGTGGTGGAGTTTGATGACAACTTCCGCGCATTGTCGATTGAAGAGAAACCGAGTCAACCGAAGTCCAATTGGGCGGTGACCGGGCTTTATTTCTATGACAATCAAGTGGTTGATTTTGCTAAACAAGTTAAGCCATCGGAACGCGGTGAGCTGGAAATAACCAGCATCAACCAAATGTATTTAGAGCGCGGCGAACTGACGGTAGAATTATTAGGCCGTGGTTTTGCCTGGCTTGATACTGGCACCCATGACAGCTTGATTGAAGCCAGTACCTTTGTGCAAACCGTTGAAAAACGTCAAGGTTTCAAAATTGCCTGTCTGGAAGAAATCTCCTGGCGCAATGGCTGGTTGGATGACGATGGCGTTAAGCGCGCAGCCACGGCGTTAGCCAAAACCGGTTATGGCAAATATCTGTTGGACTTGCTCCATGCCCGTCCACGCCAATATTGAGCCGCTGGCCTGGGAAAGTGAATTTTTCCAGCGCCGGAGTGCAAAACTGATTTTCTCCGACTCAGCCCCGCAACTTAACCCGGCTGAGTTGGATGCTTTTACCCTAATCCAAGCCAAAGTTCCTACCCACCGTCTTGATCTCATTGATTCTCTTGGTCAACTTGACTTCAAGTTAGTCGAAGGCGAAGTTGATTTGTCGCTGCCCGTTGAGGAAAACGATGCGGTTGGCACGGAAAATGCTATATCTCAGGCAGATACCGGAACCTATCAACAGCGGATCGCCACAACCGCGGATATCCCGCTATTGCGCAGTGTTGCTGCCCGTGCTTTTGCATTAAGCCGCTTTCGCGCCCCGTGGTATGACCCACAGGACAGCGGGCGATTTTATGCATTATGGGCGGAGAAGGCCGTACTGGGCACTTTCGACCATCAATGTTTGCTGGTAATGGATACATCGGGGCAACCTGCGGGGTTTGTGACATTACGTGATTTGCAAGATGGCAGTGCGCGTATTGGTCTGTTGGCGGTGTTCCCTGAAGCTCAGGGGAAAGGTATTGGTTCATCATTAATGTCGGCGGCAAAGCAATGGTGCCACAATCATGGGTTACACCGATTACGGGTAGCTACACAGATGAGTAACATTGCTGCTTTACGCCTTTATATTCGCAGCGGGGCCTCGATTGAGAGCACCGCGTATTGGTTATGCAGGGGATGAGATGATTCCATTTAACGCTCCACCGGTAGTCGGCACCGAATTGGGTTATATGCAAGCCGCAATGAGTAGCGGTAAATTATGCGGTGATGGTGGTTTTACCCGTCGTTGCCAGCAGTGGATGGAGAAACGTTTCGATTGCCCGAAAGTGTTACTGACTCCCTCTTGCACAGCCTCATTGGAAATGGCCGCGTTGCTGCTGGATATCAAACCCGGCGATGAAGTCATTATGCCAAGCTTTACCTTCGTTTCGACGGCCAACGCCTTTGTATTGCGTGGCGCGAAAGTGGTGTTTGTGGATATCCGCCCAGACACCATGAATATTGATGAAACCAAGATTGAAGCGGCTATTACCGACAAAACTCGCGTTATCGTGCCGGTTCATTATGCAGGCGTGGCCTGTGAGATGGACACCATCATGGCGCTGGCGAAAAAGCATAATTTGTTTGTGGTAGAAGATGCTGCGCAGGGCGTGATGTCGACTTATAAAGGCAAAGCACTGGGCACTATCGGCCATATTGGTTGCTTTAGCTTCCATGAGACTAAAAACTACACAGCGGGTGGTGAAGGTGGTGCGACGCTAATCAATGACAAATCACTGATTGACCGCGCTGAAGTTATCCGTGAGAAAGGGACTAACCGTAGCCAGTTCTTCCGTGGGCTGGTCGACAAATATACCTGGCGTGATATTGGCTCCAGTTATTTGATGTCTGATTTGCAGGCCGCATATCTATGGGGTCAGTTGGAAGCAGCAGAGCAAATCAATGAACGCCGCCTGGGGCTGTGGCATACTTACTATAATGCTTTCAAACCCTTGGCTGATGCTGGGTGCATTGATTTACCGGTGATCCCTGACAATCTGGAACAGAACGCGCACATGTTTTATATCAAACTGCGTGATATTGAAGAGCGTTCTGCGTTCATCAGCTACTTAAAAGAAGCTGAGATCATGGCGGTATTCCACTACATTCCATTGCATGCTTGTCCGGCAGGTGAGGAATTTGGGCGTATGGACGGTGAAGACCGCTTTACCACCCAAGAAAGTGAGCGTCTGGTGCGCTTGCCGATCTTCTATAACCTGACTGATGTGAATCAGAGCACGGTCATTAATACTGTTCTGAGTTTCTTCGCCTGATATGTCTCTGGCAAAAGCATCGATTTGGACTGCTGGCTCTACGCTGATTAAAATCGGCGTAGGGTTGTTAGTGGTAAAACTGCTGGCGGTGACCTTTGGCCCCAGTGGTGTTGGGCAGGCGGGTAACTTCCGCCAGTTAATTACGGTATTAGGCGTGCTCTCCGGCGCGGGTATCTTTAACGGTATTACTAAATATGTTGCTGAATATCATCAGCAACCTGAACGTTTGCGAGCCGTTGTGGGGACGTCATCAGCGATTGTGCTGGGGTTTTCAACGCTGCTGGCATTGGTTTTCCTGTTGGCGGCTAAACCGGTCAGTATTGCGTTATTCGGCCATGCTGATTACCAGAATGTGGTGCGAGCGGTGGCGTTTATCCAAATGGGGATTGCCTACGCCAACCTGTTTTTAGCCATTCTCAAAGGCTATCGCGATGCGATGGGTAATGCGCTGGCGGTGATCGGCGGCAGCCTGATTGGCGTAGTCGCGTACTATATTTGCTTCCGGATCGGCGGTTATCCTGGCGCGCTATTGGGCTTGGCATTAGTCCCCGCGCTGGTGGTTATTCCTGCTGTCGCCATGTTGATTCGGCGCAAGACTATTCCGCTCAGCTATCTTAAACTTAGCTGGGACAAAGCATTAGCCAGCCATTTGGGTAAATTTACCATTATGGCGTTGATTACCTCGGTAACCTTGCCGGTTGCCTATGTGATGATGCGTAACTTGCTGGCTGACCGCTATGGCTGGGATGCTGTCGGGATTTGGCAAGGGGTAAGCAGTATTTCAGATGCTTATCTACAATTTATCACAGCGTCATTTACCGTCTATTTACTGCCGACACTCTCAAGGCTCAAAGCTAAAGCAGATATTTCCCGTGAAATTCTGCGCTCATTGAAATTTGTGTTACCGGCTGTAGCGACCGCCAGTTTGATGGTCTGGTTATTACGTGATTTTGCTATTTGGCTGTTGTTTTCTCATCAGTTTACGGCCATGCGCGACCTCTTCGCTTGGCAGTTGGTCGGTGATGTATTGAAGGTCGGGTCTTACGTGTTCGGCTATCTGGTGATTGCCAAAGCGTCTTTACGTTTTTATATTCTGACGGAAGTCAGCCAGTTCTTACTGTTGACCGGGTTTGCCCATTGGTTAATCCCAATGAATGGCTCTTTGGGCGCGGCACAGGCTTATATGGCCACTTATATCGTCTATTTTGCGCTCTGTAGCTGCGTATTCCTTATGTATCGTAGACATTCATCACCGTAAACACTCTTTACAGTAGAAAAAAATGACAACCCTGATTCATGTACTGGGATCTGATATCCCGCACCATAATCTAACTGTATTGCGCTTCTTCAATGATGTGCTGACAACCCGCGTGCCCGCCGATCAGGCGCGGCATTTTATGGTGGCGGCAAAAGAAACGGCTCCTTTCTCATCATTCCCGCAGTTGGATATTGAAACGCACAGTGATAAAAAAAGCTTGGCCGAGGCAGTCATTGCCCGCGCACAGGCTTCCCGCGAGACGCGCTTCTTCTGGCATGGGCAGTTTAATGCCACTTTGTGGCTGGCATTACTGAGTGGGAAAATCAAACCGCACCAGGTTTATTGGCATATTTGGGGCGCGGATTTATATGAAGATGCCAAGAGCTTGAAATTCCGCCTGTTTTACCTGCTGCGCCGTATTGCTCAAGGGCGGGTAGGGCACGTTTTTGCAACTCGGGGCGATTTAATTTATTTCCAACAGCGCCATCCTCGGGTTCCGGCGTCATTGCTCTATTTCCCAACCCGTATGGACCCAGCATTAACTGGCGTCAATATTGAGAAGCCGCTAGCGGGGCCAATGACGATTCTGGTGGGGAATTCGGGTGATACCACCAACCGCCATATTGAGGCGCTAAAATCTATTCATCAACAATTTGGCCCTGATGCCCGAGTCATTCTACCGATGGGGTATCCGGCGAATAATGAGCTGTATATTGAACGAGTTAGGCAAGCGGGTTTGGCGCTGTTTGCGCAAGATAACCTGCGCATTCTGACGGAACAGATCCCGTTTGATGACTATCTGAATATCCTGCGTGAGTGCGATTTGGGCTATTTCATTTTTAATCGCCAGCAAGGCATCGGCACCCTGTGTTTATTGACCCAGTTTGGCGTGCCCTTTGTGTTAAGCCGTAAAAATCCATTCTGGCAAGATTTAGCTGAGCAGCATATTCCGGTGCTTTTCTATGGCGATGCTTTGGATGAACCATTGATTCGCGAGGCGCAGCGCCAGCTAGCGGGGTTGGATAAGCAATCTATCGCATTCTTTAACCCTAACTATATCGAGGGTTGGCAACAGGCGCTGGCTCTTGCCGCAGGAGAACACCCATGACGCTGGGGCAATTTGGCGGTCTTTTCAGTGTCTATCTGCTCGCTGTTATCTTCATCTTGATATTGACCTATCAGGAGTTTCGGCGGGTGCGCTTTAACTTCAATGTGCTGTTTTCAATGCTCTATTTGCTGACATTCTATTTCGGCTTCCCATTGACCTGCATGTTGGTGTTCCAGTTTGGTGTGGCGGTGGTGCCAGTTGAGTATTTACTGTACGCCATGCTGTCCGCCACGGCGTTTTATGGCATTTACTATGTCAGTTATAAAACCCGCCTGAGCAAGCCGCGTAGCCAACCGCGCGCGCCGATATTCACCATGAATCGGGTTGAAACCAATTTGACCTGGATCCTGCTGGCGCTGGTGGCTATCGGCACTGTCGGCCTGTTCTTTATGCAGAATGGTTTCCTGCTATTCAAGCTGGATTCTTACAGTAAGATTTTCTCCAGCGATGTTTCCGGTGTGGCGCTGAAGCGCTTTTTCTACTTCTTTATCCCGGCGATGTTGGTGGTCTATTTCCTCAAACAGGATATGCGCGCCTGGTTTTTCTTCCTGGCAAGCACCGTGGCATTTGGCATCCTGACCTATGTTATCGTCGGCGGCACCCGCGCTAATATCATTATCGCGTTCTCATTATTCCTGTTTATTGGCATTGTTCGCGGCTGGATAACCTTGTGGATGCTGGCGGCAGCCGGGGTCTTCGGCATTGTCGGCATGTTCTGGTTGGCCCTGAAACGTTATGGTCTGGATGTGAGCGGCTCAGAAGCGTTTTACACTTTCCTGTATCTGACGCGCGATACTTTCTCGCCGTGGGAAAACCTCGGATTACTGCTACAAAACTACGACAAAATAGATTTTCAGGGATTAGCGCCGATTATCCGCGATTTCTATGTGTTTATTCCAAGTTCCTTGTGGCCAGCCCGCCCTGATTTGGTCTTGAATACCGCCAATTACTTTACCTGGGATGTGCTCGATAACCACTCTGGACTGGCTATTTCCCCCACTCTGATTGGGTCTTTGGTGGTGATGGGCGGGGTGCTGTTTATCCCACTGGGGGCCATTGTGGTGGGGTTAATCATTAAATGGTTCGATTGGTTGTATGAGCAAGGTAAAGCAGAGAAGAATCGCTACAAAGCCGCCATCCTGCAAAGTTTCTGTTTTGGGGCGGTATTTAACATTATTGTGTTGGCGCGCGAAGGGTTAGATTCCTTTGTCTCGCGAGTGGTCTTTTTCTGTGTGATTTTTGGTGCCTGTTTGATACTGGCGAAATTGTTGTATTGGTTATTCGATACGGCGGGTTTGATAAAGCAACGGGTACAGCGTCGTGCGGGTAAGTCGACGCCGCTATCCGCGCCCCAAGCAAGCAGCCAACAGTAAGGATCGTGATGGAACAGAATACTGATATTCCCAAAGCTATTGATACTCCAAAAGCCAGTGATATTCCAAAATACAGTGTCCGTGGCTTCGACATTTGGGGCTTTCGTGACATGGAACAGGTGCTCAATCATCTGCTGAGCAGTGGCCCGGTGAAAACCGGCACGCTGGTGGCAATGAATGCAGAGAAACTGCTGAAAGCCGAGGATGATGCCGCTCTGCGTGACCTGATTAGTGACGCTGAATACCTGTATGCCGATGGCATCAGCATGGTGCGTGCTATCCGCCGTAAATATCCGCAAGCGCAACTGTCGCGAGTGGCGGGGGCCGACTTGTGGGAAGCGATAATGCAACGCGCGGGTCAGCAAGGGACGCCGGTATTTTTGGTCGGCGGCAAGCCAGATATTCTCGCCGAAACCGAAGCCAAGTTGCGTGCGCAATGGAATGTGAATCTGGTGGGCAGTCAGGACGGTTATTTCACTCCAGAACAGCGCGAAGCGCTATTTGCCCGGATTGCGGCCAGTGGCGCGGCAATCGTCACGGTTGCCATGGGGTCGCCTAAACAGGAAATATTTATGCGTGATTGCCGTAAAGCATACCCTGATGCGCTCTATATGGGGGTTGGCGGCACTTACGACGTCTTTACCGGCCATGTTAAGCGAGCGCCCAAAATATGGCAAAATATGGGGCTGGAGTGGCTATATCGTCTGTTGGCGCAACCCAGCCGTATCCGTCGTCAATTCAAGTTACTCAAGTTTGTTGGTTATTATTACAGCGGTCGCTTGTAATAACCTTTTTGGCTTCAGGGTCAAGTTTGGCCCTGAGGTTATAAACCCTCCTATATTCATTTCCCTAATTAATACTGCCAGTGATTAATTCCATTATGGAATTAATTTCAGTATTTTTATTCCATAAAGTTTTAGTTTCTTATTTGCTTATCTGACCCAGATACGGAACGATACCGGCCGATCAGGTCTTTTCGGTCATTCAAGGGCCGTTTTTCTATTATTTAATCTGTATTAATAATTAAGCTAAATGTTTCATTTGGTCGTTAATTTTATATTGAATAATAAAAACAACCGGGGAATCCGGAGCAGACACATCAGTTGGTTATAGAGGATATATGGCAGACAACGAAGAGAAAAAAGGATT
This sequence comes from Yersinia rochesterensis, assembly GCF_003600645.1. Taxonomy (NCBI): domain Bacteria; kingdom Pseudomonadati; phylum Pseudomonadota; class Gammaproteobacteria; order Enterobacterales; family Yersiniaceae; genus Yersinia; species Yersinia rochesterensis. Next base: position 206,076 of record NZ_CP032482.1, read on the forward strand.
ACACCGTGGGCTGGAGGCCCGACATATCGAACTGATAGCGTTGGGCGGTACCATTGGAGTTGGGCTATTTATGGGGTCCGCCAGCACATTAAAATGGGCGGGGCCATCGGTCTTACTGGCTTATATTATTGCGGGCTTATTTGTATTCTTCATTATGCGGTCAATGGGCGAAATGCTCTATCTGGAGCCGGTTGCCGGCTCTTTTGCCGTGTATGCACATAAATATCTCAGCCCCTATTTCGGCTATCTAACAGCTTGGGGTTATTGGTTTATGTGGATAGCGGTGGGGATATCTGAAATTACCGCGATTGGCGTGTATGTTCAGTTTTGGTTCCCAGAAATGCCGCAATGGTTACCCGCTATTGCGGGGGTGGCAATAGTGGCGCTGGCTAATCTCGCGGCGGTCAGACTGTATGGTGAGCTGGAGTTCTGGTTTGCGATGATCAAAGTCACCACCATCATTGTGATGATTCTGGTGGGGTTAGGGGTTATTTTCTTCGGTTTTGGTAATCACGGCCAGGCCATTGGTTTTGATAACCTGACAGCCCACGGCGGCTTCTTCGCTGGGGGGTGGAAAGGCTTCATGTTTGCGCTGTGTATTGTGGTGGCATCCTATCAGGGGGTTGAACTGGTGGGGATTACGGCGGGTGAGGCGAGGAATCCGCAAGTCACATTAAAGCGAGCTATCAATAACATCCTCTGGCGCATCCTAATTTTCTATGTCGGCGCGATTTTCGTGATTGTCACTATCTTCCCGTGGGACGGCATTGGGACGGGGGGCAGCCCGTTTGTACTGACTTTTGCCAAGATAGGGATAGTTTCAGCCGCGGGTATTATCAACTTTGTGGTGCTCACCGCCGCGCTGTCGGGGTGTAATAGTGGCATGTATAGTGGCGGGCGCATGTTGTATGCGCTGGCGAAGAACCGCCAGTTGCCGGCTGTCCTGACTAAACTGTCTGCCAGCGGTGTTCCGGTTTACTGTATTGCCGTCACGATTTTGTGTTTGCTGGCGGGGTCGAGCCTCAATTACATCATTCCTAATCCACAGCAGGTGTTTGTGTATGTTTACAGCGCCAGCGTGTTGCCGGGCATGGTGCCGTGGTTCGTGGTCTTAGTCAGCCAATTGCGTTTCCGACAGGTACACAAAGAGGCATTGAAGCAACATCCGTTTAAATCCATCATGTTCCCCTATGTAAACTATCTCACCATCGCTTTCCTGATTTGTGTGTTAGTGGGGATGGGCATTAACCCAGATACTCGGTTATCTTTGTTGGTTGGGGTGATTTTCCTTGGCTTGGTGACGGCCTGCTATTTTAGCTTGGGAATGCATAAACAGAAGGTAGCTGACACAAAGCGGCTATAAAACCAGCGAATAGGGCGGAGTGAGGGCTAGCAATAGCTGACTTTTGCGGCAGAGTGTGCAAAGCGTAAGCAAACACACCATTTCTTCTAAAAAAGCACTAGACAGCCAAGTATTAAAACCGTAGTATCCTCACCCGCAACGGCGCTAAGCGCCCGTAGCTCAGCTGGATAGAGCGCTGCCCTCCGGAGGCAGAGGTCTCAGGTTCGAATCCTGTCGGGCGCACCATTAATTTTGTGTGCAAGAGCTGCGGTGGTAAGATTGCCGCGTACGACGAAGTCGAAGTAAGCTGTAAGTAGTAGGAAGTTATGGTGGCTATAGCTCAGTTGGTAGAGCCCTGGATTGTGATTCCAGTTGTCGTGGGTTCGAGCCCCATTAGCCACCCCAAATTTTGTGGAACATGCGATGGTGGCGGAATTGGTAGACGCGCTAGCTTCAGGTGTTAGTGTCCTTACGGACGTGAGGGTTCAAGTCCCTCCCTTCGCACCACACAAAACATGTAGATTTTATTAAGATTTACATGGACATAGGTCGAAAGACCATGTAGAGTAAGCAGTAAGAAATCGGCGAGTAGCGCAGCTTGGTAGCGCAACTGGTTTGGGACCAGTGGGTCGGAGGTTCGAATCCTCTCTCGCCGACCAATTTCAGAAGAAACCCCGCAATGCGGGGTTTTTTTTCGCCTGTATTTTGTCTCAGTCTTATTTTTTTCAAGTCTACTTCCCCTGTTACTCATCTCCCTTATCATCTCATCCTACTATCCGTAGCTGTGTTCATTCCTCTGGCATAAGAAACTGCTGTCGGCCCTTTTTGATCAAATACAGCATGTAGCCTGGCCAGAACCTCTCTTTATTGAGTAAGAAGTGAAGTTATCTGGTGAGAAGTGAAGTGTTGGTTTTTTGCGACAAAAGCCAGATGCTTTGTCTCTAAACAGAGACACATAATTAACTGATAAATATAAAGAAAAAAAATGTCAGTTTATAACGTCGTTTTGTAGCGACAGATCACTTTGATAGGATGAATCTCAGTATGATGGGATGGGTGTATTACAGGATGAGTGAGTATAAAAATAAAATAATTAATTATCATATAATTACGGGATTTTTATTGAGAGCGTGAGTAAAAAACCCGCCAAGTTTTACGACTTGGCACGCTAAGTGCATTATCTACCCTGTAGATGCTCATCCCACTTATTATGATAGCTTGGTTTTATAACCAATATAGCTTCATAAACCCAGGGATGACGCAGAGCCGATTTTAGGGTGCCTATTGTCCATGTAAACGATGTTGCATATCTTCATCACATACCGGGCATAACGTTGAGTGAGGCACCGACATTGTTGTCTGTAGACCTGAAAATTTCAGACGCTTGCCTTTTTGGGCAAGCGTTTTTTTTGCATACCCTTCGTCCTTGAAGCCGCAGGGTTGTTAGCTGCGCGCACTTACCCGAATCACTTACTTGAGTAAGCTCAGCGGGATGCGTTTGTTGGCTGCCTACCTGCAACTCCAATGACTTTGGGTACTCTTTGCTACTTGAAGCCGCAGGGTTGTTAGCTGCGCGCACTTACCCGAATCACTTACTTGAGTAAGCTCAGCGGGATGCGTTTGTTGGCTGCCTACCTGCAACTCCAATGACTTTGGGTACTCTTTGCTACTTGAAGCCGCAGGGTTGTTAGCTGCGCGGCACTTACCCGAATCAGGGGTAAAGAAAAGGCCCCCGAAGGAGCCTCAGACTGCTGACAAAACCAAATGAAGGGGAATCGTACCGTTGGGGTCACTTTTAGTTTCAAACACAAGTACGTGAGCCACCGAAGTACTCCTAGGTGCGGTAAACCCTTCACTCACTGAGCTACTCGCGTGCTATCAAAGTGATTCGCCATTCTGCCGCAGAGTGAGCAATAGCCCCTCGCGGCGTGCCTGTGCGGCATCCTCAGGGCGGTGTAGTTTATCCAGGGCATCTGCCAGCCATGCATAATCATACCCGTCTGGGCGCTGTGCAAGCGCGGCTTTAAAGGCCTCACTGGCTTTTTCCCATTCCCCATGTTTCAGCATTAACTGGCCCAAAGTGCTATTGAGCAAGGGTGTGGCTCCGTGCTGTTTGATGTGCTGGCGTAATGATTTCTCCAGTGGCTCCGGATTGCCAGATTTCAACCGTGGGATCAATAACACCAACCGCTCATCATACTGGCGCTTCAGACCATCCAGAATGATTTGCTGGGCGACATCACTGTCATCACATTCAATCAGATGTTCCGCTAAGGCGACTTGCAGTGGGATCTCATTGCGCACTTTGCGGCTTTGATCTTTCCACCAGCGTTTCAGGCCATCGCTGCCTTCTTCTGCCATACATTGATTCATTATGCCAATATAAGCTTGCTGCTCCAGCGCGGCGATTTCCTCAGCGGTATGCACCTGGGCTTTGTTCATTGCCGGTAAAATTTCCAATAATGAACTGTAAGCACCCGAACGCAGATAAGCAAGTTCGGCCAAACGCAGCACTTCCGGATGACGTGGGGCTTGATCCAAGAGCCGGTCAACGCCATGACGAGCGGCATGCACATGCCCTTGCGCCAACTGAATGCGTACCCGAGTGATATCGACCGGCAATTGCTCGGTATCAGCCACTTCTGCTGCTCGCTCAAGATATTGATTGGTACGGAATTCATCACCGCGTTGCTGGGCCGCTTCCGCCGCCAGTAGATAATTTACCATCGGCTGTTCAGCATGATCGGCATTGCGCGTCAGTAGCTTCTCAACTTGTTTGAAATCACCTTCAGCCAGTTTGATCAGTGCCGCCTTGGTTTGCTTGCGGGCGCGGGTGCGTTTGCGGCCCAAGAACCAGCCTCGGGTGCGGGCGCCGGTGCGGAAAATACGGCGCAATATCCATTCCACTATCAGGAATGCGACCAACACCAAGACCAACATAATGACCAAACCGGTGACGCTGGTTTCGACGTTATAGTTGTCAGTCTGGATTAATACATAGCCCTGATGACCTGCCAGCATAGGGCCAAGGACGATCCCGGCAGTCAGAATGAGGAATAACAGTAAGACTCGCAGCATACTTATTCCCCCTGAGTGGCGACTGGCGTCTGTGCCAGTAAGTTACGAACCCGGGTTTGCATCAATTTTTCCAGCATCGGCTGGCTTTTCAATTGATCAGGTACATCCATTGAAATTGATTGCTGACTTAGGTTCTCCAATTCATCCAGAAACGCCTTAGTGTTCGGGTCATTCACATCAAAATAAGCACGCACCCAAGTGGAAATCGTCTCTAGCGATTGTTTATACACTTCATCCTGATGTCGAGGCACGGCCTGAGCGGCTACCAGCAAGCGGGAGCGGATATTTTCACGTAAATAAACATCCTGATTGGGTGCTAACAGTGGCTCAGCGCTACTATCACGGCGGCGAATAGTAATGAAGTCAGACATAAAGCTATGCCAACTTTTAGTCAGATTCTGACGCCATTCAGCTAACGAGCTGGACAGCTCATCGCTATTGGCATCCATCGGCGAATCATCAATATTATTATCGGCGAGACGCAGGTTATCGACTTGATTAGACAATTGATTCAGTTTGAGAATGATGCCGTCGAAATCGACTTGAGAAACCGCCGACAGGGCGCTGATATCTTCCGTTAATGCACGGCGCACGTCGATAAGGCTCGGGTCATTCATATCTGCCAGGCTGGCATCGGCACTTTTCAGTAAGGTCGCCGCGGTGGTGACGTCTTGATCACTCCACAGTTTGCGCCCAGCCATTTTCACCAGAAAATCAGCTTGTGCTAGTAACCAGGTTTTGGCATCGCTTCCTGAAATCGTGGCGACTTTTTCCTGCAACTCATTCAACTGACGCGTCAGCGATGTTTGTTGGCGGTCAGCCGCTTCCAGCGCCTTGCTTTGCTGCTGCAATAATGACTCAAGTTGCTGTTTTTCCTGCAACTGACTCTGTTTTAATTCAGTTAGCTGTTGTTGTAGCGCGATATTGGCCGCTGCTTGTAACTGAGCCTGCTGCTGTCCGTGATAATAAAGCCCGGCACCTAGCGCGATGACCAGTGCAATAGCAATGGCTCCCAGAATTGGCCCGGTTTTTTTCTCCTGGCGGACTTCTGGTTCTGGCTGTTGGTGCCTCTCAGCCGCAGTGGTTGTCTCTTCCACTGGCGCGGATGGGGTATTTTGTTCCGTCATATTGGGCATCCCATAGTCAGGTTTCAGGTTTATTGAAAATCTTGTAGTGCGCGGATCAGCGCATCATTATCAGCATTGTCCGCTACCCGGATATGGCTCCAGCCCATTTGGGCCGCTAAGGTAGCGAGGCGGTCACTCACCACCACTAATCGGCAGCGGAGCAGCCAGGACAAACGATAATAATCAGGAACCAAAGTATAGATCTGTTGCAACATTTCGCCGCTGGTCACCACCAGAATATCGACTCCGGCACGTTGCCAGTGCGCACTTTGTTCACTGCCATCATAAAATATCGGGCTGCGTTGATAACATTCGCAAAAAGTTACCGTGGCTCCCCGCTCAGTCAAGCTTTCACCGAGCAGCTCGCGCCCGCCATTACCGCGTAATAACAGCGCTTTCTTGCCCGCCAAATTTTGCAAGTCGGGCAATGATAACAGCATCTCGCTGGTCTCTCCCGTGGGGGGGAAAGTGACGTGCAAACGGCTGACGGTATGCAATGCTAATGCTGTGTTACGACCAATAGCATAATAAGATAACTGTGCAGGCCATGACAGGTTATTTCTTTTTAACAGCGGGCTAGCGTAGCGCACCGCATTCTGCGACAAAGCAAAAACCAAGTCACCGGCTTGCATATCTTGCAGTAATGCGGGCAGTTTTGGCAGGTCTTCGCCGGGAGAAAAATCAATCAATGGCGCGTGATAGGCAACCCGGCCCAGCGCACGCAGGCGGCTGACTAACTGCTCCCCGGCAGGGGATGGACGGGTTACCAGAATTGTCATAGTGGTGGATTATCCCGATAAACTTCAGCCAGAATTTCGCGCGCGCCCCTAGCTAGCAACTCATCGGCCAGCTCAACACCCATTTGCTCTGCATTTTCAGCCGGCCCACGGCGCTCACCGCGAATAATCTCGCTGCCATCGGGTGCGCCAACCAGTGCGCGGAGCCACAGTGTGTCGCCATCCAATTCTGCATAACTGCCAATAGGGACCTGACAGCCTCCTTCAAGGCGAGTATTCATGGCGCGTTCTGCACATACGCGCAATTCAGTGTCGCGATGATTCAGTGGTGCCAACAGTTTGCGGGTAAAATCATCGTCCAGACGGCATTCAATGCCGACCGCGCCTTGGCCAACCGCAGGTAAGGATTCCTCCGCCGGCATGGCATAGCGAATTCGTGTTTCCAGCCCGAGGCGCTTCAGGCCTGCAACCGCCAAAATAATGGCGTGATATTCACCTTTATCTAACTTGGCAAGACGAGTGCCGACGTTACCGCGCAGATCACGGATAATCAGATCCGGGCGGCGTTCGCGCAATTGGCACTGGCGGCGCAAGCTTGAGGTGCCCACGATGCTGCCAGCAGGCAGGTCATCCAAATGGGCATAATTCATTGATACGAAAGCATCACGAGGGTCATCTCGCTCACAAATCGTTACCAGACCCAACCCGTCGGGGAAAGCGATCGGCACATCTTTCATCGAATGAACGGCAATATCGGCACGGCCGTCCAGCATCGCCAACTCTAATTCTTTGACGAACAAACCTTTACCACCGACTTTGGCCAGCGGCGTGTCCAGAATGATGTCCCCACGGGTCACCATTGGCACTAATTCGACTTGCAGACCGGGATGATTGGTTTGCAGTAAATGTTGAACATAATGTGCTTGCCATAAGGCGAGCGGGCTTTGTCGGGTGGCAATTCGAATAATTTTGTCTAACATTTCTTGTTACCGTTTTTATATTTTACGGCCCATCCTACCATTGACCGGTGAAAACTGTCAGTGCGGTAGCCACATCAACCGGGCGGATAAGAGCATAGGAAAGCCACTATTCTAACAAATACTTGTCTGGATAAGGGGTTTATAGCTTTGTTACTGACAAAGTGGTGTTCGCTGCGTGTTTCTGCGGGTGTATTTGCCCAAGAGTGGCGGGGGTCGCTAATGACCTTGGCAATAAATAGACGTTATAATTGTGGAGATAGCTTTACTTTCTTTACGGTCAATCGGCAAGGTGTTAGATTGATCACGTTTCCAGCAATAATTCGTTAATTGTTATTCAAACAAAATGTCTTCAAACAAAATGTTTTTTGGTCAGTTCAACAAAAAGTACATTTTGGGCGAAAGTCAAAAAAAGTCATAAACGAATCTGGAACACGGGTTTCTTTCTAAGCACCGGAACAATTCTAAGCACCGGAATAACCAGGCGAGACGTCTTGTACCTCTACATCGAGACACTGAAACAGCGACTGGATGCGATCAACCAATTACGAGTCGATCGCGCCTTGGCGGCCATGGGGCCAGCCTTCCAAAAGGTCTACAGTCTGCTACCGACCCTATTACATTGCCATCACCCACTGATGCCAGGTTACCTTGATGGTAACGTTCCCCATGGCATCTGCCTTTTCACGCCCAATGAAACGCAACAGGATTATCTCTCTGAGGTTGAAGCCAAATGGGGCCAGCCTTTGCAGCAGAATGTGGGCGGTGAACTGCCGATTACCGGCCTCTACTCAATGGGAAGCACGTCATCTATTGGTCAGTGTCATACATCCGATCTCGATATCTGGGTGTGTCACCAAGCCTGGCTTGATACCGAAGAACGCAACCGCCTGCAAAAGAAATGTAGCCTATTGGAAAAATGGGCCGCATCAATGGGTGTTGAAGTCAGCTTCTTCCTGATAGATGAAAACCGTTTCCGCCATAACGCCAGTGGCAGTCTGGGTGGTGAAGATTGCGGCTCCACTCAACATATTTTATTGCTGGATGAGTTTTACCGCAGTGCGGTTCGTCTGGCTGGGAAACGTATTCTGTGGAATATGGTTCCGGTTGAAGAAGAAAATAATTACGATGATTACGTGCTGTCGCTGTATGCGCAGGGCGTACTGACGCCGAATGAATGGTTGGATTTGGGCGGTTTGAGCACCCTGTCAGCGGAAGAGTATTTCGGGGCCAGTTTATGGCAATTGTATAAGAGTATTGATTCGCCTTATAAAGCGGTGCTGAAAACTGTCCTGCTTGAAGCCTATTCGTGGGAATACCCTAACTCCCAATTATTGGCGATGGAAATCAAGCAGCGGCTGCATGCCGGTGAAATTGTGGCGTTTGGCCTTGATGCTTATTGCATGATGCTCGATCGCGTCACTCGCTATCTGACCCAAATCAATGACACCACCCGCTTGAATCTGGTGCGCCGTTGTTTCTATCTCAAAGTGTGTGAGAAATTATCTCGCACGCCCGCTAGCGCTGGCTGGCGGCGTGAGATTCTCAGCCAATTAGTCAGTGAATGGGGCTGGAGTGACGAGAACCTGGCGGTGCTGGATAACCGCGCGAATTGGAAAATTGAACGGGTGCGTGAGGCGCATAACGAGCTGTTGGACGCCATGATGCAAAGCTATCGCAATTTGATTCGCTTTGCGCGGCGCAATAACTTGAGTGTCAGCGCCAGCCCGCAGGATATCGGGGTTCTGACCCGTAAATTGTATGCGGCATTTGAAGCTTTGCCGGGCAAAGTGACACTGGTTAACCCGCAAATTTCACCGGATCTTTCAGAAGAGCATCTGACCTTTATTCATGTCCCTGCGGGCCGTGCTAACCGCCCGGGTTGGTATCTGTATAATCAAGCGCCGTCAATGGATGCTATCGTCAGCCATCAGCCGCTGGAATATAATCGTTATCTGAATAAATTGGTGTCATGGGCCTATTTTAACGGCCTGTTGACGTGCAAAACACGGCTGCATATTAAAAGTGCCAATCTGTGCGATACCGTGAAACTGCAAGAGTTGGTGACAGATATCTCTCACCATTTCCCACTGCGCCTGCCCGCACCAACACCTAAAGCGCTGTATAGCCCGTGTGAGATTCGCCACTTGGCGATTATCGTCAATCTGGAACATGACCCTACTGCGGCTTTCCGTAATCAGGTGGTTCATTTTGATTTCCGTAAACTGGATGTTTTCAGTTTTGGCGAGCAGCAGCAATGCCTGGTCGGGAGCATCGATTTGCTGTACCGCAACTCATGGAATGAAGTGCGAACCCTGCATTTCAGTGGTGAGCAGGCGGTATTGGAAGCCCTGAAAACTATTTTAGGCAAAATGCATCAGGATGCAGCACCGCCAGAATCCGTGGATGTGTTCTGCTATAGCCAACACTTACGCGGCCTAATTCGTACCCGTATCCAACAATTGGTTTCTGAATGCATTGAGCTGCGCTTGTCCAGCACTCGTCAGGAACCGGGCCGTTTCAAAGCGGTGCGGGTTTCTGGGCAGACTTGGGGGCTATTCTTTGAGCGCTTAAGTGTCTCGGTGCAGAAATTGGAAAATGCCGTCGAATTCTACGGGGCGATTTCCAATAATAAGCTGCATGGGTTATCGATTCAGGTCGAAGCCGATCAAATTCATCTGCCGCCGGTAGTCGATGGTTTTGCTAGCGAAGGGATCATTCAGTTCTTCTTCGAAGGCACCGCAGATGAGAAAGGCTTTAATATTTATATTTTGGATGAGTCAAACCGCGTTGAGGTTTATCACCATTGCGAGGGCAGTAAAGAGGAGTTGGTGCGGGATGTCAGCCGTTTCTATTCATCTTCCCACGACCGTTTTACCTACGGCTCCAGCTTTATCAACTTCAACTTGCCGCAATTCTACCAAATTGTGCAGTTAGATGGCCGGACTCAGGTGATTCCTTTCCGCAGCAATACGCTGTCTCACCTGCATATTGCTGATAAAGAAACCTCCGCGCCAGCCCAGCAGTTTCAGCTACATTAACTTGAACAGTAAAAAGACACGCCAAAGTGTGTCCTTTTCGCAGATTACTGACCACGCTAAATGAAGGGGAATCGTGCCGTTGGGGCCGTAACGGCGTGAGCCGTCGGAGTGGCCCTAGGTGCGGTTAACCCTTCATTCACTGAACTCTCAAATAAGTTCGGTTAGCCAAAACTCACATTTTCCCCGGCTTGGGCGGTCACGGCTTCAGACAATTTAGTAAAGAATTCTTCGCCGCTACGAGAGCAATACCAATGCCCTTCGCGGTAATCAAAATGGTAACCGCCTGCTTTAGTCGCCAGCCATATCTGATGTAATGGCTCTTGGCGGTTGATAATAATCTTACTGCCATTTTCGAAAGTCAGGGTCATCACCCCACCATTGGTTTCATAATCAATATCGCTATCGCCGCTAAAACCGTCCAGTGTCTCTTCAATGTAAAGTGTCAATTGATCGGCTAACTGATGAAACTCGCTGTCGTTCATATTCAATTCCTATTGCTTTTCATGATCCACCTGCGATTATAGAGACCTTAGACGCGTGATTCACAGGCATTAATACATTTACCGGCGTCAAAACAATTTACAGGCGTTAAAAAATGAAGAAAAAATTATATTGGTCACTTACCGCGCTGATGGTGTTAGCACTTGCCGGTTGCGGCCTGAAAGGCCCGTTATACTTCCCACCGTCAGATAAGCCCAAGGTGGAAACGGCACAACAAGACAGCGGCCAGGTCGATAAGAATCAGCAGGGTATGCCGGGTGAATCGAAACCGACCCAGAGTATCGCTGGGCCACAGTGACCCTCCCTAGCGCAGCCAGATTGAGCCAATACCGAAAATTTAGCCGGTAAATAAAAGTCAGCGGAGTATGAAATGCAGTTCTCCAAAATGCACGGTCTTGGCAACGACTTTATGGTTGTCGATGCAGTTACCCAAAATGTTTACTTTTCGCCGGAGTTAATCCGCCGATTAGCAGACCGGCACACTGGCGTGGGCTTTGATCAGATGTTGGTGGTTGAGCCGCCCTATGATCCCGAGCTGGATTTTCACTACCGCATTTTTAATGCCGATGGCAGCGAAGTCTCTCAGTGTGGCAATGGCGCGCGCTGTTTCGCCCGTTTTGTACGGCTGAAGGGGCTGACCAACAAACGCGATATCAGTGTCAGCACCCAAACGGGCCGCATGATATTGAGCGTGACTGAGGATGAACTGGTTTGCGTCAATATGGGCGAGCCCAATTTTGATCCGCAATCCGTCCCTTTCCGGGCGACTAAAGCGGAGAAAACCTACATTTTTCGCGCCGCTGAGCACACGGTATTATGTGGCGTCGTCTCGATGGGCAACCCTCACTGTGTGATGCAGGTTGACGATGTTTCGGTGGCCAATGTTGCCTTGCTCGGCCCAGTATTAGAAAGCCATGAGCGCTTCCCCGAACGGGCCAATATCGGTTTTATGCAGGTGGTGAGCCGTGAACATATCCGCTTGCGGGTGTATGAGCGCGGAGCCGGTGAGACTCAAGCCTGTGGCAGTGGGGCTTGTGCGGCAGTGGCGGTTGGCATTCAGCAAGAATTGTTGGGTGAAGAGGTTCATGTCGAATTGCCGGGTGGCAGCTTGCATATCAGTTGGAAAGGGCCGGGTCACCCGCTGTATATGACCGGGCCGGCGACACATGTTTATGACGGCTTCATTCATCTATAGTATACCCGTCATACTTCAAGCTGCATGTGTGTTGGCCGCCTTCGTTCACCCCAGTCACTTACTTATGTAAGCTCCTGGGGACTCGCTCAGTTGCCGCCTTCATGCAACTCGAATTATTTAGGGTATAAATATTCATTATGACGGGTGTGACATGAAAAGTTCTGAGGAGCAGGCGCTAGCGGGTATCGAGTTAGACGACGATGCCGTGATGCAGTATTTATTGCAAAATCCCGACTTCTTTATCCGCAATGCTCGTTTGGTTGAACAGATGCATATTCCTCACCCGGTAAGAGGCTCAGTCTCGCTGGTGGAATGGCAACTGGGGCGTCAGCGTAATCAGATAGGTCAGTTGGAAGAAGAGATTACGTTACTGATGGAGCAGGCGGGTCTGAATGAAGTGTTATTCAACCGGTTACTGCAACTGCAAGGTAATCTTGCCGCCGCCAGTAGCTTGCAAGATATGCTCAATCGCTTGCAGCGCTGGGCCAGAGATTTCGGGCTGGCTGGGGCAAATGTCAGGTTATTCACTGACCGCTGGCAAACTGGCGCGCCCTCTGATTTCACCCATTTGGGGCTGCCTCGCCATGCTTTTGAGCCGATGCGCATTCAGCGGTTGGGTAATGAACGCCATTATCTTGGCGGCTTAAACGGGCCGGAATTGCTGCTGCTATTGCCTCAAGCTAAGCAAGTTGGGTCGGTGGCGTTATCATTGTTGGGCAAAGACGGCGATCTGGGGGTAATTATCTTCAGCAGCCGCGATACACAACATTATCAGCAGGGCATGGGCACGGTGATGCTGAATCAGTTATCTACATTACTGCCGAGCTTGCTGGAGCGCTGGATAGAGCCAGTATGACCGAATTTAGTGCTTCGCTTGCCCCGCAGGTCGAGGCTTTCTTGCGTTACCTCAAAGTTGAGCGCCAACTCAGCCCGCTGACTATCACCAGTTATCGACGCCAGTTGCAGGCGCTCATGGCAATAGGCGAGCAAATGGGCCTGGCGCACTGGCAGCGGCTTGATGCTGCTCAGGTGCGTTCCTTAGTTTCCCGCAGTAAACGCGCCGGTTTACACTCATCCAGCTTGGCTTTACGGCTCTCGGCTTTGCGCAGTTTCCTCAACTGGCTGGTCAGTCAGGGTGTTATGTCAGTCAATCCCGCCAAAGGGGTCAGTACCCCGCGCTCTGGCCGCCATCTACCGAAAAATATTGATGTCGATGAAGTCGATAAACTGTTGGATATCGACTTAAATGACCCACTGGCCGTGCGCGACCGGGCGATGCTGGAAGTGATGTATGGCGCGGGTTTGCGTTTATCGGAGCTGGTCGGCATGAACTGCAAACATGTGGATCTGGCGAGCGGCGAAGTGTGGGTAATGGGCAAGGGTAGCAAAGAGCGCAAAGTCCCCATCGGCAAGACGGCGGTCAAGTGGCTAAAGCATTGGTTGGAACTGCGTGAATTGTTTGAACCGCAGGATGATGCCATCTTTTTGGCCAATACCGGTAAGCGAATTTCCGCGCGAAATGTACAAAAACGCTTTGCTGAATGGGGCGTAAAACAAGGGGTTAGTAGCCATATTCACCCTCATAAACTGCGGCATTCTTTCGCCACCCATATGCTGGAATCCAGCGGCGACCTGCGCGCAGTACAAGAATTACTGGGCCACGCCAATCTGACCACCACACAAATTTATACTCATCTCGACTTTCAACATCTGGCAACAGTGTATGATGCTGCTCATCCACGGGCCAAACGAGGCAAATCCTGATGCATTTTTATCGTCCACTTGAGCGTATCTCCGCCATTACTTTCGATTTGGATGACACCCTGTATGACAATCGGCCGGTGATATCCCGTACAGAACAAGAATCTGTGGCATTTCTACAGCAATACCATCCCAATTTGGCGCAGTTACAAGCCGCAGATTTGCATGGTTTTCGCAGTGAATTACTGGCGCAAGACCCGGATATTTACCACGATGTCACTCAGTGGCGCTGGCATGCTATCGAGCTGGGTCTGATTCGCCATGGCTTGAGTAAGTCAGAAGCGCAGTGTGGGGCTGATGCGGCGATGGAAAACTTTGCCCTATGGCGTAGCCGCATTTATGTGCCGCCAGCCACTCATGACACTCTGAGCGCGTTGGCGGAGCATTACCCGCTGGTGGCCATCACCAATGGCAATGCGGATCCCAAAGCTTGCGGGCTGGACAATTATTTCCAGTTTGTTTTGCGCTCCGGCCCCCATGGCCGCGCCAAGCCTTTCCGCGATATGTATCATAAGGCGGCGAATCATCTGGATATTCCGCTGAAACATATCTTGCATGTTGGTGACGACCTGACCACGGATGTTGCTGGTTCGCTACGTTGTGGCATGCAAGCTTGCTGGATTAATGATCGTCAACAAAACCTGATGGCGGCCAGTGATAGCCGATTATTGCCACATATTGAAATTTCACAGTTGGCTTCCCTGACAGCATTGCTATAATCCTCTGCAATAACTCTGTATAAATTCACAGTGGAATGATGTTAAAATCGCCGGAAAACCGGCGATTTGGCTATTTTCCCTTACCCGATAAACGGTGCCTATGGACGTTTCTGATCTGCTCGACAGCCTGAATGAAAAACAACGCGAAGCCGTGGCCGCGCCACGCTGCAACCTGTTGGTACTGGCCGGTGCGGGCAGTGGTAAAACCCGGGTGCTGGTGCATCGCATTGCCTGGCTGTTGTCAGTAGAAAATGCCTCTCCGTACTCCATTATCGCGGTCACCTTTACCAATAAAGCGGCGGCTGAAATGCGCCACCGTATTGAGCATTTGATTGGCACCAGTCAGGGCGGGATGTGGATTGGGACTTTCCACGGTCTGGCGCACCGGTTGCTACGTGCTCACCATATGGATGCCAATCTGCCGCAGGATTTCCAAATCCTCGACAGTGACGACCAACTGCGCTTATTGAAACGCTTGGTTAAAGCATTGAATTTAGATGAAAAACAATGGCCACCACGGCAAGCAATGTGGTACATCAACGGCAAAAAAGATGAAGGGCTACGTCCACAGCATATTGAGAGCTACGGCAACCCGGTCGAAGCCACGTGGCTGCGTATCTATCAAGCCTATCAAGAAGCTTGTGACCGCGCGGGTCTGGTGGATTTTGCCGAGCTATTATTGCGTGCGCACGAGCTGTGGCTGAATAAGCCGCATATTCTGAATCATTATCGCGAGCGCTTTACCAACATTCTGGTGGATGAGTTCCAAGATACTAACAACATCCAATATGCTTGGATCCGCCTGCTGGCGGGGGATCGCTCCAATGTGATGATTGTCGGCGACGACGACCAATCAATTTATGGCTGGCGCGGGGCGCAGGTGGAGAATATCCAGCGCTTCCTGAAAGATTTTCCCGGCGCTGAAACTATCCGATTGGAGCAAAATTACCGTTCAACCAGCAATATTCTGACGGCAGCGAATGCCCTGATTGCCAATAATGACGGCCGCATGGGGAAAAATCTGTGGACTGAAGGCGCTGAGGGCGAGCCAATCTCGCTCTATTGCGCCTTTAATGAGCTGGATGAAGCCCGTTTTGTGGTGAACCGCATTAGAGCCTGGCGCGACAATGGCGGTGCGCTGAATGATTGTGCCATTTTGTATCGCAGCAACGCCCAATCGCGTGTTTTGGAAGAAGCTTTATTGCAGACGGCCACGCCATACCGTATTTATGGCGGTCAGCGTTTCTTCGAACGTCAAGAAATCAAAGATGCATTGGCTTATCTGCGCCTGATGTCCAATCGCAATGATGACGCGGCCTTTGAGCGGGTGGTGAATACACCAACCCGTGGTATTGGAGACCGCACCTTAGATGTGGTGCGCCAGACTGCCCGTGATCGCCAGCTAACGTTGTGGCAATCCACCCGCGCCATGTTGCAGGAAAAAGTGCTGGCAGGCCGTGCGGCTTCTGCGCTGCAGCGTTTTGTCGAGCTGGTGGATTCACTGGCGCATGAAACCGCAGATATGCCGTTGCATGTCCAAACTGACCGAGTGATGCGCGATTCTGGTTTGTGGTCGATGTATGAGCAGGAAAAGGGCGAAAAAGGCCAGGCGCGTATTGAAAACCTTGAAGAACTGGTCAACGCGACCCGTCAATATAGCTATCAGGATGAAGATCAGGATTTGATGCCATTGCAGGCATTTCTCTCACATGCGGCGCTGGAAGCGGGAGAGGGCCAGGCGGATGCTTATCAGGATGCCGTGCAGTTGATGACTCTCCATTCAGCGAAAGGGCTGGAGTTCCCGCAGGTATTCATCGTGGGTATGGAAGAGGGCATGTTCCCCAGCCAGATGGCACTGGATGAAAGTGGGCGGCTGGAAGAGGAACGGCGGTTGGCCTATGTGGGGGTCACCCGCGCGATGCAAAAACTGACACTCTGTTATGCCGAGAGCCGCCGTCTGTATGGTAAAGAAGTGAATCATCGGCCATCACGTTTTATCGGCGAACTGCCGCAGGAGTGTGTTGAAGAAGTGCGGCTGCGCGCGACAGTTTCCCGCCCGGTCAACCACCGCAGCATGGGGACGCCGATGAACGAAAATGACAGTGGCTTCTCACTAGGCCAGCGGGTGCGCCATCCTAAGTTTGGCGAGGGCACCATCGTCAACCTGGAAGGCAGCGGTGAGCATAGTCGGTTGCAAGTGGCTTTCCCCGGCGAAGGTATTAAGTGGCTGGTGGCGGCTTATGCCCGATTAGAAGCTGTCTAAGTTTACCCTGCAATATCAATAGGTTTGGGTAAACCCTGTGACTCAATGCCGCAGCGGTATTAGCGGCTCTCGCTCCCATCCTGAGCCGCCAGTTTTGCATCGGTTTCTGCTTGTAGCAGAATGGCTTTGCCCATCCACTGGGTAACATCCTGAATCCCAGCATCATCTAAATGCCAAATATCTTTCAGCACCATAAACACCTCTGATCCATAAATTAACGAAAATGCATGAATCACCCGTTGCAGTGCTTCTGGTGTTAATTTCCCTTCCAATGGCTCAACCGCCAGCTTTAACAACCGCTTACGGTTACCACGGACTAACTTCTCTTCATTGTTTGGATTGCTGCGGCTATCGGCCCATTGTTGCAAAGACAAGTGCAGCGCGGCTCGCAGCACGCCCTCATGTTGCAACATACGCGGATAAGCAAAAGACAGTAATTCAGCAATACGCTGGTGGGCATCGGGTTGAGTAGGCTGCCATTCCAATATTGGCCCAAGACTCTCATCGACCATGGCAGAAACCAAGGCACTTTGTGTCGGGAAATAGCGGTAAGCCGTGGCACGGGAAAGCTGGGCGGCATTGGCGACTTCAGTTATTGATGGAAATGCGCCTTGTTCATACATTGACATCGCGGTGTCAATAAGTAGCCGCCGGGTTCTAGCCCTGATGGTGGTTAGCGATGGAGGGGCGCGTTCTGGTTTATCTTGATAACTCACGGTCACTCCATGATCTAGAGATCGTATTTTTGCTCACTATAACAAACCGTTCGCACAAATCGCCATGAATGCTCTCCATATTCAGATTATTTTTGAGACTGTAGTCTCATATTTAAGTTATATGCTTTGCGAAAATGATACTACAGTCTCAATATGCTTCTATCTTAACCAACTCGCTTCATTTCTTGTGACATTCCGCATTCATAGAAGGATGTTCAGATGCCCCGTCATATTTTTATCGCGACCACGACAGATACCAAAGGCGATGAGCTGACTTATGTCAGTGAATTGATTAAAGCAACCGGCCTGACGACGGTCACGGTTGATTTATCGACCAAAGCAGGTCAGCACGCTGGCGGCGCTGATATCACGGCCGAAACGGTGGCGAGCCATCATCCTGATGGGCGTCAGGCCGTCTTCTGTGGTGATAGAGGGCGGGCGATAAGTGCGATGGCGGTGGCTTTTGAGCGTTTTATTGCCAGCCGTGATGACGTGGCTGCGCTGTTAGGCTTGGGCGGCTCCGGCGGCACGGCACTGATAACCCCTGCGATGCAAAGTTTACCTATCGGTATTCCTAAGCTGATGGTGTCAACCATGGCTTCTGCTGATGTTTCCGGCTACATCGGTGCCAGTGATATCGCCATGATGTATTCGGTCACTGATATTGCCGGGCTTAATCGTATTTCCCGCCGTGTGCTGAGCAATGCGGCCCATCAAATTGCCGGTGCGGTTTATTTTGCGCAAAAAGAAGAAATCGCGACCAATGATAAACCGGCGCTGGGTTTGACCATGTTTGGTGTGACAACCCCCTGTATTCAAGCGGTTAGCGCGGCATTATCGGCAGAATATGATTGTTTAGTGTTCCATGCGACCGGCAGCGGCAGCAAAGCGATGGAAAAATTGGCCGAAAGCGGCTTACTGGCAGGGGCGCTGGATTTGACCACCACCGAGGTCTGCGACCTGTTATTTGGTGGGGTATTAGCATGCGGCCCAGAAAGGTTTGATGCTATTGCTCACAGCCAAATTCCTTACGTCGGCTCTTGCGGTGCATTAGATATGGTTAATTTTGGTAACCCCGCCACCATTCCGACGAAATATGCCGACCGCTTGTTCTATGAGCACAATGCGCAAGTCACATTGATGCGTACCTCCGAGCAAGAAAACATTGAGATGGCGCGCTGGATTGGCGAGAAGCTTAACCGCTGCGAAGGCGAGGTGCGTTTCTTAATTCCACTGGGCGGATTTTCAGCGCTAGACGCACCGGGCCAACCTTTCTGGGATGAAAAAGCACTGAAAGCTTTTATCCACACGCTGGAAGAAACCGTGATTCAAACTGAAAAACGCCGTCTGGTGCACTATCCATTCAATATTAATGACCCACAGTTTGCCCAAGCTGCGGTAGAAAACTTTAAAGAAATAGCAAAGAGCCGATCCCATTAGGGCCATTACTGCTCACTGTAAACTTCGTGGAGAAGCATATGCCAAAATTTCAACGCCAGGCCATATTGGCTAAATTCCGGGAAATGATTGCCCGCCGTGAGCCGATTATCGGCGGCGGTGCGGGTACAGGTTTGTCGGCCAAATGTGAAGAAGCCGGCGGTATTGATCTTATCGTCATCTATAACTCGGGCCGTTATCGCATGGCCGGTCGCGGTTCGCTGGCCGGTCTGCTGGCCTACGGCAATGCCAATGAAATTGTGGTCGACATGGCAAAAGAAGTGTTGCCAGTGGTCAAGAACACGCCGGTGCTAGCGGGGGTCAATGGTACTGACCCGTTCTGTCAGTTTGACCACTTCTTGGATCAACTGAAAGCATTGGGCTTTTCTGGTGTGCAGAATTTCCCAACAGTGGGTTTAATTGACGGGAATTTCCGCGCTAACCTTGAAGAAACTGGCATGGGCTATGGTCTGGAAGTGGACATGATTCGTCTGGCTCACGAGAAAGATTTACTCACCACGCCGTATATTTTCAGTGCCGAAGATGCTGTCGCCATGACTCAAGCGGGGGCCGATATTATTGTTCCTCATATGGGGCTGACCACCGGCGGCAATATTGGTGCTGACACCGCGTTGAAGCTGGCTGACTGTGTGCCTCTGATTAATGAATGGGCCGCTGCCGCAAAAGCGGTGCGCGAAGATGTGATTGTGTTGTGTCACGGCGGGCCGATTTCTACCCCAGAAGATGCTCAATACATCTTGGATAATTGTCCGCAATGTGATGGTTTCTACGGTGCCAGCTCCATGGAGCGGTTACCAACAGAAGTTGCACTGACGGATACCACTAAGCAGTTTAAAAATATAAAACGTTGATTGTTTTGCCAATACCAAGGGAAAGCCTGTTCGTGATTTTTGCTGGATTATCAGCTAAATAAAGATGCAGGATACACAAAACCGAAGTCGAAGCTGGCTTCGGTTTTTTACTGATATTATTACTGATAGCGCGCGCCAATATCAGCCGTCGCATACCACGCCAATAGGTTGCTGACTTTCGCTTCACCCTCGGCGGGTGACCAACTGGCGAAGTATTCGGCAGTAATGGGCTGGTAAGGGCCGTGTTTAACTTCAAAAATAACCGCCCCTTCTTCCAGTGAGAGCACGGCGTGCCACACATTAGCGGGGATCTCCAGAATAGCGGTTTCCTGGCCCAATAGCGCACGGTGGGTGACTTTTCCTGCATCATCAAACAGCAGCACAATAAAGCTGCCGTGTAATGCTGTCAGTAATTCCCAAGTGTGAGGGTGGCGATGAGGGCGAACATAAGTCTCTGGCTCCATCGCAATCGCCAGGCGCTGTATGGGGTCGTCGAGCTGTGGGTGGAAGTTAAGATTGGCTCTCTGACGCGGTGACTGCTGGGCTTGCTGGCTCAACTGCACCAGAGTTTGTTGGGTGATTTGCTTCATTTTGGTCAAATATCCTTAAGAGTGGCTGACTGTAATCTAGCGTAAACAGAGCGATGTTATACCTGTCATACTTCAAGCTGCATATGTGTTGGCTGCTTTCACTACTCGGCCCGTCCATGGGCCTCGCCTCTGCTAGGCCGCTGCAAGCAGCGTTCAAATCTGCTCCCCGCAGATTTGTCACCCCAGTCACTTACTTGTGTAAGTTCTTGGGGATTAATGAGCCTCATCCTTGAGGCTCACCCTGCGGGCTAGCATAAATGCTGTTCAAATCGGTTCCCGACCGATTTGTCACTCACTTGCCGCCTTTCTGCAACTCGAATTATTTAAGGTATATAGCTGCGTGCTGTTGGATAATAAATCTTGCCGCTCAGAACTAAAAATTGTGCTCATGAATTAACACCTTTTAACCGGTTGACAGCCTTTTTCTTCTCGGCGTAACATGCGCGCACTATTCTTGATGAGGACATTCGCCTTGGACACACCCAGTAGATACTGGCTCAATAACCTGTTCATAGGGTGCAACTTCTAAGGCTATCCTCATATTTGCTGATAGCCTTCGTGGTTGTCAGCGGCCCCGCTAAACCGCCGCTGTGAGTCAGATCTCCTTATGGTCTGAAACAAAGGGTATTTCAATACTGACCTGTTTCTGTGCTTCAATGCGTTTTCCCTATCCATCACCGCAAGGGAGTTTTGGCACATGCTGAGCGCATTTAAATTAAGTAACAATCGCTTATCCCGTTTGGAGCTGGATGAATCAGATGACCTGACTTCCTCACTTTGGGTCGATTTAGTCGAGCCAGAAGAGGGTGAGCGGGAACGCGTCCAGAATGAGTTAGGGCAAAGCCTGGCCACGCGGCCAGAGTTGGACGACATCGAGGCCTCCGCGCGATTCTTTGAAGACGAAGATGGCCTGCATATCCACTCCTTCTTCTATTATGAAGATGCTGACGACCACGCCGGTAACTCAACTGTGGCATTTACTATTCGTGATGGCCGCCTGTATACCCTGCGCGAACGCGAATTACCGGCATTCCGCTTGTATCGCATGCGCGCGCGCAACCAAACACTGGTTGACGGCAACGCCTATGAATTGCTGCTAGATTTGTTTGAAACTAAAATTGAGCAGCTGGCAGATGAAATCGAGAATATTTACAGCGACTTGGAAGCCTTGAGCCGCGTCATCATGGAAGGCCAGCAGGGCGATGAATATGATGCTGCGCTCTCCACACTGGCAGAACAGGAAGATATCGGCTGGAAAGTCCGGTTGTGTCTAATGGATACCCAGCGGGCGCTGAATTTCTTGGTGCGTAAGGCCCGTTTACCCAGTGGCCAGTTGGAACAGGCCCGTGAGGTACTGCGCGATATCGAATCTCTGTTGCCGCACAATGAATCTTTGTTCCAGAAAGTTAACTTCTTAATGCAAGCGGCGATGGGTTTTATCAACATCGAGCAGAACCGCATTATCAAGATCTTCTCGGTGGTGTCGGTGGTGTTCCTGCCGCCCACCTTGGTGGCGTCCAGCTACGGGATGAACTTTGAATTTATGCCGGAATTGCGCTGGTCGTTTGGTTACCCAGGGGCAATCAGTTTGATGATTATTGCCGGGTTAGCGCCATATCTCTATTTCAAACGCAAGAACTGGCTTTAACCTTCGCCCTTGAAGTTGCAGGGGTGTTAGCTGCGTTCACGCACCCGAATCACTTACTTGTGTAAGCTCATCGGGATGAGTTCGCTTGCTGCCTACCTGCAACGTCAAGTTCTTTGGTTATCAATTCATCGCTCAATGAGTAACCGGCATTTTTGTAGGCTTGATAACTAGGCACGCAGCTTGCGTTGGGTGTAAAGTGCATCCAACGTGAACAGTAACAGCGCCGCCCAGATAAAGACGAAAGTGACCATCTTATCGTTGCCGATAGTCTCGCCATAGAAAGTGACCGCCAGAATAAACATCAGCGTCGGCCCCAGATATTGGAAGAAGCCCAGTGTCGAAAGGCGCAAGCGGGTGGCGGCGGCGGTGAAGAACAGCAGCGGAATAGTGGTAATCACCCCCGCAGCAGCTAACAGAATATTCAGCGACCAGGCATTGGCCCCCATGTGGCTGGTCGGGCTGTCGGCAATAAAGAACAGGTAAACTGCCGCAATCGGCAATAGCCACATTGTTTCAACCAACATGCCGGTTTGGGCATCAATCCCCAGTTTTTTGCGAATTAAGCCATATAACGCAAAGGTAATCGCCAGGCCCAAACCAATCACGGGCAGTGAACCAAATTGCCACAGCTGAATGAGCACCCCGCCGAACGCCAGTGCCACCGCAACCCATTGCATGCGACGAAAACGCTCGCCGAGAAATAGCATGCCAAATAACACGTTGACCAACGGGTTAATAAAGTAACCCAGACTGGCTTCCAGCATGTGGTTGTGGTTGACCGCCCAAATGAATAATAGCCAGTTACTGGCGATTAGTACGGCGGTAACAGCCAGTAATAACAAACGTTTACGGTTTTTAATGGCGCGGCGAACTTGGGGCCAATTGCGGCTGACAGTCAGTAAAATCAGCATAAAGAAAAATGACCAAATAATCCGATGAGTCAAAATTTCATCAGCCGGCACCTGTTGGATGAGCTTGAAATAAGCAGGGGCAATACCCCAAATAAAATAGGCAGCCAGCGCAAAAAAAATGCCCTGACGGGTTCGTTGTTTATCCATGGTGTGGCTCAGAACAAGAAAGGAGATGCGGTGAGTGTACTTAACTTCACGTTATTATTCATCACCGCAATAGGTCGCATCAGCCAACCAAATAGGTCGCAGTTGCGCTGGCGATATGCATTTGGTTTTCATTATGCAATTCAACTCTGGCAACAGACACCTTGTTACCACTGCGTAAGATGCTGCTGCTGGCAGTAAAGTGCTCACCACGGCCAGGGCGCAAATAGTCGACGCGCAGGTCGATGGTGCCCATTTTCGCCAGCTTCATTTGCAGTTGTTCCTGAATCAGTGGTTCATGGCGAACCAGACTATTCCCAACACATACCAGACCAGCGGCAACATCTAACACTGCGGCAATAACACCGCCGTGCAATATCCGCTGCGCAATATTACCGACCAGCTTGTCATTATTATCAAAAGTAATTTCGGCGTAATCTTGCTCGAAACGAGTTAATTTTAATCCCAATTCGCGGTTAAATGGCATGTGATAAACAAAAATTTCACCAATAAGGCTACGGGCACTTTCCAGTGTTAAAGGTGTTACAGGCATTATTTTTCTCTTAAAAGATAATTTCTCATGTTATTAGTTTGTTTATTTTATGCTCCTATTTTGTTGTTTTCCAGTCGTTAAATCATAAATATAAACAACACTAATCTCAGATAACATTTGTGTGTAGAATGAGCTGTTTTCATTACAAATAGAAATAATTCGTAAAACGATGAGGGAATTATGGGTAGATTTTGGCAGGTTTTAATCGCGTTATTACTGGTGCCAACATTGGCGCAAGCAGAAGAAGCAACGGTTGAGAAAATTCATGACGCACCGACAGTGCGTGGCAGCATTATCGCGGCGATGTTGCAGGATCACGACAATCCGTTCTTACTTTATCCGTATGAAACAAACTATTTGTTATACACCTATACCAGCGATATCAATAAAGATGCGATAAGCTCTTATGATTGGGCGCAGAATGCCAATAAGGATGAAGTTAAATTCCAACTGAGTTTAGGCTTCCCTATCTGGCGCGGTATTGCCGGTGATAACTCGTTGCTGGGTGCGTCTTATACTCAACGTTCCTGGTGGCAAGCATCGAACAAAGATGAATCTTCACCTTTCCGTGAAACCAACTACGAACCGCAAGTGTTCCTGGCATGGGCCACAGATTATGAGCTGGCGGGCTGGACATTCCGTGAAGTAGAGTTTGGTTATAATCACCAATCTAACGGCAAAGCCGATCCAACCTCACGTAGCTGGGATCGCGTTTATACCCGCTTCATGGCACAACGCGGCAACTTGGAAATTGACCTGAAACCTTGGTATCGTTTGCCCGAAAATGATGCCAAAGATGACAACCCGGATATCAATAAATACATGGGTTATTACCGCCTGAAAGTGGGCTATGCTCTGGGTGAAAGTGTGTTTAGTCTGGATGGTCGCTATAACTGGAATACGGGTTACGGCGGTGCTGAAATGGGCTGGAGCTACCCGATTACCAAGCATGTTCGTTTCTATACCCAAGTGTTCAGTGGCTATGGTGAGTCAATGATTGACTATAACTTTAGGCAAACACGGGTGGGTGTGGGTATCATGTTGAATGATGTCCTTTAACGTCATCCGGCGTTAGAAAAGTTTCAGACACAGGCCGGTTCACCGGCCTGTGCAGATCTCATAGTTGGGGAATAGTGTGTCAACCGCCGCAGTGATAAATAGGGAGTTACTGGCACAGCAAGTATTGCGAGATACTTTCGGCTACCAGCAATTTCGGCCCGGACAACAAGAAATTATCAATGCCACCCTATCAGGGCAAGACTGTCTGGTAGTGATGCCAACGGGCGGTGGTAAATCTTTGTGCTATCAGATACCGGCATTGGTGACGGATGGCCTAACGTTGGTGGTCTCCCCCTTAATCTCTCTGATGAAAGACCAGGTTGACCAACTGCTGGCCTATGGTGTGGGCGCGGGGTGCTTAAACTCATCACAAACTCGTGAGCAGCAATTGGCGGTGATGGACGGGTGCCGCAGTGGTCAAATTAAACTGCTGTATATCGCACCGGAACGGCTGGTGATGGAGAGTTTTCTCGACCAACTACATCAGTGGCGTCCTGCGCTGTTGGCGGTGGATGAGGCGCACTGCATCTCTCAATGGGGCCATGATTTCCGCCCGGAATACCGTGCCCTTGGTCAGTTAAAGCAACGTTTCCCTGATTTACCGGTAATAGCGCTGACCGCGACGGCTGATGAAGCCACGCGCGGTGATATCGTGCGGCTGCTTAATCTGGAGCAGCCCTTAATTCAGGTCAGCAGTTTTGACCGCCCCAATATTCGCTACACCTTGGTAGAGAAGTTCAAACCCCTTGATCAACTGTGGCGCTTTGTTCAAGACCAGCGCGGCAAAAGTGGCATTATTTACTGCAACAGTCGGGCAAAAGTGGAAGACACCACCGCGCGCCTACAAAGCCGTGGTTTAAGTGTGGCGGCTTACCATGCGGGGTTGGATAATGAGCGCCGGGCGCATGTGCAGGAAGCTTTCCAGCGCGATGACTTGCAAGTGGTGGTCGCCACCGTGGCTTTCGGCATGGGGATTAACAAACCCAACGTCCGCTTTGTGGTGCATTTTGATATTCCGCGCACTATCGAATCTTACTATCAGGAAACTGGCCGTGCCGGGCGTGATGGTCTACCCGCCGAGGCGATGTTGCTGTATGACCCGGCCGATATGGCGTGGTTACGCCGCTGTCTGGAAGAGAAACCGACCGGCGCACAACAAGATATTGAGCGGCATAAACTCAATGCGATGGGGGCTTTTGCCGAAGCACAAACCTGCCGCCGATTGGTGTTGCTGAACTATTTTGGTGAGGGCAAGCAGCAGCCATGCGGTAACTGCGATATTTGTTTGGATCCGCCAAAGCGCTATGATGGGCTGGCTGATGCGCAAAAAGCGCTGTCTTGTGTGTATCGGGTCGGGCAACAGTTTGGTTTGGGCTATATCGTCGAGGTGCTGCGCGGGGCAAATAATCAGCGCATTCGTGAGTTTGGTCATGACAAACTGTCGGTCTATGGCATTGGTCGCGAGCAAAGCCATGAGCACTGGGTCAGTGTGTTGCGCCAGCTAATTCACCTTGGGTTACTGAGCCAAAATATCGCGATGTTCTCTGCTTTGCAGTTGACCGAGGCCGCGCGTCCGGTATTACGTGCTGAATTGCCATTACAATTGGCGGTGCCGCGTATTCAGAGTTTGAAAGTGCGCAGCAGTGCTAATCAAAAATCCTACGGCGGCAATTACGATCGCAAATTATTCGCCAAATTGCGTAAATTGCGCAAATCTATCGCCGACGAAGGCAATATTCCGCCTTATGTGGTGTTTAACGACACCACCTTGTTGGAGATGGCGGAGCAGATGCCGATCACGGCCAGTGAGCTGTTGAGTGTCAGTGGCGTCGGGCAACGTAAGTTGGAGCGCTTTGGCGCGCCGTTTATGGCGATGATCCGCGACCACGTAGATAACAACGACGACTAACAGGTCGCCTTTCCTGCTATGAGAATCTCATTATGCTAATGCTATTTCTGACTGTCGCGCTAGTGCATTTGGTGGCTCTGATGAGCCCCGGCCCGGATTTCTTTTTTGTCTCGCAAACCGCGGCCAGCCGCTCACGGCGCGAAGCCATGATGGGTGTGGTCGGTATTTCGCTGGGGATTGTGGTTTGGGCTGGTGTCGCCCTGATGGGGCTAAATCTCATTTTGCAGAAAATGGCGTGGTTACATGAAATCATTATGGTCGGCGGTGGGTTATATCTGTGCTGGATGGGTTGGCAACTGCTGAAATCCGCCCGTTCCAAACAAGATACTTCAGAAAGTGAGGTGCAAGTTGCACTTCCTGCGCGTGGCCGGACTTTCGTGCGTGGTTTTCTGACTAATTTATCGAACCCCAAAGCGGTTATCTATTTCGGCAGCGTATTTTCATTGTTTGTTGGTGATAATGTGACTGCTGGCGCACGCTGGGGTTTATTTGTACTGATTGTGGCGGAAACTTTTATATGGTTTAGCATTGTGGCCTGTGTCTTTGCTTTGCCGGTGATGCGCCGTGGTTACCAACGATTATCCAAATGGATTGATGGGCTGGCAGGGGTACTCTTTGCTGGTTTTGGTATCCATCTGATATTGTCTCGCTAGCGAGTTCCCCAACCGGTGAGTTACCCGGTCGGGGCATATCAATGTATTTTATACTTTGCGCGCGGTGGCTAATAATGCGCCTACCAACATGAATAAACCGCCAAATATCCGATTCAATAATTTCATTTGCTGCGGTGATTTAATCCAGCCCGCGATTCGCGTAGCAAGAGTCGCGTAACCCATCATCACGATAATATCGACTATCACACTGGTGCTGCCGAGAATCAGATATTGCGCCACTTGCGGTTGATGCGGCAGGACAAATTGTGGAAACAACGCGGCCAGAAAAACAATGCTTTTCGGGTTGGTCAGGTTGACGAACACCGCGCGTTTAAACAGCTTGCGCCGTGGCAGGCTGTTCGCTAATGCATGCAAGTCCAGCGCCCCGGCGGCGCGCCATTGTTGTATGCCAAGCCAAATTAAGTAAGCCGCTCCGAGCCATTTTAACAGCTCAAATGCCAGCAGAGATTGTGAAATCAGTGCGCCAAGGCCCACCCCGACCAGCACAATATGCACAGCCAGCCCCAATTGTAATCCGCAGATGGAGGCAATCACGCCGCGCGTACCATGACTGATGGTGGTGCTCATAGTATTGATGGCACCCGATCCGGGGGACAAACTGAGAATAATTGTGGTCAGCAGATAAGTTAACCACCAGTCTAAGGTCATTGGCAAAACTCCCAGAATGCATAAATTTATGCCACAATACTCTATTGCTAATCAATGTGCTATGGCTCACAGAGTACCCAATGACTCCAGCCAAAGGATGCAATCAGCTATGATTTATAACGTTATATTATATCGGGCCGCACTATGCTGTTAGAGACAAACTATGCCGCTATAGAGACAAACTATGTCGTTATAGAGACACACTATGCCGTTAGATAATAGCTGGTTGACCCGTGAAGAGCAGTTTGCTGCTTTTGTTAACGGCCCATTGTTAGATTTTTGGCAGCAGCGGGATGAAGACGAGTTTATGGGGGTCGATAATATCCCCATTCGCTATGTTCGTTTTTGCTCACCTCAACATACCCGCGTGGTGGTGGTGGTGCCTGGTCGCATTGAAAGTTACGTCAAATACCCCGAAGTAGCTTATGATCTATTCCAGCAAGGCTATGATGTTATAGTGTTGGATCATCGTGGTCAGGGGCGATCAGGGCGTATACTGGAGGATGGTAACCGCGGTCATGTGATCAAATTTGATGATTACATTGAAGATTTTGCGCAGTTGGTGCAGCGCGAAATAACCGGTAGCCATTATCAGCAGCGTTTTGCACTGGCCCATTCTATGGGGGGCGCAATTCTGACGCGCTTTTTGGCGCAGCAGCCAGAGGCATTTGATGCCGTGGCGCTTTGTGCGCCCATGTTTGGCATCCATTTGCCGATGCCGGGCTGGCTGGCTCACCGGATTGTCGACTGGGCTGAAAAGCATCAAAAACTGCGGGATTATTACGCCATCGGCACTGGGCAATGGCGGCCATTACCCTATATGGTCAATATGTTGACTCACAGCCGTGAGCGCTATCGCCGCTATTTGCGCCAATATGCGGATACACCAGAAATCCGTGTCGGCGGGCCAACTTATCATTGGATCCGTGAAAGCATGCTGGTGGGTGAGCAAATTATCGCCCAGGCAGACAAAATTACTACGCCGGTTCTGTTACTACAGGCCAGTGAGGATCGGGTAGTGCATAACCCGGCCCATAATGCATTTTCTCAGGCAATGATTCTGGCGGGGCACCCTTGCGAAGGGGGGCAGCCTAAGGTCATTCAAGGTGCACGCCATGAGATCCTGTTCGAGCGGGACACCCTGCGTGCCGAGGCGCTAAGCGCCATATTGCGTTTTTTTGCGCAACATAACTCTTCTTTGCAACATAAACATTGTCTGCAACATAAACAATCCGTCGGCCGGTAAATCCCGACACCACCAGAGGTTAGAACATACCGCTATGTATCATGTTGTTGCTTCCGATTTAGATGGCACCCTGCTGTCACCTGACCACATATTGACGCCTTATACCAAAGAGACACTCAAGTTGCTGACGCAGCGCGATGTGCACTTTGTGTTTGCGACTGGCCGCCACCATATTGATGTGGCCCAAATCCGCGACAACCTGGATATCAGCGCCTTTATGATAACCTCCAACGGCGCGCGTGTGCATAACACCGCAGGGGAGCTGATTTTCAGTCATAACCTCGATGCTGACATTGCCCGTGATTTGTACAATATTGAACATCACAATTCAGATATTCTGACCAACGTCTATTTGAATGATGAATGGTATATGAACCGCGAAAGCCCTGAACAGGAAGAGTTTTTCCGCGAGTCGGTGTTCAAATATCAAGTGTTCGAGCCAGCTTTGCTGCCGACTGACGGGGTGTGTAAGGTTTACTTCACCTGCGAAGATCACGATAAATTATTGATTTTGGAAGAAGCCATCAATGCACGTTGGGGCGATCGGGTGAATGTCAGCTTCTCTTTCCCGACCTGTCTGGAAGTGATGGGCGGCGGGGTGTCCAAGGGCCATGCGCTTGAGCAAGTGTCTAAAATTATTGGTTATTCATTGAAAGAATGTATCGCGTTTGGCGATGGTATGAATGATCTGGAAATGCTGTCTATGTCGGGCAAGGGCTGCATCATGCGCGATGCTCATCAGCGCCTAAAAGATATGTTACCGAACCTGGAAGTGATCGGCTCAAATGCCGATGACGCAGTACCCCATTATCTGCGCAAGATGTTTTTAGGTACTGATAAGTAACTGATTCATTGCAGTAAAAAAAATGGCGCACTGTAGATGAGTGCGCCATTTCTTATATTAAGTTATCTCAGATGCTAAGTTATCCCAGATAAATCACTTACTGGTGTTGTCCCTGTTTTTGCAGGAATTGCACACCCTTATCTGGGAAGTCGGTAAATACCCCGTCAACCCCGGCTTGATTGTAAATAATATCAAACAGTTGGTTTACATCAGTGGCGTATTTAGGCAGTTTGTCCGCGCGGATAGTAAACGGATGCACCATCATATTGCTGGCATGCGCTTCCTTGACCATATCCGTCAGCTTGATGTTATCTGGTGTCGAGGTTTCCACCACCAGCATATGGTAGTCTGGGCCGATGCCGTCAGCATATTGCGCGATTTTCTTCATTGCGCCTGGCTTGAACATCCAGTCATAGCTGTAATTAACCCACTCACCATTAGGTTTCTGTTCGTAGGTTTCTTTCCAGTCAGTGTAAGCCACCAGTTGAACCAGTTTCAGGTCCATGCCCATCTTGGGTTCCAGCTCATTTTTGATACGTTTTAATTCATTGGCATCAAAGCATTGCAGATAGACTTTATCGGCTTTGGTGGTGTAACCGTACTGTTTTAACACTTCCAACACTTTGGTAGAAATGTCCTTACCTTCTTGCTTATGGAACCATGGCGCTTTGATTTCAGGGTAGATACCGATATTTTTACCGGTCGAATGATTCAGCCCCTGAACAAATTCAATCTCTTCCTGGAAAGTGTGCACACGGAAATCAGACTTGCCCATTGGGAAGCGGCCCGGATAGCTCTGCACTTTCTTACCATCTTTACCAATATCAAAGCCTTCGGTAAATTTCAGTGACTTGATTTCTGGTAGCGTAAAGTCAATAGCGTAATAACGACCATCTTTACGGGCGCGGTCAGGGAAGCGATCGGCGACATCTGTTACCCGGTCAAGATAATGGTCATGGAGAACTACTAACTCATTATCTTTGGTCATCACCAAATCTTGCTCAAGATAATCAGCGCCCTGTGCGTAGGCCATAGCTTTGGCGGGCAGTGAGTGCTCCGGCAAGTAGCCACTGGCACCGCGGTGCGCGATGACAACTTTATCTGCTGATTTATCTTGGGCTAAGGGTTCCGCTGCCTGTGCCATGCCGACGACTGAGGATGCCAGAATCATGCTCGCTATCAGTGATTTGATGTGGGTTTGCATTGATATTATTCCTTTTATCAATTTCAGGGTATGAAAAAGGCTGTGTCGCTATTCATCCATATAGATAACGGCACAGCCTGTAAGCTACTTGATCATTTGGATATTATTTTTTATCCAGCTCGGCCTGTCTGGCTAGCTCAGCGTGATGTTTTTTCTCACTGAACATGACGACGATCAATAACAGAACAGCGATAATGCTGCCGCCAATCATGACCATAAAGCCGCCGTCCCAACCGAAGTAGTCAACGGTGTAACCAACAATGGCGCTGGCCGCAACCGAGCCACCCAGATAACCGAATAAACCGGTAAAGCCTGCGGCAGTACCCGCTGCTTTTTTCGGCGCTAATTCAAGGGCATGTAAGCCAATTAACATCACCGGGCCGTAAATCAGGAAGCCGATAGTGATCATACAGGCCATATCGATACCTGGGTTACCGACCGGGTTCAGCCAGTAAATAATGGTCGCGATAGTCACCAACGTCATAAAGAACACGCCGGTGGCACCACGGTTACCTTTAAATACTTTGTCGGACATCCAACCACACAACAGCGTCCCTGGAATACCAGCGTATTCATACAGGAAATAAGCCCATGAGGATTTATCCAGTGCGAAGTGTTTGACTTCTTTCAGGTAGGTTGGTGACCAGTCGAGGATGCCGTAACGCAGCAAATAAACAAACACGTTAGCAATCGCGATATACCACAACAATTTGTTGGGCAAGATGTATTGCATAAAGATTTGTTTCGCGGTCAGCTCTTCTTCCGCTTCTTTGCTGTAGTCATCCGGATAGTCGTTTTTGTACTCTTCAATCGGTGGCAAGCCCACAGATTGAGGCGTATCACGCATTAGGCCGAAGACAATCAATGCCACCAATATGGCACCGAAAGCGGGCATATAGAGCGCAGCTTTCCAGTCGTTAAACCATGCCATACCCAGCAAGAACAGCAATGGCGGCAAGCCACCACCGACGTTATGGGCGCAGTTCCAGACAGAAACGATACTGCCGCGTTCTTTCTTCGACCACCAGTGCACCATGGTACGGCCACATGGCGGCCAACCCATTCCCTGGAACCAGCCGCATAAGAACAGCAGCACAAACATCACGGCGATACTGGATGTTGCCCAAGGGACGAACCCCATAAACAGCATCACGGCTGCGGAGAGAATCAAACCGGCAGAGAGGAATACGCGTGGATTCGAACGGTCAGACACCGAACCCATGATGAATTTTGAGAAGCCATAAGCAATAGAAATACCGGATAGTGCGAAGCCCAGATCCCCACGAGAGAAACCTTGTTCGATCAAATACGGCATGGCCAGAGTAAAGTTTTTACGCACCAAATAGTAGGCCGCGTAACCGAAAAAGATGCCCATGAAGATTTGCCAGCGTAAGCGGCGGTAAGTGGGGTCAACCTGGTCTGTGGGAAGCCTTGCCACATGTGGCGCGGGCTTAAAAATACTCAACATGAGTGCCTCCGATGGCTTTTTTGTAATTTTTTGACTCCGGTATAGCCTGGTATCTACCCGGTGGTTAAGCGCTGCCGATGGTTAAACGGCGAAGCAATTGTCGTTTATATTCTATAACGAGCGTCATACTAGATAGGATTGCGAAACTTATCTGTGAGTGATGGCGCATTTGTTACAGTTATATGAAAGCGGCGGCAATTTTGAGCGATTGGTTAACATTTTGAAACCGCTAATGACAAATTACCTGTGACTTTGATCACAATCATGGTTTTTATGCGCCATATTGTTTTCGTTTTTGGTTCGTTTTTGTTCCTTATCAAACAATATCCATAAAGACTGTGGCTCAATAGACTCATAATTAGCCGTCAGGCGGCTGTCTGATAATATGGGGTCTTTCATGACGAACAGTTCTCCTTACACAGAAACGGATGTCATCATCATTGGTGGTGGCGCGACGGGTGCTGGAATAGCTCGAGACTGTGCTCGGCGGGGTTTGGCCTGTACTCTGCTCGAGCGGCATGACATTGCCACCGGCGCGACAGGCCGTAACCATGGCTTATTACACAGTGGTGCGCGTTATGCTGTGACTGACGGCGAATCCGCGCGTGAATGTATTGAAGAAAACCGGATTCTCAAACGCATTGCCCGCCATTGTATTGAGCAAACAGATGGTTTGTTTATCACCTTGCCGGAAGACTCCTTGGAATATCAGGCGCAATTTATTGCGCGCTGTCAGGAGGCGGGGATCGACGCCGAAGCCATTGATCCAAAACAAGCATTGCGGCTCGAACCTGCTGCTAACCCCGCGCTAATTGCTGCCGTCCGCGTGCCCGATGGCACTGTTGACCCCTTCCGCCTCACCGCCGCCAATATGTTGGATGCCCGTGAGCACGGGGCCAATGTACTCACTTATCATCAAGTTATCGGATTATTACGTCAGGGTGACCGGGTGAGCGGCGTGCGCGTTTTCGACAGTAAAAATCAGCGTCAATATGATATCCATGCGCAAATCGTGGTCAATGCCGCGGGGATCTGGGGTCAGCACATTGCTGAATATGCTGATCTTCGTATCCGCATGTTTCCTGCCAAAGGCGCGCTGTTGATCCTCGGTCATCGGATCAACAACATGGTGATCAACCGCTGCCGTAAACCGGCTGATGCCGACATTTTGGTGCCAGGCGATACTATTTCACTGATTGGCACCACCTCCACCCATATTGAATATGATCAGATAGACAATATGATAGTAACGGCACAAGAGGTGGATACCTTAATTCGCGAAGGCTCAAAATTATCACCGCAATTGGCGCAAACGCGCATTTTACGCGCTTATGCCGGAGTCAGGCCGCTGGTCGCTAGTGATGATGATCCTTCAGGGCGTAATGTCAGCCGTGGCATCGTCTTGCTCGACCACGCCAGCCGTGATGGGTTGGAGGGCTTTATCACCATCACTGGCGGCAAGTTGATGACTTACCGGCTGATGGCGGAGTGGGCAACAGATAAAGTCTGTGAAAAGCTCGGTGTAACAGCGGCTTGCACCACGGCCCAAGAGCCACTTCCCGGTTCACAGCAATCAGCAGAACAAACGCTCAGCAAAGTGATTTCTTTGCCCGCCAGTATTCGCGGCTCAGCCGTTTATCGTCATGGCGACCGCGCGACCCAGTTATTAGCCGGAAACCGTCTGGACAACAGTTTAGTGTGTGAATGCGAGGCGGTCACCGCCGGTGAAGTGCGCTATGCCATTGAATCTTTGTCAGTTAATAACCTATTGGATTTACGCCGCCGCACTCGCGTTGGCATGGGGACGTGCCAGGGAGAGCTTTGCGCTTGCCGGGCGGCGGGCTTACTCAGCCGTTTTAAAGTGACCACACCGCAACAATCCCGTGAACAACTTGGCCAGTTTTTGAATGAGCGTTGGAAAGGGGTGCGCCCAATAGCTTGGGGTGACGCTTTGCGGGAAAGTGAGTTTACCCATTGGGTTTATCAAGGGCTATGTGGTCTGGATGATAGCCCGAGTGCGGCCAATGAGCAGGAGAAACGCGATGAAATTTGATGTGATTATCATCGGCGGCGGGTTAGCTGGGCTGGCTTGCGGTATCCGCCTCGCCGAGCAAGGCAAATATTGCGCGATTGTCAGCGCCGGTCAAAATGCACTGCATTTTTCCTCCGGTTCTTTGGATCTGTTGGCGAAATTGCCCAATGGGCAGGCGGTCAGCCAGCCACTCTCTGCGCTTGAAACCTTAGCGGAGCTAACGCCTGAGCATCCTTATAGCAAAATGGGGCAAACAGGGTCGGTGGGCGAGCTCGCGTATCAAGCTGAATCCCTGTTAAGCCGCTGCGGGCTGAATCTGGTCGGCAGCGCGGCTGAAAATCACTTGCGCCTGACCCCGCTGGGCAGCTGCCGCCCCACGTGGTTGAGTTCGTCGGATATTCCCGTCGCGCCATTAAAAGGCCCGCTACCCTGGCAAAAAGTGGCGGTGATTGGCATTGAAGGATTCCTCGATTTTCAGCCACAGATGGTGGCCAGTGCTTTGCAGGAGCAGGGCGTTGAAGCCACAGCAGATTATCTGCATTTACCGGCGCTCGACCGTTTACGCGATAATCCCAGTGAATTTCGTGCGGTGAATATTGCGCGGGTGCTGGATTTGCCCGAAAACCGGCAACCGCTGGCCGATGAACTGGCGCGATTGTCATCAACAGCGGAAATGATTTTACTGCCAGCCTGCATTGGGCTGGATGAATCAGCACCCTTAGAGGCGCTGCGCGCGGCGGTGGGCAAACCGATTCAATTGTTGCCAACATTGCCGCCGTCATTGCTCGGCATGCGCTTACATCAAGCGCTGCGTCGTCGTTTTCAGCAATTAGGCGGCATTGTTATGCCGGGTGATGCGGTATTGCGCGCCGAACTGGTCGGAAACCGAATTACCGGGCTGTATAGCCGCAATCATGGCGATATTCCGTTGCGGGCGGCTCAGATGGTGCTGGCGAGTGGCAGTTTCTTCAGTAATGGGCTGGTGGCGACTTTTGAGCATATCTATGAACCCATACTGGATTTGGATATTTTATCACTGCCAAACCGCGCAGATTGGAGCCACAGCAATATGTTTGCGCCGCAACCTTATTTGCAATTTGGCGTGAACACCGATAACCGGTTACGGGCGCTGCGTGGCGGTGTCGCACTGGATAACTTGCATGTTATTGGCGCTGTTCTCGGCGGCTATGACCCGCTGCAACAGGGGTGTGGTGCAGGGGTTTCATTGACCAGTGCATTGTTCGTGGCAGAGCAGATTGTCAGCGCTATGGGGGTGACATTATGACAGCGTTACCGCAGCACAAAAGCGCTCAGGATGAGCCTCTCTCTCAGCATCAACATTTGGCACGGGATAACAGCTTTGAAAGTTGTATCAAATGTACGGTTTGCACCACATATTGCCCGGTAGCGAAAGTTAACCCGCTTTATCCGGGGCCAAAACAGGCTGGCCCCGATGGTGAGCGCCTGCGTTTGAAAGATCCGGCGCTGTATGACGATGCATTGAAATACTGCACTAACTGTAAGCGCTGTGAAGTGGCTTGCCCGTCAGATGTCAAAATCGGTGACATCATCCAGCGCGCTAAAGCCAGTTACAGCAGCAATAAACCCAAACTGCGTGATGCTATCCTCAGTCACACCGATTTCATGGGCACTCTCTCGACGCCATTTGCTCCAGTCATCAATGCGGTCACGGGGTTAAAACCGGTGCGGGTTTTACTGGATAAAGCGCTGAAAATTGACCACCGGCGCGAGTTGCCAAAATATTCGTTTGGCACTTTCCGCCGCTGGTATCGCAAACAAGCTGAGAAACAGCAGCAATATACGGAACAGGTAGCATTCTTCCACGGCTGTTTTGTCAACTATAACCATCCGCAGTTGGGCAAGGATTTAGTCAGTGTATTCAATGCGATGAACATTGGTGTTCAATTGCTTAAACGCGAAAAATGCTGTGGTGTGCCGCTGATTGCGAATGGGTTTATTGAACAGGCGAAAAAACAGGCGCGGGTGAATTTGGAATCCCTCACTGACGCGGTAATTACTCGAGATATTCCGGTGGTCGCCACCTCCTCAAGCTGTACTTTTACCCTGCGCGATGAGTATCCGCATTTACTGGATGTCGATACCGCGCCGGTGCGCGACAGAGTGGAACTGGCGACTCGCTATCTCTACCGTTTATTAGAAAAAGGGCGGGAATTGCCGCTCAAGCCGCTGTATTCAGAGGAAAAGAGTTCGGCCCAAAACAAACCGCTGCGCATTGCTTATCACACCCCCTGTCATATGGAGAAAATGGGCTGGACGGCTTATACCTTGGCGCTACTTCAACGCATCCCAGGTATTGAGCTGGTGGTGTTAGATTCTCAATGTTGCGGGATTGCTGGGACATATGGTTTTAAATCAGAGAACTACGCGACATCCCAAGGGATCGGGGCATCATTATTCCAACAGATTGAAGACAGTGGTGTTGATTTAGTGATTACCGACTGCGAAACCTGCAAATGGCAGATTGAGATGTCGACCAGCAAGAAATGCGAACACCCTATTACCTTACTTGCACGAGCACTGGCGTGATAGTCAAAGACAGAGCGCGGGTTTACCCGCGCTCTTAGGCTGATGACAAAGTGGCTTATCGCTTACTGAGTGAAGGGTTGACCGCACCTCGGGGCACTCCGACGGCTTACGCCGTTACGACCCCAACGGCGCGTTTCCCCTTCATTTGGCTTTATCCGCGCTATATTGGGAAGATTATCCCAGATTTATGGCAGTGATAATGGGCTCAACTTTAAGGTGCTGATAATGGATTCAGCTTCAGTCTGTGCTTGCTGCTGATTGTCGGCCGGTAAGGTAATTTGTAATGTCATCAATCGGTTATCGACTTTACCCATCAATACGGACGAATAGGCTTTTTGCCCACCACTAGTAATAATGCTGTCCAATTGCTGGAAAGGATGCCCGTCTACCTTAATGGCTTTGTTCGTCACAACCTGTAGGTTGGCATCACGAGCGCGTTGCTGTTCAGCCAGACGCTCAGTCAGAACATCCAAAGCTTCATTGGTATTATCACCTAAAATCACGATAACCGCTTTATCGCCAGTTTTGTTGGCATAAACGTGCATGTTATTGGTTTGGTTGCCCATTTTTCCGCTTTGGTCAGACAAATCTGCCGGCAAAACAAACGCCACTTTGCCATCTAACAAGCTGACGGGCTGGCCCACATTGTTATCGCTGCCGCCATCGCAAGCACTTAATCCCACGACCAGCAGGCCAACAGCAAGAAACTTGGTTATTTTATGCATGGTAATCCCTTATCGATGATTAATATCCCCTCTGATTTGAGATGGCAGAGGGAACAGCAACGCCAACCACTTTGGGTATGCGACCTTATCGCACCTTATTCAGACGCTAAAAGCAATCTATTATTAAGCAATCTATTATTCATGAATCTATGGGTTAGAAATCCATGGGTTAGAAATCTATTGTTCAGCGGGGCTGACCCGAGTTAGCGTTTGCTGTTCAGTCTGCCGGGCAAAATACTTCAGTAACACATTGAGCATTACGCCATAGGCAGGCAAGAAAAACAACATGCAGATCAGTAGCTTGAAGCTATAATCCACCAAGGCGATTTCCACCCAATTTGCCGCCATAAAAGGATCGGAACTGCGGTAGAACGCAATAAAGAAGAAGGCCATGGTATCGCTGATATTGCCAAAGAACATGGCAGCAGTGGGGGCAACCCACCATGCGCTGCGCTGGCGAAGGCGGTTAAAGACTTGAACATCAAGAATTTGACCCAGCACATATGCCATAAAGCTCGCCACCGCGATACGGGCGACTACCAGATTAAAACTGGTTAATGCCGGGAACCCTTGCCAGCTTCCCTGATAAAACAGGGCGGAAATCAGATAAGAGATAAGTAAGGCTGGCAGCATGACAGACAAAATAATCCGGCGCGCCAAAGGAGCACCAAAAATCCGTACAGTCAGATCAGTGGCTAAGAAGATAAATGGAAAGGTAAAAGCTCCCCAAGTGGTGTGAAAACCGAAGATAGCGATCGGTAATTGCACCAGATAGTTACTGGAGGTAATGATGACTATATGGAATAGCGCCAGCCATACCAAAGCGGTCATCCGCTGTTGGGCAGTAAACGAAAACATAAATGTGACCTTTTTGGTTATTGGGGTGAGGGAACCCAAACATAATGTGCCGCAATTTCTGCGACGCGCCGCATAATACGCGTTTGCGCAACGAATGCAATGCTTAGTTTTAGCGCAATCGCGGGCCTTTCTATGAAAGTTATTGCGCCCTTGCACCCAACAACCGGCGGAGTAAACTATTAGGCTTTATAAGTTCGCCCGCTTTGTAAGTTCGCTTACACTTTATATTATTAGTAACCTGCTTATTGACACACAAGAGAACTGCAATGACCGATATTTTTGCCGATCCGGACAAAACACTTGATGCACTAGGATTACGCTGCCCAGAGCCGGTGATGATGGTGCGTAAAACCGTCCGGCATATGGAGGACGGCCAAACTCTGCTGATTATTGCTGATGATCCGGCCACGACCCGTGATATCCCCGGTTTTTGCCGCTTTATGGATCACCAGTTACTGGCACAAGATACCCAACAGACACCTTATCGCTATTTGGTCAAGAAAGGGGCAAAAGCGGAATGACGTGGGCTTTTACCCCAGTGTTCAAAAACTGATATTTGTTTCAAAACTGACATTTGTTTCAAAACTGATAGTTGCTTCAAATATCTCGTTTGCGCAATAACCTCAACGCGTTTGCTGTCACTAAGGCAGTTGCGCCGGAATCGGCTAATACTGCCAGCCACAAGCCGGTTAAGCCCAATAAAGTGGTCACCAGAAAAATACCTTTTAACCCTAATGCGATAGTAATGTTCTGGCGAATATTAGCGTTGGCCGCTCGTGATAACAGGATGATTTCTGCCAACCCAGTTAGTCGGTTATGGGTCAGTGCGGCATCGGCGGTCTCCAATGCGACATCAGTGCCACTGCCCATCGCGATGCCAATACTGGCTGCTTTCATTGCCGGAGCATCATTAATACCGTCACCCACCATCACCGTCGGGTGTGTCGCATTTAGCGCCATAACTGCCTGCACTTTATCGGCAGGCAGCAATCCAGCGCGGTAATCAATCCCCAGCTCACTGGCAATAGCCGCCGCCGCGCGAGGGTTATCACCCGTTAGCATTACTCCTTGAATACCTAACTTTTTCAGTGAATCAATGGCCTGTTTAGCATCAGTGCGTAAAGTGTCGCGCAGTGCCACTAAACCAATGAATTTCTCATTTTCCAACACGGCGACCGCCGTTTTACCGCTATTTTCTAGTTCATCAAGCAGTGCTTGCCACTCAGCACTCAATAATTCCGGTGATATCTTACTGGGAGCACTGACACGAACCACTATCCCGTTAACCGTGCCCTCAACACCGATACCCGCCAACGCACGCCGTTCCTCGGCGAGTGGCAACAGGGGGGTATTTTGTTGCGCACGTTGCATGATGGCGATTGCCAGCGGATGGTGCGACCCTGCCTCTACCGCTGCCGCAAGCGCCAACAGGCTAGTTTCACTCACACCGGATACTGGCAGAATATCAGTGACTTGCGGTTTCCCCTCCGTCAGAGTACCGGTTTTATCGAAAGCAACAGTTTGAATGCGACCCAATTGCTCAAGCGCCGCGCCCCCTTTAATTAATGCCCCGCGCCGTGTTGCCGCAGCCAGTGCCGAGGTAATGGCCGCCGGAGTGGAAATGACCAGGGCACATGGGCAGCCAATCAGCAGCAATGTCAGGCCGCGGTAAATCCAGGTTTCCCAAGGCTCGGCAAAAGCTAAAGGCGGAACCAGCATCACCAGTGCTGAGAGAAGCATAATGGCGGGAGTGTAAATGCGACTAAAACGGTCAATGAAACGCTCAATAGGCGCCCGACGTTCTTCTGCTAATTCAATGAGTTGTAGAATGCGGTCAATGGCATTATTACCGGGTTCAGAGATAACTCGCATTTCGGTAGCGCGATCGACCGATAAACTCCCTGCCGCGACTTTCTCACCTTGCACGCGTTCAACAGGAACAGACTCGCCGGTGAGAGCACTTTCATCAAAACTGGCAAATGGAGTCATTAATTCCGCATCAGCGGGCAGACGGCCCCCCGGTGAGATTTCAATGATATCGCCGGGGCGTAAACTGGCAACGGGCACCTGCTGGCGTTCACCGTTCTTGAGCAGCAATGCCTCTTCAGGTACCAGCGCCATTA
Organism: Yersinia rochesterensis; assembly: GCF_003600645.1. Taxonomy (NCBI): domain Bacteria; kingdom Pseudomonadati; phylum Pseudomonadota; class Gammaproteobacteria; order Enterobacterales; family Yersiniaceae; genus Yersinia; species Yersinia rochesterensis. Next base: position 247,046 of record NZ_CP032482.1, read on the forward strand.
GCGCGGTCACGCCACGGCGCGCGCGGTTTGCCGCATAAGATTCCAGCAATTCGCCGATCATAAACAGCAGTAATACCATTGCGGCTTCAGCCGTCGCGCCAATAAACATCGCGCCGATAGCCGCGACGCTCATCAAGGTTTCGATTGCAAAGGGGGTGCCGGAACGGATGAGTTTCCAGGCTTTGGTCGCAACGGGGATCAGCCCGACAATGGTGGTTGCGGCAAATGCGAATTCACTCAGCTGAATGCTGAATAATGAGATTCCCCAACTGATGAGCATCAGTGTGGTTAATAATATGATTGGTAAATATTCACGAACACGAGATTCTGGCGCAGTGTTTTTGCTCGCCATGGTCGACTGAGTATCGACCAGACTGAATCCAGCCTGTATGACGGCCTGCTGCACTTGGGAGCGAATATCTAAACGGGCATCGACCACCAGTTTTTCTGTAGCAAACAGGACTTTTACATTTTCAACGCCGCTCAGACTGCTGACTGCATTTTCAATTTTACGGGCACAACTTGGGCAATCCATTCCGTTAACTTGCCAACTAAATCGCTGGCTATCAGAAGGCGTCACGAGAGTAAGTCTGTCGCTTTCCTCGTCACCTTCATCGGCATGACTCTGGCTACAGCAACCACCTTCTTGATGTGAATGCTCACTCACTGAATTTGTGCTGTTATTGCTGGAATTGGTTGCTTGTTGGCTACTGCAACCGGTTTGTTTTTTGGCATGACTATGACCACAGCCGCATTGGCTCTGTGTATCTGTTGAATGTTGATGTTCGGAATGTGAATGCATGGTGCCTCCTGGACAGAATGTAAAAGGTATACAGGATTTAGCCGGTATAACTGCACTCTACACCTTAGAGTCAACTCCAGAGTCAAGAGGGTAAATGAGAATAATTACTAAACAGAGCTGAGAATAAGAGGGCATATCTGAAGATCACGCATTCTGTGCTGAGTACTCAGGCTCCATCCTTGGAACCTGCTGGTCGGCGTTCTTTGCAAAACAATATGTTGCCGAAAAATACATTCACAAAATAATGTTGCGCGGTAATGGGTAATTACAAATACAGCGACCTGACAATTAGGAAGTGCCCAACAAAATAGCATCCTGCAACAATGGCGTCAGAGGCTCGGAAAGAAAAACGATAGCGATTTAGGAGCCAGACGACATGGGATAGCAGCAATAACACGGTTCCTGTCAGCAATGAGAAACTCATGTCGGTGCTACGAGCAAAATACTGTTCGCCAGCCATCCATACCATGAGTAATGTCATTCCGACGAAAGCAACCACCGGCCAGCGCATTTCATCTAGCCGAGTCCAAATCGTGGCTAACAACAATGCGCCCACGATGATGAGAACTAAGGGAAGCGGCCAGAACAGGGTGAATGTCATCTGGCTGGCAAAACTAATGGTATACAGTAAATGGGAGAGGAAGAATGCACCCAGAGCATAAAGTAAGCGCTCACTGGGTAGCAGCAAGAGAGCATCCGCAACCAGAGTTGCCAGCAAGCCCAAAACAATCAGATAGCCCGCAGGGCCTAGAATAGGCGCTTGCCATGCGAGTAACAGCAACAGTAACAGAGTGACGGGTTTGAATACCCAACGTTGCCAGCGTGGGCCTCGGTAAGTTGCATCGACAAACAACCAACCAGAAAAGAATACGGCAAGGAATGGCCAGCTCATTATTTATCCTTTTTTCTATACAGGTTTCAGTGAAAGTACCTGTGTTGTAATGATAATCCGCAACGCCAATGACTCTGAGAATACATCAATTAAGTGTAAGGGATGGAAGCCAAGAGTGATAGCAGCACTACAGTGATTTGCATGATTTGTGCCACTTAATGCGTAGCAGTGCGCATAATCAGATTTAGCTGTGGGGGCAAACTGCTGAAGTCTTGGCCTTGTCTGGTTCACATGTTATGTTAACGCCGATTTCCGTTCGCTAAATCAAGGGATAGAGGCAATAGCACATGGTCAATGAACAATTGCTTTATCGCATTCAGTTTATAAATAATGGTAAGAATTATCAGCTTTATGTCAGAGAAGTCGGCCCAAGTACCTTATTTGGGTTTATTGAAATTGCAGATTTTGTCTTTGATAGTCAATCGACCTTACTGGTTGACCCCTCAACAGAAAAATTGAAGACAGAATTTTCCGGCGTTAACCGCAGCTATATCCCCCTTCATTCAGTCATTCGCATTGATGCGGTAACTGAAAAGGGCAGTGCTCGGATCTCTGAGTTGGGCAGCAACGTGATGAGCTTCCCTTATCTACCAGGTAATAAACCTTAAATCCCTCTCGCCAAGTGAGCTTTAGCGAGCAAGATTATTATGAATAAACTTCCGTTATTATTTATTGCTGTGGTGGTATTGATTGTTGTGCTGGCAACTCGCCAATATTGGCAGAAAAAACGGCAAGATGCGGAAAATGACCGCTCACCGGTGCGCAGCTTACAAGTTGAAGTTATTGATAAACGTGAAGTATTAGCGCCAAACCGCCGTTCGCGTCAACGTGAAGAGATTGTTGCTGAAGATAAACGCTATGAAGTTTATTTCCGGCCACTGCTGAGTACCCTAGAGGTAACTAAGGGCAGCGACATCAAAATGATACTGCCACAGGCAGAATATAATCGTATAGATCAAGGTGCGAAAGGCACTCTACGTTTACAGGGGACGCGCTATATTGGCTTTACCCCAAATTCACTCGGTCAATAAATAACCTGTCGCCATAACAAAAATATATCTAGCGACAGTGAGTATTATTTTTTAGGCAATAGCGGCTGTTTTTTTTGCCAAGCCAACAATTCGAAAACCCCGAACACAAAAATTTTGAATTGTTGCCATCCACTGATTGGCTGATCTTTCGGCTGCGTAGATTTAAGTAATATCAGTTGCAAACCATGCATCAAGACCATGAAGATCATTGCGACATCAATAAAGTATTTCAAAGGCTTAGGAAACGGCTGGAACAGATTCAACAATAAGAAAAACCATACTCCTAACATCAATAACCGGCCGATATTAATCCACATGGTGTTGCTCCTGTTCTTCAGCTGATACCGTGTTTTTGAGAGTTTCTTCGCTACGAATATAGAGGCGATAAGCAACCTGTCCGGCAATTTTCTCTCGATGTAACTGCCAATTGGCCGGGACATCAGTGGCGGCACTTTCTGCTTCTGCTTCAACATAAATCCAGGCATCAGCCGTCAGCCAGTTGAATTGTTCCAATAAATTGATGGTTTCAGCCAGTAAACCTTTACGAAAAGGAGGGTCAAGGAATACCAAATCGAAAGGCTGGCCCGGCTGGGCTAACCATTGCAAAGAATTGGTATTGACCACTTGTCCATTGGCGGCACTCAATAATGTCAGGTTGTTGCTCAGCTGTTTAGCGACATGTCGGTCAGCTTCTAGCAGTATAGCAACACCTGCATAACGGGATAGTGCCTCCAGTCCTAAGGCGCCGCTGCCTGCAAAGCAATCCAAACATCGGGCGCCTTGAATCATGGGCGCAAGCCAGTTGAACAATGTTTCTCTGACTCGATCAGTGGTAGGGCGCAGCCCAGGGCTAACGGGGACAGGTAATTTGCGCCCTCGCCATTTACCGCCAATGATGCGGATTTGTCCTGCGGACTGCTGTGGAGCTTGTTTTGCTTTTGCTATCGGTCGCTTTGCCATAGATCGCTTTGCTTGAAAGTTGGCCAGTATTACAGCACTGAATAAAAAAGTTAGTCACTATTCTACCTATGTGTGCAGTGTGGGGGAAACGTTAAACCTTTGTTGATTGAATTCACAATAGAAAGCAGCATCGTGCGCGTGTTGCTGTTCAGGGGAAAGTGATAGACTTGCGAACTATTATCTTATTTATGCAAACCCAAAGTAATTAGAGTCCAAAAATGGCAAAAGAAAAAAAACGTGGATTTTTTTCCTGGCTGGGCTTAGGCCGTCAGAATGAAGAACACACAGCAGAGCCATTGGCTACTGAGAAAGAAGATGCAGCTGAGCTGGTTATCGAAGAGCAGGCTATCAGCGAAAAACAGGCTGAAATAGCTTCAGAAAATACCGCTGACGCGGCGGCAGAGCTCGAGCAGGTCGCCCCAGGTGAATTGGATAGCGCTGCAATTAGCGAAGCTGCGGCTGAAATTTCGCCAGAGGTCGCAGTAGAACCAACTGCGCAACTAGTTGAAGAAAATATAGATTTTGCTGAAGATCCTCAATATTTACAGCATCATTTCTCACAGAGTCACAGTGATAAAGCCAACGTTGACTCATGGGATGAAGGTACTGTTAGTGCGCCAGAATTGCCGCTGACGGAAAGTCATGTTGTTATCGATATTCCAGAGCCACAAGCTATTGTTGATGAACCTCCGGTCGAGGTCATTGAGGTGTTTGCTAGCCTTGAAGACGAAATCGTAGCCGAAGAAAGCATTGAAACCGAACAAGACATTGAAACCGAAGAAACAATCGTAGCAGCTGCTCAAGAACAAGAACGGCCAACCAAAGAAGGTTTCTTTGCCCGTTTAAAACGCAGCTTAATCAAAACCAAGCAGAATCTTGGCTCCGGTTTTATGGGGTTGTTCAGCGGTAAGAAAATCGACGACGATCTGTTTGAAGAACTGGAAGAACAACTCCTGATCGCCGACGTTGGCGTCGAAACAACCCGCAAAATTATTACCTCTCTGACAGAGCATGCTAGCCGTAAGCAACTAAAAGATGCTGAAGCTCTGTATGGCAAGCTCAAAGAGGAAATGTCTGAAATTCTGTCTAAAGTAGACAAACCATTAGATGTCAGTGGTAAGAATCCATTTGTTATTTTAATGGTTGGCGTCAATGGGGTGGGTAAAACTACTACCATCGGTAAGTTGGCGCGCCAATTCCAGGCCGAAGGGAAATCTGTCATGTTGGCTGCGGGTGACACTTTCCGCGCAGCGGCGGTAGAACAGCTACAAGTTTGGGGTGATCGCAACAAGATTGCTGTAGTTGCACAACATACCGGCGCAGATTCAGCATCAGTCATTTTCGATGCTATTCAGGCGGCTAAAGCGCGAGGCATTGATGTGCTGTTGGCTGATACCGCCGGGCGTTTGCAAAATAAAGCCCACTTGATGGAAGAGCTGAAGAAGATTGTCCGCGTGATGAAAAAGCTGGACGGCGATGCCCCCCATGAGGTTATGCTGACGTTGGATGCCAGTACCGGACAAAATGCGGTGAGTCAGGCGAAACTGTTTAATGAAGCAGTGGGTTTGACCGGAATTACCCTGACTAAGCTCGATGGTACCGCCAAGGGTGGGGTAATATTTGCCATCGCAGATCAGTTCGGTATCCCAATCCGTTATATCGGCGTTGGGGAAGGTATAGAGGATTTACGGCCATTTAAGGCTGACGATTTTATTGAGGCTCTTTTTGCCCGAGAGGATTAATACGGATGATTCGCTTTGAACAGGTCAGTAAAGCTTATCTGGGAGGACGACAGGCACTGCAAGGGGTAGATTTTCATCTGCGTCCAGCGGAAATGGCGTTCTTGACAGGTCATTCCGGTGCAGGGAAAAGTACTCTGCTGAAACTGATTTGTGGTATCGAGCGCCCCAGTGCTGGCCATATCTGGTTTGGTGGTCATGACATCAGCCGCCTGAAAAATCGCGAAGTGCCATTCTTGCGTCGTCAGATCGGGATGATCTTTCAAGATCACCACCTGCTGTTGGACAGAACGGTCTATGACAATGTTGCCATGCCATTGATTATTGCAGGTGCCAGCACCGAAGATATTCGCCGCAGAGTGTCTGCGGCACTGGATAAAGTGGGGTTATTGGATAAGGCGAAAAACTTCCCTATTCAGCTCTCCGGTGGTGAACAACAGCGTGTTGGTATAGCCAGGGCGGTAGTGAACAAGCCCGCGGTATTACTGGCAGATGAGCCGACCGGTAACCTGGATGATGCATTATCTGAAGGCATTTTGCGTTTGTTTGAAGAGTTTAACCGTGTGGGCGTTACCGTGTTAATGGCAACCCACGACACGTCGTTGATTGCTCGGCGGCGCTACCCGATTCTGACATTAAGTCAGGGGCGTATGTCAGGAGCGCATCATGGCGAATAATAGTGCGCAGAAAGCAAAAACCAAGGCGCTGAAAGGCGGTTGGCGCGAACAGTGGCGTTATTCGTGGGTTAATGCTGTTGCCGATATGATGCGCCAACCGTTGGCAACGTTGTTAACAGTGATGGTGATTGCCATCTCACTGACCCTGCCAAGTGTGTGTTATATCGTGTGGAAGAACGTCAGTCAGGCGGCGGATCAATGGTATCCAACGCCGCAATTGACGGTCTATCTGGATAAAGCGTTAGATGATAACGCGGCTGAAAATGTCGTGACCACACTGAAAGCGGAAGCCGGTGTTGAGAAAGTTAACTATCTATCGCGGGAAGAAGCGATGGGTGAGTTCCGCAACTGGTCTGGTTTTGGCGGTGCGCTGGATATGCTGGAAGAAAACCCGCTGCCCGCAGTTGCCATTATCACGCCTAAGCTAGATTTTCAAAGTTCCGGGACGCTCGATACCCTGCGCGAGCGGGTGAGTAAGGTCGAAGGGGTAGCCGAAGTTCGTATGGATGATAGCTGGTTTGCTCGTTTGGCGGCATTAACCGGCTTGGTCGGGCAAGTTGCGGCCATGATTGGCGTGTTGATGGTGGTAGCTGTATTCCTGGTCATTGGTAACAGTGTGCGTCTGAGTATCTTTAGCCGCCGCGATACTATCAATGTTATGAAACTGATTGGGGCAACCGATGGGTTTATTCTGCGGCCGTTCTTGAACGGTGGCGCGATGCTAGGTTTCGGCGGTGCGGTGTTATCACTAATTCTCTCCGAAGCGCTGGTATGGAAGCTCGGTTCGGTTGTGACACAGGTGGGCACGGTGTTCGGCACCAGCTTTGCGCTACATGGGTTAAGCTGGGATGAATGCCTGTTGTTGGTGTTGATCTCGGCGATGATTGGCTGGATCGCCGCCTGGCTGGCGACGGTTCAACATTTACGCCGATTTACACCGCAGTAAAAAATGTTTGTTATACTCTTTCCCTGCAGTACTTCGATAAAGGCAGGGAAAGGGGCGTTGTTTACCCATTCATACCTTAAGTTTTCCCTGATACGCACAGCGAGTTATCTGCTAAGATCAATAGCTGAAACTGTGATCCAGGCTGAACTTTTATGGCAATGGCCGGTCGAAGAACACAGTGAAATGATAAGGTGTCCAACGCTTGAATCTGCTTAAGCAGGTGCTAAAATATTGGCGTTGAGAGAAATCTGCACTAAACATGCATGCAATGAGAGGGTTTCGAATGACCAAAGAAATGCAAACTTTAGCCTTAGTACCCCAAGGTAGTTTGGAAGCCTATATTCGGGCTGCCAATGCCTATCCAATGCTAACTGCAGAGGAAGAGCGGGAACTGGCTGAACGGCTGCATTACCAGGGCGATCTGGGGGCGGCTAAACAGCTAATCCTGTCTCACCTGCGCTTTGTTGCTCATGTTGCCCGTAACTATTCTGGGTATGGTTTGCCACAGGCTGACCTTATTCAGGAAGGTAATATTGGCTTGATGAAAGCGGTTCGCCGTTTTAACCCTGAAGTTGGGGTGCGTCTGGTGTCTTTCGCAGTACACTGGATCAAAGCAGAAATTCATGAATATGTTCTGCGTAATTGGCGGATTGTTAAAGTTGCGACCACTAAAGCTCAGCGTAAGTTATTCTTTAATCTGCGTAAAACTAAGCAGCGTTTGGGTTGGTTTAACCAAGATGAAGTCGAGCTGGTTGCCAAAGAACTGGGTGTGACCAGTAAAGATGTTCGTGAGATGGAATCACGCATGTCCGCACAGGATATGACTTTCGACCCATCTCCAGATGATGAAGCACGTGATGGCCAATCTATGGCGCCCGTCCTGTATTTGCAGGATAAAACCTCAGACTTTGCAGATGGCATCGAGGAGGATAATTGGGACAATCACGCGGCAGACAAATTATCTTATGCATTGGAAGGCTTGGACGAGCGGAGCCAGCATATTATTCGCGCTCGTTGGCTGGATGATGACAACAAGTCTACATTGCAGGAACTGGCTGATCAGTACGGCGTATCTGCTGAACGGGTTCGTCAGCTTGAAAAAAACGCGATGAAAAAATTACGAATGGCTATTGAAGCCTGATATATCCCTTACACAATTGACATTGCAGTTAACAATATACTGCGGTGTGTAATCAAAAGGGCATATGACGTAACATGAAGGGCGATATTAATAATTAATATCGCCCTTTTTCTTTGTGCATTTTAGCAGATTCTGATTTTTAACTATATGAGCTAAATAATGGCTTAAAAACCTTCCACACACTCGATTCCGACAGTCAGTCGGATTATCTATGGCGTTAACTCCGTAATAATAATTTTCTAAAAAAAACCAAATGCGGCAAAGTACTAAATACGATAAATAATAAAACAAGTAGGCTGGTACTGTTTTTATATTGTTAATTATCCATTGATTTAATGTGCCATATTAAATCACATAAAACATTATAAGTTAATTAATCACTAATAATTTTATTGTGCCATTGTATAATGGTATTTTTAATTATTAACAGTCTATATTTATAACTTAAATGATGTAAATGAAAATTTAATATTGGAGTTTTTTTCAGGATAATAATATGTCAAATGCTGCACGTAGCACTAATAAAAATAATGCCATGCCTATTGGTGGTGAAGATACATCTGTTGAACGGCTTAGAGGGGATGATTCAATAGTTTCTGGTATTGATAATATGGAGTATCGCCATTATGGAGTAACTGATGGCCACGGTATTATTGACGATAATGGCGGTCATTATGGCCATATCCAATTCATTAATATACAAACTAAAAAACTAAGACTACAAAGGTCAGGGAATGATTTAATATTTTGGACCAGAGTGAATGGGAAAGAAAGTTCACGATATAACCTTGTGACAGTTAAGCATCATTTTAGTGATGTTGGTGAAAATAAAGTTGAGTACCTTCTTTTAGATAATAAAAAATATGTTATTGATGATCTGACCCGAAATTTAGTTGGCAGCCAATCCTCATCAGTTGATCTTTTGTCGTCAGCGATCCCGCTGCCTATGTCCAAAGCCAGTAACTTGGTTTTCTCTTTGTCGCTGGATGATGTGACAAACCCTATTACCCATCTTTATCACTCTGGGGAAACATCTGGCTATGGTTTATCTAAAGAACTGGATGTATTAGGGCAACGCTATAACTTTAATATCCGAAAAGAGTCAGATATGACTTTTTGGACTGAAGACAATATGTGGTTATCGGCTGACGGCAAACAGGTATTTCAGCCGAGTAGCCCTATGGGGGATGGGGAGGGCACTGCGTATGAGGAGTTTGTCAGCAGCTTGGACATGAGCATCCCTGGGGCTGAGGAGGAAGGGCACCATAGTTTGGAGTTAGAAGATTGTCCTTCTCAAGGGCAATCTTTTGAGCGCTGGACAGCAGCGAAAATGTTAGTCAAAAAGTACAACTTGGATATGGTTAAAACTTTATCTGTCATTGACGGGGGGAATATGCTCACGGGCCGGCGGGCCAATGGTAAAATTTATGCATTGGTTGGCCGTGATGCGGTAATACAGACTACGCTAAGGCATAACTACCTTGATTCAGAGCGAGTGGCGGCCGAAGTTGAAGCAATGCAAAATAACGGTGAATTCACTTTAAGCCTGGCAAGTGAAGAATCGAGTATCTTTCGGCGGGGATTCGACCCTCAAATTGATTTAATGTTACTGGAAGCTTCAGGATTATTACCAGAGCACCTTGATTATCCTTCCCGTTTATTATTAGCCAAGACTGTACGCGCTAAACTTGAATTAGCAAATATGCGAGATGCATTAACTGATATTCCAGATATTGGTAATGAGATGAATTTATCGATAGAACAGATAGCTGCCGCAAATCATCGTCATCGTGTAGCATATAAAGGCGATAACATACCTGATAATTATGATGAGAAATTGTTGCGTATGTATAAAAGAGATTACTCTGAGCTGAGTGCGATGATGCAACGGTCACCACGATATAGTCATAAGTTAATCAAACAAAAATTACAACATTGGCAGCCGGATATCTCTGCTAAAAATCGCATGATGATCATGCTTAAGAATGCAGGTTTTATTCGTTCATCCCTAAGCGATAAGCAAGTTGAACAGCAGGCTATTCGTTTTCTCGCAATGAATGAAATCTCTAAAGATATTATTGCTGATGAACTGGGTGTGGCTCGTGAAGATTTGGTTATAGTGAGTCAACAGGAGTTTCATATTGATATGTATATGCGTCCATTGTCTGATGGGCGTGTTATGGTTCATGATTATCAGGAGGCGAAAAATTTAGTACAAAAGGTGCTGGACGATCCAAATAGTAAATTGACTGAGCAAAATAAAATTGATTTACAACAAACGATGCTTGAGTTGCAGCAGCTACACCAACAACGTCTTCCTATTAGCAATCTTATTGAGAAACAATTACGAGACTCTGGTCTACAACCTATAAAAACACCGGGTGTTTTCTCTGTGGGAGAAATACAGTTGGGGGCGGTTGATACGGAAGATCATTATATCTTAAAACGTCATGTGAATTATATGAATGGTGTCATGGGGACCAGCCAAAAAGATAATTCGATGTTCTATATTACCAATGCGTCTAGCATCGAACCTCTCAACGACGCAATCTCTGATTGGTTTAAAAATCACATGCCAGGGTTGCAGGTGGAATTTATTGGTAGGGCAAAAATGGGGGAGGGTAATGATTATTATGTTCCTGCTGACTTCAATTTTGCTGAAAGTTTATTGGATCTTAGCGGAGGTTTTGATTGCATTACCCTCCATCACGGCACTGCAACGGAGTTATTAGCTGAAAATATGGCAAGTTTCGCTGGGCAAAATGAAACAGTGGGTAGTGGATCCTCGCCGGATAGCGTGGCTGCTGCAATTTTTACCCGCCCATCATATATGGTAAATAATTATGAGCGGGCTGTTTAATCCGCTACCGCTGCCAGTTCTGCGTGCCACGGCTAAAACCGCAGGCATGCATAAAGCCATCCACAGCTTTACGGTTTGCGCATGCCACCTGATCGTCCTTCAATTGCCAGTGTTTCACTTCCGCTAGCTGACGCAATGTTTCTTCAATGAGATAAAGCCCCACGCCGCGCCGACGCGTCACTTCCCTGACACACAAATCCTCAAGCTCGGCCTGTTGGCCATCGACAATCACTTTCACTGCACCTAATAGACGCTCATTAAATCGCGCAGCGAAGAGCGGCTTGCCGTCATTAATCCATTGCAGCCAATAGGTTTGTTGCTGCTCAGGCCAAATTTTAGCTAAATCGATAAGGTCCTGATGAGTAAGGTTTGTTAAACGTTCAATAGTCAGTTTCATCGTCGATAAACCGCAGAAATGTAAGGGTTATAGGGCTATGGTTTATTGTACTAGATCATAGGTCAGAGAGTTGTGTAAGTTTTTCTGTACGTTCATGGGGGAAAATGTTTTTTCGCTACTGCATTTTCCGAGTTTTAACAGAGTAAATGATCACATAACCAGCACAACTCACTAGCATTTGTGCAAAACCCATTCAATTTAATCCTAATTTTATGCTGTTTACACCGCTTGTTTCTGCTTGTCTTAGTTGATTTGCAGCATAAAACTCCTGTTTAATGGCATGAAAAATAAAGTCTTATTAGAAAAAAGCATCACTTTTGAGACTAAATCATTATTACTTATGAATAAAACGTTACGGCGCTATAAAACGTTAAGACCAACACAACAAGCACGTTCACAATGACAGATGGGGAATTCGCGGATGAAATTAACAAAAGGTAAAATGTTGCTGGCTGGGTGTATAGCAATGGCGATGAGCCATTCTGTGCTGGCGAAAGACATCAAAGTTGCCATTGTTGGCGCGATGTCCGGCCCAGTTGCCCAATACGGTGACATGGAATTTACCGGTGCACGTCAGGCGATTGCTGATATCAATGCCAAAGGCGGAATTAATGGCGATAAGCTGGTCGGTGTGGAATATGATGATGCTTGCGACCCGAAACAAGCCGTAGCTGTCGCCAACAAAGTGATTAACGATGGTATTCGTTACGTTATTGGCCACCTGTGCTCCTCTTCAACTCAGCCTGCTTCAGATATTTATGAAGATGAGGGCGTGATTATGATCACCCCTGCTGCAACCAATGCTGATCTGACTACCCGTGGTTACAAAATGATCATGCGGACCACCGGTCTGGATTCTGACCAAGGCCCAACAGCAGCTAAATATATCCTTGAAACCATCAAACCTAAACGTATCGCTGTGGTACATGATAAGCAGCAATATGGCGAAGGTTTGGCGCGCTCCGTGCGTGAGAGCCTGAAAAAGCAAGGTACAGAACCTGTGCTGTTTGAGGGGGTGACCGCCGGTGATAAAGATTTCTCTACCTTGGTTGCTCGTTTGAAGAAAGAGAATGTTGATTTTGTTTATTTCGGCGGGTACTACCCAGAGATGGGGCAAATCCTGCGTCAGGCTAAGCAAGCTGGCCTGACAGCACGCTTTATGGGCCCAGAGGGCGTGGGTAACTCCTCACTGTCTAACATCGCGGGTGATGCTTCTGAAGGCATGCTGGTAACTTTACCAAAACGTTATGATCAGGTTCCTGTTAACCAACCTATTGTTGATGCGCTGAAAGCGAAGAAACTCGACCCAACCGGCCCATTCGTTTGGACAACTTATGCTGCGCTGCAATCGCTGACTACCGCGATGGAGCGGAGTGGTAGCCAAGAACCTGCTGATTTGGTCAAAGATCTGAAAACTGGTAAGCCGGTGGAAACCGTGATGGGGCCGCTGAACTGGGATGATAAAGGCGATTTGAAAGGGTTTGAATTCGGTATTTTTGAATGGCATGCGGATGGTTCATCAACCGCAGTCAAATAACAATAATATTAGAATCATCAAGTTTTAGGGTTGCTGTTGCAGCAATCCGGCCCCTTTTACCAACTGTATCCCCCCAAGTTTCGGGGGGATTTTTCCTCACTGCGCACAGTAGATTTGGTGCAGTTGGCTAGGGCAGCCAGGCAAGTGAATCAAAGGGTTAGAGTATGTCAGAGCAGTTTCTTTATTTCCTGCAACAGATGTTCAACGGGGTTACGTTGGGCAGCACTTATGCGCTGATCGCCATTGGTTACACCATGGTGTATGGCATTATCGGCATGATCAACTTTGCCCACGGCGAAGTGTATATGATCAGCAGCTACGTCTCCTTTATCGTGATTGCCGCATTGATGATGGTGGGGATTGATGCCAGTTGGTTATTGATAGGCTCTGCTTTTCTCGTCTCAATTGTTATTGCTAGTGCTTATGGCTGGAGTATTGAACGGGTGGCGTATAAACCGGTTCGTAGCTCTAAGCGCTTGATCGCGTTGATCTCGGCGATCGGGATGTCTATCTTCCTGCAAAACTACGTCAGCCTAAATCAAGGCTCGCGGGATCTGGCTCTACCGAGTTTGGTTACTGGTCAGTGGACGTTGGCTGAAACTAATGGCTTTGCCGCAACCATCAGCACCATGCAGTTGACCATTTGGATAGTCACCTTCTTGGCCATGTTGGCGCTGACACTCTTTATCCGTTATTCCCGCATGGGGCGCGCATGCCGAGCCTGTGCTGAAGATTTAAAAATGGCCAGTTTGCTGGGCATTAATACTGACCGAGTTATCTCACTGACTTTTGTTATCGGGGCGCTGATGGCCGCCGTCGCCGGGGTCTTATTGGGGCAGTTTTATGGCGTCATTAACCCATACATCGGCTTTATGGCTGGCATGAAAGCATTTACCGCCGCAGTGTTAGGTGGGATCGGCAGTATTCCGGGTGCGATGATCGGTGGTTTGATTCTGGGTGTGGCCGAAGCATTAACTTCTGCATATCTCAGCACAGAATATAAAGATGCAGTTTCATTTGCGTTGCTGATTGTTGTGTTATTAGTGATGCCTACCGGGATCTTAGGCCGTCCGGAGGTTGAAAAGGTATGAAACAACTCAACTTCCTTAACGCCATTATTTCCAGTTTTGTTTTACTCGTCCTTGCCTCGTTTGTGATGGGATTGCAGCTGCAGTTAGACGGCACCAAGCTTATAGTGCAAGGGGCTTCAGAGGTGCGTTGGTTGTGGATTGGCGCAGCTTGCATCGTAGTATTTTTCTTCCAATTAGTGCGGCCGTTCATCCAGCAAGGGATTAAAAAGGTCTCTGGCCCAGCATGGGTATTACCCAGCTTTGATGGCACCACCCCGCGCCAGAAATTATTGGCGGCTGCGATTATTATTGCTGCAATAGCCTGGCCATTTTTGGTCTCCCGAGGTTCGGTAGATATCGCCACCCTGACACTGATTTACGTCATGCTAGGGCTGGGATTGAATGTTGTGGTCGGGCTATCAGGCTTGCTGGTACTGGGCTACGGTGGTTTTTATGCTATTGGCGCTTATACCTATGCTCTGCTGAATCACTATTACGGTTTGGGTTTCTGGGAGAGTTTACCCCTGGCGGGGATTGTCGCGGCTCTGTCCGGCTTCCTGCTCGGGTTCCCTGTTTTACGCCTACGTGGGGATTATTTGGCGATTGTGACACTGGGCTTCGGTGAAATTGTGCGTATTTTGCTGCTCAATAATACTGAAATTACCGGTGGGCCGAATGGGATTAGCCAAATTCCTAAACCGACACTGTTTGGTTTGGAATTCAGTCGCACCGCGAAAGACGGCGGCTGGGATACTTTCCATAATTTCTTTGGCCTGACGTACGACCCAAGTGACCGCATTATTTTCCTGTATCTGGTGGCGCTGCTGCTGGTAATCCTGACTCTATTTGTGATTAACCGGTTGCTCCGCATGCCGCTGGGCCGGGCTTGGGAAGCATTGCGTGAAGACGAAATTGCTTGCCGCTCATTGGGCCTGAGCCCAACTAAAATCAAGCTGACCGCGTTTACCATCAGTGCTGCTTTTGCCGGTTTTGCGGGCACGCTGTTTGCTGCTCGACAAGGGTTTGTTAGCCCTGAGTCTTTCACTTTTGTAGAATCGGCTTTTGTACTGGCAATCGTGGTATTAGGCGGGATGGGGTCACAGTTCGCTGTTATTCTGGCGGCCGTATTACTAGTGGTTTCGCGTGAATTAATGCGAGATCTCAATGCGTACAGTATGTTGCTGTTGGGTGCATTGATGGTGTTGATGATGATCTGGCGTCCGCAGGGCCTATTACCGATGAAACGGCCACAGTTGAAACTGAAAGTCGCCGATATCAAAGCTAAACAGGGGGAACAAGCATGAATACGCAACCTTTGTTAGCGGTTGAAGGGCTATCGATGCGTTTTGGCGGGTTATTGGCGGTAAATAATGTTGGCCTGAATCTCAATCATGGTGAGATTGTCTCACTGATTGGTCCGAATGGTGCCGGTAAAACCACTATCTTTAACTGCCTGACCGGCTTTTATCGCCCGACAGGTGGCACCATTAAATTGCGTGATCGCCATATTGAAGGGCTACCAGGGCAGGTCATTGCTCGGATGGGGGTGATTCGCACTTTCCAACACGTGCGTTTGTTCCGTGAAATGACGGTGGTTGAGAACTTGCTGGTGGCACAGCATCAGCATCTTAAAAGCGGTGTATTTGCTGGCCTACTGAAAACGCCGGGTTTTCGGCGGGCAGAGGCCGATGCATTGGAACGTGCCGCAACTTGGTTAGAGCGGGTCGGATTATTGGAACTGGCTAACCGCCAGGCAGGAAATCTGGCTTATGGTCAGCAACGGCGTTTAGAAATTGCCCGCTGTATGGTGACCCGCCCTGAGCTATTAATGCTAGATGAACCGGCAGCTGGCCTGAACCCGAAAGAAACTGATGAACTGAATCAATTGATTATGGAACTGCGCGACCAACAGCAAGTTTCTGTATTGCTGATTGAGCATGATATGAAACTGGTGATGGGGATTTCTGATCGTATTTATGTAGTGAATCAGGGAACCCCGTTGGCTCAGGGCTTACCAGCAGAAATCCGTAATAATCCAGATGTGATCCGGGCCTATTTGGGCGAATAACTTATTTTTAAGTAAAAGTATTTTTAGATAAATAAGAAACGGGCGAGGCATAAACATAACATGTTGTCATTTAATAAAGTTTCCGCCCATTACGGCAAAATTCAGGCATTGCATCAGGTTAGTCTGCACATCCAGCAAGGTGAAATTGTTACATTGATTGGCGCCAATGGTGCGGGTAAAACCACTCTGTTGGGCACATTGTGCGGTGAACCGCGAGCTACCGAGGGCCGCATTGTTTTCGGCGAGCAGGATATTACGGACTGGCAAACCGCGCGTATTATGCGTGAGGCGATTGCCATTGTGCCGGAGGGGCGACGGGTATTTTCCCGTATGACAGTTGAAGAGAACCTTGCAATGGGCGGGTTCTTTGCTGATCGTCAGCAATATCAGCAACGTATTGAGCGGGTTTACGACTTATTTCCGCGGCTGTTTGAACGCCGTATTCAGCGTTCTGGCACCATGTCTGGTGGCGAACAACAAATGTTGGCGATTGGACGCGCGTTGATGAGCCAGCCTAAATTGTTATTGTTGGATGAGCCGTCTTTGGGGTTGGCACCGATTATCATTTTACAAATATTCGATACTATTCAACAGCTACGGGAAGAGGGAATGACAATCTTCTTGGTTGAACAGAATGCTAATCAGGCGCTGAAATTGGCTGACCGAGGCTATGTGCTAGAGAATGGGCGTATCGTTCTGGAAGATACCGGTGCTGCCTTGTTGGCGAATGAAGCCGTGCGCTCTGCTTATTTAGGCGGCTAAGTACTTTTTCTTCACATTGCCTGCATCTTAAATAAGGCCCAGATCCGGGCCTTATTACTTATCTAATAAATTTTATGCTAAAGGAATAATAGTAAAATTAAGTGTATCGCTATAACTACCTTTATCGGTGGTATCAGTAGGGTAAAGTCGTATTTTTGGTGACCAACACATTTGTTCCTCCCCCGCGTGATTATCATCTTTCAACTGTATGAATTTTTTATTGAGTGGTAATGAAAAGTCTGTTTTGGCATCTTCGTCACTTTTAAGTGCTACATTATAGTTGATAATGTTATTCCCTTTACTTTCTTTTAATTGAAAATATCGGTTGTTTGGTGCTAACCCATTTATATTACTGGCACTTATCATATAACGGGTGTTTTGTATTCCTATAGCCCGATAGCTGATACAAAAACGATTGCTGGCTGGATGTATCAGTGGGGCATGTAAACCACTGCCACCGGCAGTTTTATCGAGTAGATTATCTAAATCGATACTTTTTAATCGCCATGTTGCGGTAGCTAAACGAAATTTAGGATCAACTTTTAGAGTCGATGGTGCCATATTCGCTTGAGGGTCAAAAGATTCGCATTGGTTTCCTGACGGGCTAAAAGAAACTCCTCTGGATGAAAGTAAAGGATGTTTTTGGTCATTGGAAACAAGCACACCACCAACAGTTGCCCCTATCCTGATATTTTTCAGGGCATTTGCATTAACCGTAAATGATACATGGTAGTGAGTAACGTTAAAGGCACTTGAATTATTTTTAAACTTAATTACTTTAATATTATTGCTCGACCGATCATGGTAAATACCATTAAGAGAAATATCATGTAGGTCTTGTAGCTTAATATTTAAATTTGGTGAGCCATCAGCATTATAAAAATAGAGTGAAAGTAGGGCTTTACGTGAATGTAATGATGTATTTTTCAAGTTAGCATCAGAAATATTGATTAGCTCCTTCCACTTTATACGATGCCCACCCGCATTCAGACCAAACAAGCCATCAATCAGACGTGCTTGAAAAGAAACTTTCACACTGCCATCATCTAATAGTTTTGCTGAGCAGTTAGAGTAGTATTGTGTATAGTCATAAAAATAAGGATTAGCCATCGCGACGGGGTGTAATATTAACAATAATAGTCCCATCAATAGTTTTCTGCTTGTAGTATTCATTTCGTGTCTCTCCATGACAGTCAACGATGAGTATTAGCTGTTCGTTTCAAATATTAATGTCAGCTGCCCGTAATATTTCCCTGCAGTATCTGGTTCGTTGGGAGCCAATGCCGAAATTTGCAATATATAGTCAGTGCCAACCGAATGAGTTGTTCCCTTATCTATGATGAATACTTCGGGAATAGCTGATAGTGGCTGTAAAGTTGCGTGGTCACGCCCCCAGCGTATTTCTGCCGGAGAGAATGCCACTTCCTGCGCACCAGAATTATTCGCCTGACGTACCAGTATCAATGGGTTTTTAACTGAAACTCGGAACCCCTCTTGCCGCCGTAGCTTTACTGTTACAGGAACTTCAGATTGATAAATCTTATGATTTTCCAGGCTAGGATTAAGTTTAATATTGTCATACCAACCGCCCTGTGGTTTTTCTACTTCGATTCTGGGCTGTGCGGTAATGTCTAATTTGACGTTAATATCCCCTAGAGGTATTGGAATACCTTCTGAAGCTGCTTGCCAGGGCAGCAATAGTAATATGGCTGCTATCTTTATCATGTTCATAATGCTCCTTAATCTTTATCCAGCAGAGCACTGCAAGCTGAATAATTTATCCTCAATCATCCCTTGTATATTGCTGAAGGGCAGTTGCCGGAATTGTTCGGGATAGAGATTAAAATCGTCTACTTCTCCCAATGGGGTTTTCAACTGATGCCACTGTAGGCGGGTATTCCCTGTATTTTCTAACGCTAACTTTCCGCCAATACAGTGATGCACCCACTGTGGTCGCAGTGAGGTCGGCAAATGTCTGACCAACCCCATATAACTTAGCTGTACGCCGACAACTGCACCTTCACCACCAGTGATTTTCAGGGTGTTTTCAGGTGCGACGGATAATCGATAAACTTGCTCTTTATCGGGTGCTTGCAATGCTTTAATGATTATTCTCGCGCTCTGCTTTGGGCCGAGTGTCAATTTGGAGGGGGCAGCAAACAGTATCGGATGAGATTGCTCCCCGATAGGAGTTAATGACTCCTGCCCGGGGGATTCACCGGGATTATTTAACTGAGACAGTTGCACCCTGATGTACTGTGTGTTTATGCCCCGATTAATCACCTTGACCACTGCCTTGGATTGCTGCATCTCCAACACATGCGGCTGAATATCGATGGTAGCCAAGACACTCAGCGGCAATAAACTAGCTACAACTAACAGTAAAGGTTTCATTATCTACCTGCCCGTTAAGCTGTTTTACTGACAAAGTGATAGGCACACCTGGGTACAAATTTAGGCTATCCGTCAGCGTGGCATTATCACGCGATTTTAGTTGTGCGAACTTATTGTGGACATTACCTGTGGAGCTGAGCATCAGCCCGTCAGGCAAACATTCATGCTGCCAGCGGCGAGACTGCGTTGCCATTGGAGGGACATGATGAATAAGCACGCCATAGCCAATACTGATGGTCATTGGGGTGTGGATTTTGCTTTTATCTTCGCTTCCTCCAGAGACTTTGGTCGCGACTACCGGATCGATATACAAGCGATATAGCGTTTCCTGAGTGGGCGATTTTAATGGCAGTAACTTTATATCCCGCTTTTGTTTCGGCCCTAATGTAATCCGGCTGGGATTAAAAATTATCTCAGGTTGAGGAATATCACTGATCAGTGTCTTTTTTTCTGGAGTCACCCCTGGGTTATCCACCCGTTGTAACGAGATATCTAAATAAAGTGCTTTATCACCACTGTTATAAACTTGCACTGTACGATTTTGCTCCAAAGCCTCGACCGTCGTGCGTGTGGGAAGGGCCATTAACTGCCCATAAGTTGCAGCAATGGGGGCTAGCAGCAAGACAATGGCCGATAGTAACTTATTATATTTCATGGTCATTCCTTTTGATGTTGGTCGGGGTGACAGCGATAAATATGCTCATGTTGCTGACGCATATTGCAGCGATAACGAACAGCGCCATTTTGAACCGTGATATCTTTCAGCATGACCTCAGAATTAATGGCAAACAGCCCATTGGGGTGAACGGTATCACCAGTTTCCTCAATAACCCCGGTAATAGGTTGATTTTGTTTGTCTTTAAGAAAACCACTATAAAGTATGTCGAGGGTGATATCGGCTTTACTGGCAAAGACTTGTCCTGGATGTGCACGGATAATATTGACCGGCAACTGAATGTTCATGTCCAGGTCACTGTTATCGTTATGAGTACGGACAAAGAAACGGTCTTGATAGCGGGGAATCGGTATCGCGTAAGTTCCTCCACCACTTATCGGGATGCCTTCTGCATGGAAGTTATAAGGCATACCTGATAACTCAGGCGTTTCTATCAATAATGCCGAGCCGCTGTAGCTACTACGTCCTAGTGCTGCCCCTTGTGGGCCGATGGCTAGCATGCCTCTGTAGCTGATGCCGCCGTTGGCTATCTTGTTGTCGATACCTGCTCGGGCGGAAATATCCCCACGGCTTCCACTGCGTTGAGCAAAAGTGCCGATGCCATTGATTTTGCCACTGGTGCTGCCATTAATACCCAAAGCGCTGGTGCCATAGCTATCCGTAAACTCTTTTTGATAACTGGCGCTGCTGTTTAACTTCTGCTGAGCATAAGCACTGTTGATGTTGGCGCGGCTCTGGCGGAAGGACAATGTGGTATTAAGAAATACCCCGTAGTTGTTTCGGCTGTGCCATTGCCCACCTTTTTGCAGACCAAGAGACAGGTTCAGGCCAAATTGTGGCCGCCGCCAGTCCCAACTGCTTTGAATACGATGCCGATGATGACTTTTATATTGGTTGAATTGATAACTAAGCTGAGTTGGCCCTAAACGGCGGCTATAAGAGGCTGATGTACTGCCCGAGTTTGGTGCATATATCGATACATCGGGTGTTTGATAACGGGCCGCAGTGAAATATCCTATTGCAGAATTTCCACCCTCTAAACGCAGATAGCCCCCACCGTGTTTTTCACCAGACATCATGCTAAAGGTGGGTGTGATATTAAAGCCAGAAAACCCTAATGGACGCGATATGTTCGCTTCTGCCGCCCAGTGGCGACTATTATCTTTAAGTAACGAGATATTGGTTTGAACATTTTGTATTTTCATACTGCGGCCAAATTGCGCCAGATGATGAGAATGGTGTTTGCTACGTGTCGTCCCCTGGCCCATGGTCAGGAACCAACCATCATTGGTTTGAGTACCTAAATTGCTGATGGCTTGACTTTCTTGGCTGACGACGCGGCCAGTGTTATCCACTAAGCGAATATCAACATTGTAATAGCCGCCAGGGAGTTGGCTGTAATCAATTTCATTACGGCCAATTTGTGCAGGAATACGACGGATAAGTTGGTTATCACGATAGATTTCATAATCGCCATCTGAGATTGCGTACAGTACCAGACTACCTGCCGAGGGCTTATCGAGGGCTAAATAGCTTTGGCTACCCATGGTCACAAACTGTTCTAGCGCTGGATTAATTAGGGTATGGATACTGCCCGCGCTGTTATCCAGGTTATTTTGCTTACCTGCTCGTAAGTAAAGGGTTTGAAAGTTCTTTTGCAGGTACCAACTGTCAATGCCCATTTGAGTCATCTGCTGGTATTGCGATTGATTTGCGAACGGGTAATTTCTCTTCGAACGGGCAGTGTTATAGAACCATTGCACAAAACCATAAGATTGCAGCGGAAGCCCGAGGTAGCCATTCCCGCGGGCAGAGATAGCACGGTAGTTTTTCGCCGTCATGCGCAGGTCAAAAGATTGGTTATGCACCAATCCCCACGTAGTGGTTGGCATCAGGTAGC
Source organism: Yersinia rochesterensis (assembly GCF_003600645.1). NCBI lineage: Bacteria > Pseudomonadati > Pseudomonadota > Gammaproteobacteria > Enterobacterales > Yersiniaceae > Yersinia > Yersinia rochesterensis. Next base: position 268,898 of record NZ_CP032482.1, read on the forward strand.
GGCTGTCATTATTGGTGATGGTGATAACCTGATTTATCTTATCCAGAATGACGTTATATCCAGATACAATATAGTCACAACCATTTTGGCATTGTAAATAGGGGATGTGGAGCAAAATTTGCTCTAATAATATGATTGACTGTTCATCAACATTGTTATCGCGATATTGCTGATGGTCGAAACTTAAAGATTGTTTCTCTTCTGAGAAAACTATTTTTTCTGGCAATATTTTTCCATCAAATATACCCAATAACTTCATCGTGCCATTCTCTTCAACAGCTGAAAACCCAGCAGGGACTAAATGCTCGATGGTTATATTTTTTGCATGTATTGAATTAAATATTGGGAGTAGTAAAGACAATAAAACTATCTGATTGATACTCATGTTTTTTTTCATTGGATTCCATTCCATTATTGGTCGTTTTTATAGAAACAGATCTCCTCAGACGAATATACTTTATGTGTTGATGGTTTCCATTAGACCATGATGATATATATTTAAGTCAAAGGATAAAGCAGTCAGGTGGTTAAGCTCCTGACTGCATATATTTATTTAACTGATGTGTGATTAAATATCATCTTCGATAGTAAGTTGAAGCGTCCCTGTATACGTTTCGCCAGATAGGGCTTCTGCGGGTTTTTTTGCTCTTATTGTTAACGCATGGTTTATCTCATTATTAACACCTAATGTGAAACTTTCCCCTGCTCCATTGAGTTGTGTGCGGCCTAACTGCACGACAACATCATTAAATGTTTTTACCGGACCGTCAGCGTCGCCCTCTAGAACGAGTGGGTTTCTGAGCCTGATGTTGACTCTAGCTCCAGTATTACTCGTTATCTTAACATTCTCTGTGTATTCATACGTGCCATCATTGCTAACATGGTCATAGTCCATGGCGATATTATTAAATGGGTCACCATTACCTTTTGTCATGCTGATTGAACCATTAATTTCTGCTGTAACCGGTATGTCTTTATCGAACGGTAGCGCATGAGCAATAGTACTGCTGGCCAATATTGCCACGGTCATAATAGATAATAGAGTTTTTTTCATCATAGATACCTGAGTGTCCTTTGTATTAAGCCCCATTCAAGATATGAATGGGAATTATTTCCTTGGTTGCTCTTGTGAGTTATATAACGGAACAATAACGAGGGTGTTAATATAGTCGTGTTAATATAGTGTCACTCACAAGGCGGACAAACATTAACATGTGAGATAGAGGATCATCAATAATGATACAACCAATTTAAGGAAATAAAACAAATATAAATTGAACGATGAAATAAATACCTAATCGATATTTTTGTTTTTATTTCTTTCATCGGATAACGCCTAATAAAATTATTGTTGTTTTAGTTAAAAAATAATTTTATTAGTGAGTAGTCGCAAGGTTAATCGATAATTGGATTTTTATCCTTACTTTTTGTCATTTTTATGTCATCTGAGAGTTATATTTCTGTCATGAAATGGTGTCATGTTTGCTTTCGAACAAAAACTGATTTATTTCGCTCATTCACCACAGTTTATTGAGATGAGCCAGACGGATTTATTCAGGGGCTAGATATGTTTAATAACACTATTGGTAAAACATCGATTTGTATCGCGCTTACTTTGGCATTCAGTGCTAATGCGATGGCGATAACTGAAATTCCTTTCTGGCATTCAATGGAGGGGGAGTTAGGGGTTGAAGTTAACTCATTAGCTGATCGCTTTAATCAGTCGCATACCGATTATAAAATTGTACCGGTCTATAAAGGTAACTACGAACAAAGTCTGGCGGCGGGTATTGCTGCTTTCCGCTCAGGGAAAGCCCCCGCAATCTTGCAGGTCTATGAAGTGGGTACCGCAACCATGATGGCGAGTAAGGCTATCAAACCGGTATTCCAGGTATTCAAAGACGCTGATATTAAGTTTGATGAATCCGTTTTCGTCCCAACGGTTGCGGGTTATTACACTGATGCCAAAACCGGGCACTTATTATCTCAGCCGTTTAACAGCTCTACACCCGTGCTGTATTACAACAAAGATGCATTTAAGAAAGCCGGTCTGAATCCAGATCAACCGCCTAAAACATGGCAAGAACTGGCCGAAGACACCGCTAAATTACGTGCCGCAGGAGCAACTTGTGGTTACGCCAGCGGTTGGCAGGGTTGGATTCAAATTGAAAACTTCAGCGCCTGGCATGGTCAGCCAATTGCCAGCCGTAATAATGGTTTTGATGGCACGGATGCTGTATTGGAATTCAACAAACCAGTGCAGGTTAAACATATCCAATTGCTGTCGGATATGAACAAAAAAGGTGATTTTACCTATTTTGGCCGCAAAGATGAATCGACCGCCAAGTTCTATAACGGCGACTGTGCCATTACCACCGCCTCTTCCGGTTCTCTCGCCGATATCCGCCATTACGCCAAATTTAACTACGGCGTGGGTATGATGCCTTACGATGCCGATGAGAAAAACGCACCACAAAACGCCATTATTGGTGGGGCCAGCTTGTGGGTAATGGAGGGTAAAGACAAAGATACCTACAAGGGCGTGGCTGAATTCCTGCAATTCCTGACTCAACCGGAAATTGCCGCCGAATGGCACCAGAAGACAGGCTACTTGCCTATCACCACCGCCGCTTATGAGCTGACGAAGCAGCAGGGTTTCTATGATAAGAATCCAGGTGCCGATGTTGCAACTCGCCAAATGCTGAACAAACCGCCATTGCCATACACCAAGGGCTTGCGTCTGGGCAATATGCCGCAGATTCGCACTGTGGTAGACGAAGAGCTGGAAGGCGTTTGGACGGGTAAGAAAACGCCGCAACAAGCATTAGATACCGCTGTGTCCCGAGGTGATGTGTTGTTGCGCCGCTTCGAGCAAACCAACAAGTAATATTATTTGGCGACTTTATTTGTCAGTTTGGGGTTGGGCAGTGCCCGGTCTTCTCATGTACGATGTGTACGCTCTGGGACCTGTACGCTGGCCGCCCCCAAACTGGCTGCGCCAGTAACGCCAAATAGTTTGTACTGTATTGAGTCAGGACATGGCGTTTTCGATTGGCGCTTTGGTGTTAATCAATCCACGTCAGATAAACGGTTAATTCTATGTCATCTTCCCGTCCCGGTTTTTCCTGTAGTTGGTTACCTTACCTGTTGGTATTACCGCAACTGGCCATCACCGCTGTTTTCTTTTTATGGCCAGCGGGCGAAGCGCTGTGGTATTCGGTGCAAATGCTGGACCCATTCGGCCTCTCCAGCCAGTTTGTCGGGCTGAGTAACTTTATTGCGTTGTTTCACGATGAATACTATTTGGCTTCGTTTTATACCACGCTCATTTTCAGCTCGCTGGTGGCGGGTATCGGTCTGGTGGTGTCGCTATTTCTGGCGGCGATGGTGGATTACGTTTTACGTGGCAGCCGCATCTATCAAACTTTAATGATTTTACCTTATGCCGTCGCCCCTGCTGTGGCCGCAGTATTGTGGATATTTTTGTTCAATCCGGGGCTGGGATTGATAACCCATTTCCTTGCCACACTTGGCTACAGCTGGAACCACGCACAAAATAGTGGGCAGGCGATGTTCTTGGTGGTGCTGGCTTCGGTGTGGAAACAAATCAGTTATAACTTCTTATTTTTCCTTGCGGCACTGCAATCTATCCCGCGCTCATTGGTTGAGGCGGCGGCTATTGATGGGGCGGGGCCGGTGCGCCGCTTCTTCAATCTGGTGTTGCCGCTGATTTCGCCGGTGAGTTTCTTCTTGCTGGTGGTGAATTTGGTTTATGCCTTCTTTGATACTTTCCCGGTCATTGATGCGGCGACTGGCGGCGGCCCGGTACAGGCGACTACCACCCTGATTTATAAAATTTACCGTGAAGGTTTTGCCGGGTTGGATTTATCCAGTTCAGCGGCTCAGTCAGTTGTGCTGATGTTGCTGGTGATTGGTTTGACGGTTATCCAGTTCCGCTTTGTTGAGCGTAAGGTGCGTTACCAATGATTGAGAATCGCCGTGGGCTGGATATCTTTTGCCATGTCATGCTGATTATCGGCGTGCTATTGATCCTGTTCCCGCTGTATGTGGCTTTTGTCGCGGCGTCTCTGGATGACACTCAGGTGTTTCAGGTGCCCATGACCCTGATCCCTGGGCCGCATTTATGGCAAAACATCAGCCATATTTGGCATACCGGTGTGGGCAATAACAGCGCCCCCTTTGGGCTGATGTTGTTTAACAGCTTTGTGATGGCGTTTGCGATTACCGTCGGCAAAATCACGGTCTCGATGTTGTCTGCTTATGCCATTGTTTACTTCCGCTTCCCGCTGCGCAATCTGTTTTTCTGGTTGATTTTCCTGACCCTGATGCTGCCAGTAGAAGTGCGCATTTTCCCGACTATTCAAGTGATTGCCAACCTGGACATGCTGGACAGCTACACTGGCCTGACTCTGCCGCTGATGGCGTCCGCTACCGCAACCTTCTTGTTCCGCCAGTTCTTCATGACCTTGCCGGATGAGTTATTGGAAGCCGCGCGCATTGATGGCGCGGGTGCCATGCGTTTTTTCTGGGACATTGTCTTGCCGCTGTCCAAAACCAATTTGGCGGCCCTGTTTGTTATCACTTTTATCTATGGTTGGAACCAATATCTCTGGCCAATCCTGATTACCAGCGATGCTTCTATGGGCACGGCGGTCGCGGGAATAAGAAGCATGATTTCCAGCTCGGGCGCTCCAACCCAGTGGAATCAGGTGATGGCAGCAATGATTTTGACTTTAATTCCACCGGTCGCGGTGGTCCTTCTGATGCAGCGCTGGTTTGTTCGCGGCCTGGTAGACAGTGAGAAGTAACCTGATATGGCATGTTTAAAGCTTCAAGCAGTAACCAAATCTTATGACGGCGTGACGCCAGTGATAAAGCAGATTGATTTAGATGTCGCGGATGGCGAGTTTATCGTGATGGTCGGCCCATCCGGTTGTGGAAAATCGACCTTGCTGCGCATGGTCGCGGGGCTTGAGCGCACCACCAGCGGCGATATTTATATTGATAATCAGCGGGTAACCGATCTGGAACCCAAAGATCGCGGTATCGCCATGGTGTTTCAGAACTATGCGCTATATCCCCATATGAGTGTGTTTGACAATATGGCCTATGGCCTGAAAATTCGCGGTTTTGGCAAAGAGCAAATTCGCCAGCGGGTGGATGAAGCGGCCCGTATTTTGGAGCTAGAGCCGCTGCTGAAACGCAAGCCGCGCGAACTATCCGGCGGTCAGCGCCAACGGGTCGCGATGGGCCGCGCGATTGTGCGCGAACCGGCGGTATTTCTATTCGACGAGCCATTGTCTAATCTGGATGCTAAGCTCCGGGTACAAATGCGCCTTGAGCTACAACAGCTACATCGCCGGTTAAGAACCACCAGTTTGTATGTGACTCATGATCAGGTTGAGGCTATGACGTTGGCCCAAAGGGTGATTGTGATGAACAAAGGCGTGGCGGAGCAAATTGGCACGCCAAGTGAAGTCTATCAGCGGCCCGCGACTCTGTTTGTCGCCAGTTTTATCGGCTCACCGGCGATGAACCTACTAGCCGGAACGGTCAGTCCGGATGGGCGTGCCTTTATTTTATCTGATGGTATGACCCTGCCGCTGGAAGTACCACGGCCGCAATGGGCCGATCGGCGCTTGACCCTGGGTATCCGTCCGGAGCATATTCAGCAAACGGCATCTCAGCAAAAAACGTCAGCGCAGAGTGTGCCGATGTCCTTATTAACACTCGAATTATTGGGTGCGGATAATTTAGCGCATGGGCAATGGGGCGGACAGAGTGTTATTGCTCGTTTATCCCATGAAGAAATGCCCGCGGCGGGCAGTGTATTGCACTGGTATCTGCCGCCTGCGGCGCTGCACTTTTTTGATTCAGAAAGCGGACTACGGATGGAATCATGAGTAAAAACTGGCCTTATCCTACTATTGTTGCCCATCGCGGTGGCGGTTCATTAGCACCCGAAAATACCTTGGCAGCCATTGATGTGGGTGCGCATCACGGCCACAAAATGATTGAGTTTGATGCCAGGTTATCGCAAGACGGCCAGATATTTCTACTGCATGACGACACACTGGATCGCACCAGCAATGGCTGGGGTGTAGCCGGAGATTTACCCTGGGAAAAACTGATTCAGTTGGATGCCGGTGACTGGTACAGCCCGGCATTTCAGGGGGAGCGCTTGCCTCTGCTTTCTGAGGTGGCGGCTCGCTGTGCTCAGTATGGCATGGCAGCTAATATTGAAATCAAACCGACCCGCGGTGTTGAAACTCCTACCGGTCGGGCCATTGCTTTGGCGGCGCGCCTCTTGTGGCAAGGTCAGGCGATTCCGCCCTTGTTATCGTCATTTTCGGTTGATGCATTAGCCGCAGCACAGCAAGCCGCACCTGAGCTACCGCGCGGTTTATTGCTGGATAAATGGGATGATAATTGGCAAGCATTGACCCGCGAGCTGGATTGCGTTTCTTTGCATATCAATTATAAACAACTGACAGCCGAGCGAGTGGCGTTACTCAAAGCCGCAGGGCTGCGTATTTTGGTCTATACCGTCAACCAACCGGCGCGGGCGCAGGAATTGTTAAATTGGGGCGTTGACTGCATCTGTACTGACCGTATAGATTTGATATGCCCTCAAACTTGAAGCTATAGGGGCGCTAGCTTGCTGCCTACCTCTAACTCCAATGACTTTGATATAAACAGAACAGGAAACAGAGCGGGTCAGTCATTCTTACATTTACGGGCTGACTTGGCCCGGCTTGACAGGAAGTGAACCATGCCCGCCTTTGTTATTTCGCTCTGGCACCAAATTGTCTTGTCTTCACCGCTGTTTGTTTTACTTGCTCTGGGCTACTGTTTGGTGCGATTTGGTCAGTGGCCATCCACGATTACTGATGGTTTGACCCGCTTTGTGTTCTCCCTCGCGTTACCTGCCATGTTGTTTCGTATGATGTGTGACTTCTCCGAGCGCCCTGCGGTTGATGCTCGCCTGCTGATTGCCTTTTTTGGCAGTTGTCTGGTGGTATTTATTATCGGGCGCATTGTTGCCAGCCGAGTCTTTCATCTGGATGGCGTGTCCGGCTCAGTATTTGCCCTCGGCGGGATTTTTTCCAATAACGTGATGTTGGGGCTGCCCATCGCCACCATCATGCTGGGGGAAAAGTCTATCCCGGCAGTGGCGCTAGTTTTAGTGTTTAACGGACTGATTTTGTGGACATTAGTGACCATTTCGGTGGAATGGGCGCGCAATGGTTCACCGACGCTAGCCGGTTTTGTCAAAACGGCCCGCAGTGTACTAACTAACCCCCTGATTATCGGCATTATTTCCGGCACATTATTCAGCTTGACCGGTTTGCCATTACCGCAGTTTATTGACCAACCGGTCACTATGCTGGGGCAGGTGGCGCCGCCGTTGTCATTGATTGTTCTGGGAATGGGGCTGGCGGAATACCGCGTGAGTGAAGGTTGGCAAATCAGCAGTGCCATCTGTTTCCTCAAACTGATTGTGCAGCCGATGGTGATATGGACGCTGGCGTGGGCGATGAATTTACCGGTGCTGGAAACGCAGGTGGTGGTATTGCTCGGGTCAATGGCAACTGGCGTAAATGTCTATCTGATGTCACGCCAATTTAATGTGCTGACCGGCCCTGCCGCCGCCAGTTTAGTGATGTCGACGATTTTGGCCGCCGTCACCACACCATTGATTCTGACCATCATTGGTGTCGGGATGTCTTAATCGTAGAAGATGAGTTTTCACCAATGAATCATGCTCCTACCGTGGGTATGATTCGTTTGGTTTATTATTAATCAGATGTAAACCTACTCCGCGCAAAAATTCTTTCTTGCTTCCGCTACAATGGCGCATTGTCATCCTATCGAGCCAATTTATTGTGTTTTTACTGATTATCACCACCATCTTATGGGCTTTCTCTTTTAGTCTGATTGGCGAATATTTAGCAGGGCAGGTGGATAGCTGGTTCTCTGTGCTGATGCGCGTCGGGCTAGCGGCACTGGTCTTTTTGCCTTTCCTGCGCTGGCGCAATATCAACTGGCGGGTGATTTTACTGTATATGACGGTGGGCGCAATTCAGTTAGGAATCATGTACTTGTTCAGCTTCCGCGCCTATCTCTACCTCAGCGTGCCGGAGTTTTTGCTCTTCACCGTGATGACCCCACTGTATGTTACATTGATCTATGATTTGTTGCGGCGTCAGCGCCTACGGTGGAGCTATGCCCTGAGTGCTTTGCTGGCAGTGGTCGGGGCGGCAATCATTCGTTATGATCATCTAAGCGAACATTTTTGGTGGGGATTGATATTGGTTCAGGCGGCCAATATCTGTTTTGCCATCGGGCAAGTGGGCTACAAAAGGCTGATGGAAGTTCATCCGATCCCGCAGCATGTGGCCTTTTCATGGTTCTATGTTGGCGCTTTGGTCGTCGCTATCATTGCCTGGTTTGCTTTCGGCAATCCGCAAAAACTGCCGACCACATCATTGCAGTGGGGCGTGCTGGTGTGGCTCGGTGTCGGTGCTTCTGCTTTGGGCTATTTCATGTGGAACTATGGTGCGACACAAGTTGATGCTGGCACCTTGGGTATCATGAATAATGTGCATGTTCCGGCTGGGTTACTGGTGAATCTGGCCATTTGGCAAGAGAAACCCCATTGGCCCAGCTTTATCATTGGGGCCATTGTGATAATGGCTTCGTTATGGGTACACCGGCGTTGGGTCGCTCCGCATTCTTTACAAACGGCAGACTCTCGCAAGCGTGTTGGCGGGCCGAACGAATAAAAGCTTCAGTGACCGGTTGGCGCTGCTCTCCATCACGGACGGCGGCGTATAACCGGCTCCACAAACCATTCCCCAGTGTTTTCGTCACCACCAATCCCTGACGTTCAAAGCTCTCTACCACCCAATGTGGTAAGGCGGCGATCCCCATCCGGGCCGAAACCATTTGAATCAGCAGCAAGGTGTTATCGACATTTTTCAGTGAGGGGTTGACCCCCGCCGGTTGCAGGAAATGCCGCCAGATATCTAACCGTTGGCGCTGTACCGGGTAAATCATTAACACTTCTTGTGCCAAATCTTCCGGCTCGATGCGGGTTTTATTGGCCAATGGGTGGTCGGGAGCCAGTACCAGGCGCACCTCAAAATCAAACATTGGCGAATAGTGCAAGCCACTGCGCGGCAAAATATCAGAGGTCAGCACCAAATCCAGCTCCCCTTGCTGCAAGGCAGGCTGTGGATCGAATGTCACGCCTGATTTGAAATCCATAGATATTTGCGGCCAGTTTTTGTGGAAGCTATCCAGCGCCGGTGTGAGCCACTGAATACAACTGTGGCATTCGATGGCGATACGCAGCGCAGTTTGGTGTGGTTCGTTGCAGGTTTGCAGTGCTTGCTTGATTTGCGGCAACACTTGTTCTGCCAGCTGCAACAGGATTTCACCTTGTGCCGTGAAACGTAACGGCTGACTTTTACGCACAAACAGACGAAAACCCAAGCGCTGTTCCAGATCACTGAATTGGTGGGACAAGGCCGATTGAGTCTGATGAAGCTGTGTCGCCGCTGCGGCCAGTGAGCCGGTATTACGCAAAGCTTGTAGGGTGCGTAAGTGTTTCAGTTCGATCATGAGAGTCCTTCACAGTGATAGTGAACAAATTGCGCTTGTGATTAATACAGTACCTGCTGATTATGGATGTGTAAACATCCGGATGGCTAAATGGGAAATAAGACGATGACAATTTTAAATCACACACTGGGTTTTCCGCGTGTAGGTCTGAAACGTGAACTGAAAAAAGCACAAGAAAGTTACTGGGTAGGCAACTCCACGCAAGAAGAATTGCTCAATGTGGGTCGTGAATTGCGCGCTCGCCATTGGCAACAGCAACAACAAGCTGGCGTTGATTTAGTGCCAGTCGGTGATTTTGCCTGGTATGACCATGTCCTGACCACCAGTTTGCTGCTGGGTAACGTCCCAGAGCGTCATCAGAATGCTGATGGTTCGATTGATTTAGATACCTTATTCCGTATTGGCCGTGGCCGCGCACCCACCGGTACACCAGCCGCAGCGGCAGAAATGACCAAATGGTTTAATACCAACTATCACTACATGGTGCCCGAGTTCCAACAGGGCCAGCAGTTCAAACTGAGCTGGACTCAACTGTTGGATGAAGTGGACGAAGCGCTAGCATTAGGCCACAAAATCAAGCCGGTACTGCTTGGCCCGGTAACTTATCTGTGGCTGGGTAAAGTGAAAGGTGAACAGTTTGACCGCCTCTCATTGCTGAAAGATATCCTGCCGGTTTACCAGCAAGTGTTGGCTGAATTGGCAAAACGCGGCATCGAGTGGGTGCAAATTGACGAACCGGCATTGGTGCTGGAATTGCCACAAGAGTGGTTGGATGCTTACCAACCGGCTTATCAAGCGCTACAAGGCCAGGTTAAATTGCTGCTGACCACCTATTTCGATAGCATCGGCCATAACCTGGACACTATTCGCGCTTTGCCAGTGCAAGGTCTGCATGTTGATGTGGTTGCCGGTCAGGATGATATTACTGACCTGAATGCAAAATTGCCAAAAGAGTGGTTGTTATCACTGGGCGTAATTAATGGTCGTAATGTATGGCGTGCGGATCTGAGTCACTGGTTCGAGCGTTTGCAACCACTGGTCAATAGCCGTCCGCTGTGGCTGGGTAGTTCTTGCTCCTTATTGCACAGCCCAATTGATTTAAGTGAAGAAACTCGCCTTGATGCCGAAGTAAAAAGCTGGTTTGCTTTTGCCCTGCAAAAATGTGCCGAACTGGCGCTGCTCACACAAGCACTGAATGCACCGACTGAAGCCAAACTAGCTGAGTTGGCAGCTTACAGCGCACCAATCCGCGCCCGCCGTGCTTCCAGCCGTGTGCATAACGCGCAAGTAGAACAACGTTTGGCGGCCATCACTGCGCAAGATATTGAACGTCAACTGCCTTATGAAGCACGTGCGGCTGCTCAGCGTAAGCGCTTTAATCTGCCCGCCTGGCCGACCACCACCATTGGCTCATTCCCGCAAACCACCGAGATCCGTGGCTTGCGTTTGGACTTCAAACAAGGCCGCCTGGACGGCAAAAACTACCGCACCGGTATTAGCGAGCATATCAAGCAAGCTATTGCAGAGCAGGAACGTTTGGGTCTGGACGTGCTAGTGCATGGTGAAGCTGAACGTAATGACATGGTGGAATATTTCGGCGAGCATCTGGACGGTTTTGTCTTTACGCAAAATGGTTGGGTGCAGAGCTACGGTTCACGTTGTGTTAAGCCGCCAGTCATTATTGGTGATATCAGCCGCCCTGAAGCCATTACTGTTGAATGGGTTAAATATGCTCAATCTTTGACAGACAAACCGGTAAAAGGGATGTTAACTGGGCCGGTGACCATTCTGTGCTGGTCATTCCCGCGCGAAGATGTCAGCCGTGAAACCATTGCTAAACAAATTGCGTTAGCATTGCGCGATGAAGTAGAGGACTTGGAAAAAGCTGGTATCGGCATCATCCAAATTGATGAGCCTGCACTGCGCGAAGGCCTGCCGCTGCGCCGTGCGGACTGGCAAGCTTATCTACAGTGGGCAGTTGATGCCTTTAAATTGAATGCTGCGGTTGCACAAAATGATACCCAAATTCACACCCATATGTGTTATTGCGAGTTCAATGACATCATGGATTCCATTGCTGCGCTGGATGCGGATGTGATTACCATCGAAACTTCCCGCTCAGATATGGAGCTGCTGGAGTCATTTGAAGATTTCGCTTATCCCAATGAAATTGGGCCCGGCGTTTATGATATTCACTCACCGAATGTGCCAAGTGTGGAATGGATTGAAGCTTTATTACGCAAAGCCGCCCAGCGTATCCCAGCGGAACGTCTGTGGGTTAACCCGGACTGTGGTTTGAAAACCCGTGGTTGGCCGGAAACTCGCCAGGCACTGGCGAACATGGTTCTGGCGGCGCAACGTCTGCGCGAAGAACAGGCCTGATTATTTATCTCAATAACAGGGCGTGCAAGCGCCCTTGGGGTTGCTGACAAAGTGCTCGCTGCGGTGAAAACAGGCAGATCGTAAAGACGCCGTCAATACTTCCTTGTAGGCTCGAGCCGCGCCATCCCTGGCGCGGACGCTTTACTCTTCTACCTGTCCTCACCACCTGAGATCGAGTCTTCGAGGTTTGTCAGCAGTCTGAAGTTTGCTATTTATTTTCTTCAACTATTATCTTCTTCAGTGACAGGATTCCCGGCGACTCCGTGCTGCGAAAACCAGTCAAGCATGCGCTGCCAACCATCAAGTGCCGATTCTTCATGGTAGCTTGGGCGGTAATCAGCATTAAATGCATGCCCTGCATCCGGATAGACAATGATTTCAGCATCGGCATTTGCGGCTCGTAATGCCTGGCGCATGATATCGATATGTTCTTGCGTGATACTACCGTCTTTACCGCCATACAATCCGAGCACCGGAGCACTGAGATCCACTGCAATATCAACCGGATATTTTGGCAACAGCAAGGTTTTTTCTCCCACCAGTTTGCCATACCAGGCTACCGCCGCTTTTAATTGCGGATTATGGGCGGCATACAGCCATGCAATTCGTCCACCCCAACAAAAACCAGTAATGGCTAATTTGCTGGTATCCCCACCATGGCGCGATGCCCAGTGGGCGGTATGGTCAAGGTCGACCATAACCTGCCGGTCGGGTACTTTGCTGACCAGATTTTTAACTAATGCATTGATATCATCATATTCTTTGGCATCACCTTGGCGAAAGTACAGCTCAGGGGCGATGGCCAGATAGCCCTGTTTCGCCAATCTGCGGCAGATATCTTGAATGTGTTCATGCACACCGAAGATTTCTTGCACAACAATAACTACAGGATATGGCCCCGAGTGTTGGGCCGGTTTAGCAACATAAGCCGGTAGCTCATAGCCTTGAGAGGGGATGGTGGTTTCTGTGCAGTGAATACCTTGTTGATCGGTATGGCGAATAGTCGAGGCCAGCGGATCGACCGCGGGCGTGAATCCGCTGACTGCCGATCTGAGAGTCATAGATTGATCAGTTTTCACTGTGGTCTCCTTACGAAATGAGGAAAATATGACTCGGTAAAGTCTTATTGGGTTGAGCTATCCATTGCCCTTGATATTTGCTGCTGACGATTTTAACTATAGGTAATATTTAAGATTAATGAGGCCAGGATGACAGTAATTAAGTGTTTTATTACGACATGGTGACATCCAATAAATAAATCGATGATAAGAAGATAGTCACCCAACAATTACCAATGAGTCCTATTATTGTTATTCATATCCAAAATCATTGATGCCGTGGATTGTTTTTGTATGGAAAATAGACTCAATGAGTTAATAATGTGAAGCTAATCACATATATAATGTATTTGAAGTTATCATTTCTTTTATCATGGTGACCATGGTCACGAAATTATGTGGTGATTTTGAGTAAAGTATTCCTTTGTACCCCCTATAACATCTCTCATGAAAGAGGAGTCTCACACATGGCTAAATCCGACGTTTTTCACTTGGGCCTGACTAAGAATGATCTGCAAGGGGCGACTCTGGCGATCGTTCCGGGTGATCCACAGCGTGTTGAGAAAATCGCTAAATTGATGGATAACCCAGTACACCTGGCTTCGCATCGTGAATTTACCTCATGGCGTGCCGAACTCGATGGTAAAGCTGTGATTGTCTGCTCAACCGGTATCGGTGGCCCATCAACCTCTATTGCAGTTGAAGAGTTGGCGCAACTTGGTGTGCGGACGTTCCTGCGTATTGGTACTACTGGTGCCATTCAGCCACATATTAATGTTGGTGATGTATTAGTCACCACCGCAGCCGTGCGTTTAGATGGTGCCAGCCTCCATTTTGCTCCAATGGAATTCCCGGCCGTAGCTGATTTTGATTGCACCACAGCATTAGTGAATGCCGCTAAGTCAGTTGGTGCGAAAACTCATATTGGTGTCACAGCTTCTTCAGATACTTTCTATCCGGGACAAGAACGTTACGACACCTTCTCTGGCCGTGTTGTCCGCCGTTTTAAAGGCTCCATGGAAGAATGGCAAGCAATGGGTGTGATGAATTATGAAATGGAATCTGCCACTTTGTTGACCATGTGTGCTAGTCAGGGTCTGCGTGCCGGTATGGTCGCTGGGGTAATAGTTAACCGCACCCAGCAAGAGATCCCGAATGAAGAAACCATGAAAGCGACTGAAAGTCATGCAGTAAAAATTGTCGTTGAAGCGGCCCGCCACTTGCTGTAATTCATCCAACTGATGGGTAACTAACCCATAGTGGATAAATCAATGAATATCATATGAGCGGGTCAGTTTACTGGCCCGTTCTTTATTTCGGCTGAGTATCTGTTAATGTCGTAGCTCTTATAATGGATAATAATAAGAGGAAAATATGACGACACCTATTTTATCTCATCCTTCTCTACTGCCACTGGATGGTGGTATTAACTTCCGTGATCTCGGTGGTAACGTTGTTGCAGATGGCCGACGAATCAAGCGTGGGTTATTGTTTCGTTCGGGTTCGCTTGACCGTTTGAGTACCAAAGATTGTACTGTTCTCAGCAGTGGCTCCGTCACTCAAATTCTTGATTACCGCGATGCGGATGAAGTCCGGGCCAAACCCGATATCGTTTGGCAGGGTGCCAGTTATCACAATACTCCAGCCAATCCACTTAGTAGTGAAGTTAACGCCAATCTCGAGAAACTGACTAACGAGACGTTAGCAACATTTGATGCCCGTGCCTTTATGTTAGAGCTGTATCGCCGCTTGCCATTTAATAATCAAGCTTATAAACAGCTAGTCAGTTTGCTGCAAAATAGTGCTTCACCAGAGCATGTCGCTGCGGGCGTAGTACAACACTGTGCCGTCGGGAAAGACCGTACCGGTGTAGGTTCGGCCTTGGTGCTGTTTGCTTTAGGTGCCGATGAATCGACCGTATTGGAAGATTACCTGCTGACCGAAACGACACTCGCACCTTTCCGTGAGCATATGTTGGCGGAATTGGTGCTAAAGCTAAATGATCAAGCATTAGGACAATTCGCTTTTGTGCTGTCAGCTCGAGAAGAGTTTATCCAAACAGCACTGCGCAGTATTCAAGATCATTATGGTAGCCGTGAGCAGTGGCTACGGCAGGAGTTTGGTCTTGGCAGCACTGAGCGTGAAAAATTACAGTCATATTTCTTGGAATAGCAGTCATATTTCTTGAAATAGTTGTTCCCTAAGAAGCCGTTTTTCTAATTTGTCGTGTCTTGAGCCACCACTGAGTGGCTCTTTTTAACCGCTTAATGATGCAAACTACCGCTTAACCAGTTCGCTGATATTTCTTTTAGGGACCAAGCGTATGTTAACGCCTGACAAATTCCCTGGAGAGAATGCTCATGCAACATGCGATTACCTTTGTTATCGCCTCCGCGTGTGTCCTTGTGATCTGCTACCGTCTATACGGTATCTTTTTTGTTCGTAAGGTTCTGCGCGTCGATGACAGTGAAGTAACACCTTCCCACACCTTTGAAGATGGTAAAGATTACGTTCCAACTAAAAAGTGGGTGAACTTTGGTAGCCACTTTGCAGCTATTGCTGCGGCTGGCCCCTTGGTTGGCCCTGTACTGGCAGCCCAATATGGTTATTTACCTGGCTTCCTGTGGTTATTGATTGGTTGTGTTATCGGTGGTGCCGTTCATGACACCGTTGTTCTGTTCGCTTCCATGAAACATCAGGGTAAATCTCTATCTGAAGTGGCTAAATCAGAACTCGGGCCAGTCGCGGGCTGGTGTACCGGTCTGGCTATGCTATTTATTATCACTATTACCATGGCCGGGTTATCAATGGTTGTGGTACATGCACTGGAACGTAACCCCTGGGGTACTTTTGCGGTGTTCATGACAATCCCTATCGCGATTTGTGTTGGCTTATGGGAGCGCATGACCGGCAGCATGAAAGGGGCTTCTTATGTCGGTATCGCCGCCATTATGGTGTGCGTGTTCGTCGGTCCTTACATTGAAGGCACCTGGCTTGGTGAATGGTTAATGCTGAAGGCGGATACCGTTAGTATCATTCTGCCAATGTATGCTTTCTTCGCAACGGCCTTGCCTGTCTGGATGTTGTTAACTCCTCGCGGTTATCTCTCCAGCTTTATGAAAATCGGTGTGTTCGGTGCACTGATTGTAGGGGTTGTGTTTATTAACCCTGAAATTCAATTCCCAGCAGTAACACAGTTTATCCATGGTGGTGGCCCCGTTCTGGCTGGCCCAGTCTGGCCGTTTATCTCGATTACTATTGCTTGTGGTGCTATCTCTGGTTTCCACGCCTTTATTGGTTCAGGCACTACACCAAAACAAATCGACAAATGGAGTGATATCTTACCTGTCGGTTTTGGTGCGATGTTGGCCGAATGTATGGTCGGGGTGATGGCCTTGATCGCTGCAACTTCTTTGCACCCTGCTGACTACTTCGCGATTAACTCTTCAGCTGAAGCCTGGAGTGTGCTCGGTATGGAAGTGGTTAACCTGCCAAAACTGAGCCAGGAAATTGGCTTAGATTTGTATGGCCGTACCGGTGGCGCTGTAACCCTAGCTGTGGGTATGACAGATATCTTCATTCGTGTGCCATGGTTTAGTAGTCTGGCCGCTTACTTCTTCCAGTTTGTTGTGATGTTTGAAGCTGTTTTCATCCTGACAGCAGTTGACTCTGGTACTCGTGTTGCTCGCTATTTGCTACAAGATTTCCTGGGCGATATCTGGGCTCCATTAAAACGCACTGATTGGTTACCGGGTACATTGGCGTGCAGCGTTATTGCTTGTGCGTTGTGGGGTTATCTCCTCAACTCTGGTGATATCAATTCGGTCTGGGCACTGTTTGGTGTATCAAACCAGTTAATGGCTTCTGTTGGCTTAATCATTGGTGCCACTATCATCCTGCGCTTGGCAACCAAACGAGTTTATATGCTGACCTGTGTTATCCCACTGGCTTATCTGTTTGTTACCGTCAACTATGCTGGCTACTGGATGATCACCCATGTGTACTTCAACTCAGCAGTGAAAGGTTACAATCTGTTCAATGGCATCATCTCAATCATCATGATGACACTGGGCGTAATTATCTTGATATCAGCACTGAAAAAATGGCGTGAGCTGTGGATTCGCAGATCAGCCGAAATGGCTGGCAATAAGGCGGTTACTGCCAACGCTTGATATCACAAGTTAATAGCTTTAGTCCTAATGAACGGTCGGAATCTTCTGGCCGTTTATTTTTTGTTAAGCAAAAATGTCGACACATTGGGTATGCTAGTGGCTACTTTATTGATAACAGGAAAATGCCTGTGACCTTAAATGACGTCATTGCTATTGTTACTGATTTTGTTCGTGAACATGAAGCATGGGCAATACCTATCGTGTTTATCCTAGCTTTTGGTGAGTCGTTAGCCTTTCTTTCCTTACTGCTACCTGCAACGGTTATCTTGCTCGGATTAGGTGCATTAATCGGTGAAAGCGGGATTTCCTTTTGGCCGATTTGGGCTGCCGCTGTGGCGGGGGCTTTCTTTGGCGATTGGCTCTCCTATTGGATTGGCGATCATTACAAAGATCGCGTCGGTACCCTGTGGCCACTTTCCCGTAATCCCCAACTACTTGTCCGCGGGCACGCTTTTTTTGAGCGTTGGGGGTTCTTCGGTGCTTTTATTGGTCGTTTCTTTGGCCCATTACGCGCGGTTGTTCCTTTAGTTGCCGGAATTTGTGCTATGCCAAGGTTCTATTTCCAGTTAGCTAATATCACCTCTGCCATCATTTGGGCATTCGGTATTCTGGCTCCCGGTGCCTTTGGTATTCAGTGGCTTTCTCACTGGATTGATTAACTCTGTTTGAACCTAAAGTGGTATCCATATTTTGTGGTTGACAGTTTTAACGCATTTTTTTGTCGCAAAGTAAGTGGTTTTTTATCTGCTTGTTATTTATGCGTACAGCATCGCAAGATGGTATGTAACGGAAAAACACTCTGGACATCCATACAGTATCCCCTTACCTTGACTGACAATAGGTTAATGGGGAGATAACCGTGGATATCAGTTTATTTTATGGGCTGGGAGGCTGCCTAATTGGTGGGCTTATTGGTTGGCTGATTGCCAGTTTGTATCAGCAGCGCAATAAAGCACAGCAAGATATAGAGCGGCGGTTGCTGGAGCAGTCACTACAACAGTTTCAGCAAAATACCTTAGAATTACAGTCCCTTTTACAACGTAATGAACAGCAATTACGGCAAGGTGAATTAGAACAGCGTAATTTGCACAGCCAGTTAGCGGCAAATGCTGAAAAACTACAACAATTAGCTCATTGGCATAATGAATGTGAGCAGCTCAATCAAGAATTACGGGCTCAACGAGAGGTGAATAGCGCGCAAGAAGCTGAATTGCGAGAAGTCACTATCCGCTTGGAAGAAACACGGTTGAGCGCAGAAGAAAAGCAGCGTTTACTCCTAAATAGTGAGCAACGGCTAACCACACAGTTCGAAAATCTGGCAAATCGCATCTTTGAACAAACCGGTCGTCGTGCGGACGAACAAAATAAGCACAGTCTGGATCGCTTACTATTACCTCTCCGAGAACAGCTAGATGGTTTTCGAAAGCAGGTTCAGGATAGCTTTGGGCAAGAGGCTCGGGAAAGGCATACTCTCACCCATGAAATCCGTAACTTACAACAACTCAATGCTCAAATGGCACGGGAAGCTCTAAATCTGACCAAGGCCCTTAAAGGGGATAATAAAACCCAGGGCAATTGGGGTGAAGTTGTTTTAGCTAAGGTGCTCGAAGCTTCAGGGTTACGTGAGGGGTATGAGTACCAAACCCAAGTTAGCGTAAAAATCGATGGTAATAGTCGTATGCAGCCGGATGTCATTGTGCGCTTACCACAGGGTAAAGATGTCGTTATCGATGCTAAAATGTCGTTAGTAGCTTATGAGCGCTATTTTAATAGTGAAGATGATATTGAGCGCGAAGCAGCATTAAATGAGCACTTATCATCATTGCGTGCCCATATCAGAATGTTGGGCCGTAAGGATTATCAGCAACTTCCTGGCTTACGTTCCCTCGACTATGTACTGATGTTTATTCCTGTTGAACCTGCATTTTTGGTCGCTATTGATCGCCAACCAGAATTGATCAGCGAAGCATTACAGCACAATATTATGTTGGTTAGCCCAACAACACTGTTGGTGGCTTTACGAACTATTACTAACTTATGGCGCTACGAACACCAAAGCCAAAATGCACAACGTATTGCGGAGAGAGCAGCCAAACTCTATGACAAGTTACGCTTATTTGTTGATGATATGGAGTCTTTAGGGCAAAGCCTTGATAAAGCGCAATTAAGTTATCGTCAGGCAATGAACAAACTGTCGCAAGGCCGTGGTAACCTTATAGGGCAAGTTGAAAGTTTTCGTACTCTGGGGGTCGAGGTAAAACGACCTATTAGTCCAACACTAGCAGAGAAAGCTAGTATGGAAGATAAACCTGAGGGCAATTTAGCGCTATCTGATGATGCAGAGTCCAAAATGAATGATTCTGCACCGCTGAAGTATCAGGGCTAGTTGCATGTTCCCCTTCTGTATGATGTTGAGAAAACTGTGATTAAGCAGTTACCTTAATATCAAGTGAAATGGGGCTTTCATCGGAGTTCTGGTACACTTCCTCGAGAAATTGACTGAAAAGCAGGCACAGAAAATGGTAGATCAGGAGAAGGAAACCACTCATTTTGGTTTTCGCACCATAGCCAAAGAACAGAAAGAAGGCATGGTGGCAGAAGTTTTTCATTCCGTAGCTGCCAAATATGATCTGATGAATGACCTGATGTCGTTCGGCGTTCATCGTATTTGGAAGCGTTTTACCATTGATTGTAGCGGTGTTCGGCGCGGTCAACGGGTATTGGATCTAGCGGGTGGTACCGGAGATTTGACGGCTAAATTCTCTCGCCTTGTAGGTGAGCAGGGTGAAGTGGTTTTGGCCGATATTAATGAGTCAATGTTGCGTATGGGCCGTGAAAAGCTGCGTGACAAAGGTATTGTTGGTAATGTCAGCTATGTACAAGCCAATGCTGAAGCCTTGCCTTTCCCTGATAATTATTTTGATTGCATTACCATTTCATTTGGCTTGCGGAATGTAACTGAAAAAGAAAAGGCCCTGCGTTCTATGTTCCGGGTATTAAAACCCGGAGGCCGCTTGTTGGTTCTCGAGTTTTCTAAACCACTTTTGGTACCTCTCAGCAAAGCCTATGACGCTTACTCTTTCCATATATTGCCTAAGATTGGTGAACTTGTGGCGCAGGACTCTGAAAGCTACCGTTATTTGGCGGAATCTATTCGGATGCACCCTGACCAAGAAACACTGAAAGGTATGATGATAGATGCCGGCTTTGAGAACGTAACCTATTCCAATTTAACCGGTGGTATTGTTGCGTTACATCGGGGTTTCAAGTTCTAACAGGAATATGGTTATGCCGCTAAAGTCACTGATATATAAACCTTTGTTACTGAAACCAACTTTGTTATCGCCGCTAATAACAGCCGCTATAGAAACATCACTAAATAGTGTGCTCTTTCGCGACAAAAGCCTAAAAGCTGCACGTTTACGTTTAGCGGGGAAAGTCCTGCGTATTGAGTTACGTGAAATGAGCTTCCCTCTGTTATTAGTATTTAGCGAACGGCAGGTTGATGTTTTAAGTCGATGGGATGGTGATGCGGACTGCATAGTGAAAACGGATGTTGCTGTGTTGGTGAAACTGCGTGACCGTCAGCAGCTTTCATCTTTGATGCGTAGTGGTGAGCTGATTGTCGAAGATGATATCCAGGTAGTTCAACAGCTTGTTACGTTATTAGATCTTGCCGAGTGGGAGCCAGCAGAATGGCTGGCTCCCTATATTGGTGATATAGCAGCGGAAACCATTGGGCAGGTAGTACAAAAAAGTAGCCGTTTTCTCAGTAACCAGTTGCAACAGCAGCAAAACTACTTGGCTGAAGCAATAACTGAAGAATGGAAAATGGCTCCAGCGCCGCTGGAAATTGTGTGGTTTAACGAAGAGGTTGATGCCACCGCTCGAGCTACCGAGGCTTTGACTACCAGATTGGTAACCATGGAGACAAAACAATGACGCCAGGAGAACTTCGGCGCCTGTATCTTATCATTCGGGTTTTTTTGAGCTATGGGCTGGATGAATTAATCCCGAATATACGTTTGACGCTACCATTGCGTATTGGCCGTCATTTATTTTTCTGGTTGCCTAATCGTCATAAAGATAAACCGCTAGGGGAGCGTTTACGTCTTGCCTTGCAGGAGCTAGGACCTGTCTGGATCAAATTTGGACAGATGATGTCTACTCGCCGCGACCTTTTCCCTCCTGAAATTGCCGATCAACTTGCTTTGTTACAAGATAGAGTCGCTCCATTTGATGGTGCGCTTGCACGCAAGTATATTGAAATTGCGATGGGCGGGCCGCTAGAAACATGGTTTGATGACTTTGAGCAGGAAGCTTTAGCCTCTGCTTCCATTGCTCAGGTACATACTGCGCGTTTAAAAGAAAACGGCCAAGAAGTTGTACTCAAAGTCATTCGCCCTGATATCTTGCCGATTATCAAAGCAGATGTACGCTTAATGTATCGTCTGGCGGGTTGGGTTCCTAAGCTTTTACCTGATGGCCGTAGATTACGCCCGCGCGAAGTAGTACGTGAATACGAAAAAACACTGCTTGATGAGCTAAATTTACTGCGTGAAGCCGCTAATGCTATTCAGTTGCGCCGTAATTTTGAAGGCAGTCCAATGCTCTATATTCCCGAGGTATATTCTGATTATTGCCGGGAAAGTGTATTGGTGATGGAGCGAATTTACGGTATTCCCGTATCTGATATTACAGCCCTTGAAGATCAAGGCACCAATATGAAGTTGTTGGCTGAGCGCGGGGTCCAAGTCTTCTTCACTCAGGTTTTCCGTGACAGTTTTTTCCATGCAGATATGCACCCGGGGAATATTTTTGTCAGTTATGAGCATCCTCACGACCCACTTTACATCGGTATTGATTGCGGTATTGTTGGCTCACTGAATAAAGCAGATAAACGCTATCTCGCTGAAAATTTCATTGCTTTCTTTAATCGGGATTATCGCCGAGTTGCAGAACTACACGTCGATTCCGGTTGGGTTCCCCGTGACACTAATGTTGAAGATTTTGAATTCGCTATCCGTACCGTCTGTGAGCCTATTTTCGAAAAACCACTGGCGGAAATATCATTCGGCCATGTGCTATTGAATCTCTTTAACACGGCACGTCGCTTTAATATGGAAGTTCAACCACAGCTGGTTTTACTACAGAAAACGTTGTTGTATGTTGAAGGCTTAGGGCGTCAACTCTACCCACAACTTGATCTCTGGACGACGGCAAAACCTTTCCTGGAAAGCTGGTTGCGGGATCAAGTCGGGTTACCTGCTGTTATTCGTGCATTGAAAGAGAAAGCACCATTCTGGGCGGAAAAATTCCCTGAGTTACCAGAACTTGTTTATGACAGCTTACAGCAGCATAAATTACTACAGCAAAGTGTCGATAAGCTCACAACTCAAATGCAAGGTCAGCAGCAACGTCAGGGTCAATCACGGTATTTATTCGGTGTTGGCGCTACACTATTAGTCAGTGGTACCATTTTATTCTTGGCTGATGCAGTAGAAATTTCAACTGGGTTCATTGTCGCTGGAGTATTGGCTTGGTTTATTGGTTGGCGGCGAACCAGTTAGTGACTTATTGCTAAAAGTATCGGTGGATAGGCCATTGCGCGGCTAATGAGTTATGTAAAAGTTATTCAAGAAGCCACTTATTTGTTCAAGAAGCTATGCGCTAGTTCAAAATGCGGTAAGTTAGATAGGTATTCACCGGGGCTATATGACGTATAATGCGGCCCTCTGTGGAATAACCCCTGTATATAGAGGTGAGTGTAATGGGTGGTATAAGTATTTGGCAGTTATTAATTATTGCCGTGATTGTCGTTCTGCTGTTTGGTACTAACAAGTTGCGGACGTTAGGATCAGATCTGGGTGCATCTATCAAAGGTTTTAAAAAAGCGATTGGTGATGACACACAAACCCCGCCAACTGATACTGATAAAACCAGCAATGATGCTGATTTTGCAAAGACTCTTACTGAAAAACAGCAGCCAGCAGTCAAAGCTGAAGAATCTAAGAGCCACGACAAAGAGCAGGGATAAGCTGTGTTCGATATCGGGTTTAGTGAACTGCTACTGGTGCTGGTGATCGGGCTGGTCGTCCTTGGGCCAGAACGATTACCGGTTGCTGTCAGAACCGTTGCTGGTTGGATTCGGACATTGCGTTCACTTGCGGCAACTGTGCAAAACGAGTTAGCCCAAGAGCTTAAAATACAAGAGTTGCAAGACAGCCTGAAAAAAGCAGAAGAAGCTGGTTTGCAGAACTTGACACCTGAGCTGAAAGCCTCAATGGATGAACTCAAAGAGGCTGCTGAAGCACTGAAGCGTTCTTATCATTCTGACATCGGCTCGGAAGCACCACATACGATCCATAATCCGCTCGTTACTGAACCGGAAGCGATTCATGATGGTGTTACGCCCGCAGAGTCAGCAACGAAAGTTCAAGCATCACCGCAAGCTCCGGGTACTGATATTGATAAAACAGTCGTTCCGGTATCGGTTGAAACCGCCCATGATGGCGATGATAAACCCATTGTTCAGGTTGAGGCATCTTCTGCGTCTATTTCTTCTGTAGATCGGGAGCCTGTTCCTGTTACTAATACCCGCGTAACTCAGGCACAAACTGCCGCAGTTGATACTCATAGCACAGACTCACTCAGTGCTGGTCAACCTCGAACTCACCAACCTGGCGGCGATCGGTAAACATGGCTGTTGATGATACCCAACCCCTTATTACTCATTTAATAGAACTGCGTAAGCGGCTATTGAATTGCATCATCACTATTTTAGTGGTTTTTTTCGTCTTGGTTTTCTTTGCCAATGATATCTACCACTTGGTGTCAGCTCCGTTGATCAAACAACTGCCTGCTGGTTCTAGTATGATTGCAACAGATGTCGCATCACCGTTCTTTACCCCGATTAAATTGACCATGATGGTCTCAGTATTTGTTTCAGCGCCGATGATCCTCTATCAGGTTTGGGCATTTATCGCCCCTGCGCTGTATAAACATGAGCGCCGCTTGATGATCCCACTGCTGATATCCAGCAGCTTCTTATTTTATCTGGGAATGGCATTTGCCTATTTTATTGTTTTTCCGCTAGCTTTTGGCTTTTTTGCCAAAACCGCGCCGGAAAGTGTGTTAATCGCGACGGATATCACCAAATATCTTGATTTCGTTATGGCGCTTTTTATGGCTTTTGGTATTTCTTTTGAAGTTCCGATTGCGATAATTCTTTTGTGCTGGGCGGGAGTGACAACACCTGAAACATTGAAGAAGAAACGGCCTTATGTGTTTGTTGGTGCTTTTGTTGTGGGAATGCTCCTTACCCCACCTGATGTGCTGTCACAAACACTGTTAGCGATTCCGATGTATCTGTTATTTGAAGTGGGCGTGTTCTTTGCTCGCTTCTACACCGGCAAACAACGCCGTACCGATATTGAGGAAGAGGATGAAGAAGTCGATAACCATCCTAAAGAGTCTTAAATTTCTACTTTGATATTTTAGCCGCCTTCTGGGCGGCTTCTGTTTTGGGACACTTATGTTTGATATCGGCGTGAACTTAACCAGTTCACAATTTGCAAAAGATTGCCCTCAAGTCGTGGCCCGCGCAAAAGATGCTGGGATCTCCGGTATGCTTATTACCGGTACTGATGCAGAAGAAAGCCAGGCAGCCCTTGAGCTTGCCACAGCCTATCCGAGATATTGCTGGTCAACCGCCGGTGTTCATCCCCATCATGCGAGCAGTTGGCAAAAAGATGTGGAGCAGAAAATCCGGGGATTGGCAGCACATGCCGCAGTAGTTGCTATTGGTGAGTGTGGGTTGGATTTTAACCGCAATTTTTCTACTCCAACTGAGCAAGAGATTGCTTTTACCGCACAGCTTGCCTTAGCTGCCGAGCTTTCTTTGCCGGTATTCTTGCATTGCCGAGAGGCGCACGATCGTTTCATTGCTTTGCTTTCACCTTGGCTAGATAAAATTCCCGCAGCTGTTGTGCATTGTTTTACCGGCACTGCTGATGAATTGGATTCCTGTCTGGCATTGGGCTTATCTATCGGTATCACTGGTTGGGTTTGCGATGAACGTCGTGGTCTTGAATTGAGGGCGTTATTGCCGCGTATTCCTGTCCAGCAATTACTGCTAGAAACCGATGCCCCGTATTTATTGCCACGGGATATATATCCTAAACCGGCATCTCGTCGCAATGAACCCTGCTTTCTGCCCCATATCGTCCAGCAGGTTGCTGTCTGGCGACAAGAAGACCCTAAATGGCTAGGGCAGAAAACTGATGAAAACGCCCGCCGGATTTTCCGGTTGGTTTGAGTTAGGAGAACAATATGAGCTATGCATTCCCGGGCACCTTCCCTGGTCGCCGTATGCGCCGTGTGCGCCGTCATGATTTCAGTCGTCGACTGGTCGCTGAAAATCAGCTGACAGTCAATGACTTGATCTATCCGGTGTTTGTCATGGAAGGAACAAACCATCAACAAGCTGTTTCGTCTATGCCAGGAGTCTCGCGTATGACGATTGATTTGTTGGTGAAAGAAGCTGAAATCATTGCCAAGCTTGGCGTTCCGGTCATATCGTTATTCCCGGTTATTGAATCAGGTATGAAATCATTACATGCGGAAGAAGCTTATAACCCGGATGGACTGGTACAACGCACTATACGAGCATTAAAAGATGCGGTGCCAGAGCTCGGCATTCTTACGGATGTTGCCCTCGACCCCTACACAACCCATGGGCAAGATGGTGTGATTGACGCTGACGGTTATGTCATTAATGACATAACCAAAGAGATTTTAGTGCGCCAAGCATTGTCACATGCAGAAGCTGGTGCTGAGATTGTGGCCCCGAGCGATATGATGGATGGCCGTATTGGTGCTATTCGCGATCAGTTAGAGCTACAAGGATTGGTAAATACGCAAATTATGGCGTATTCAGCAAAATATGCCTCTTGTTACTATGGTCCATTCCGCGACGCTATTGGTTCTAGTAGCAATCTGAAAGGGGGAAATAAGAAAACCTATCAAATGGACCCGGCCAATAGTGATGAAGCTTTACAAGAGATTGCTCAAGACTTGCAGGAAGGGGCCGACATGGTGATGGTCAAGCCTGGGATGCCATATTTAGATGTGGTACGCCGGGTGAAAGACACTTTTGGAGTTCCGACCTTTGCTTATCAGGTTTCCGGTGAATATGCGATGCATATGGCAGCAATCCAAAATGGCTGGCTACAAGAAAAACCAACCGTTATGGAGTCGCTACTGTGCTTTAAGCGCGCGGGTGCGGATGGAGTATTAACTTATTTTGCCAAGCAAGTTGCCCAATGGTTGCATGACGACCATATGCAGCGTTAATAGTTTGGTAGTAATAAAAGTCGCAGGGTAGGTACTGAGATACCTACCTTGGGTTTGTTAATTAAGAGTTTTATTGCTTTTCAAACTGGCGATTATCCAGACTTTGTAGCACTTGGCTATTGAGCATATTCAGCAATAACATTGAACGAGCTTCACCATCTGGCTCGGTATAAATCGCGTGTAAACCAGCAAAGATACCCTCAGTAATTGTCACTATATCGCCAGGAGTGGGTATTTCAGGATCAATTATTTTATCTGCAGTATAGGATTGCATCTCAGTAATAACGATTGCCGGGATTACTGCGGGCTGTACGCCAAATCGGACAAAGTGACTAACACCCCGGGTGGCGCTTATCGTTGTGGTATGAATCTGCTCCGGATCAAACTCCACAAACAGATAATTTGGGAATAGTGCTTCCGTCATTTCAGTTCTTTTTCCGCGCACTAACTTTTCGATAGCGACTATCGGTGTCCAGCAATTCACTTCTTGTCGCTCTAGATGCTCTTTAGCACGCAAAAGCTGACCACGTTTACAATATAACAAATGCCAGTGTTTCATAATTTCATATGCCTTTAGCTACTACCCGGCAGCATAACAAAAATGGGGATACATATACAGTAAGGAAAAAACATCATTTGATATATCTATTTGTTATTTAAGTCATTAACTGTAATTTTTATCGAAAATCCTATATCTTTTTTTGTAAAAGTTAATAACAGATAGTCAATAATCATATGATATTTTTTCGAGTTAGCCTGCATTCATTTTTAACAAAAAGACAGCAACTGCTATAAAGACAGCCTATAATGGCGCATCACTTAGCCGCCGAAATGATCAGCATGAAATACCGTGACTTACGTGACTTCCTCTCGTTGCTGGAACAGAGGGGTGAACTTAAACGTATTAGCCAGCCTATTGATCCTTATCTGGAAATGACAGAAATTGCCGATCGCACTTTGCGTGCTGGTGGGCCTGCATTACTTTTTGAGAATCCGAAAGGCTACAGTATGCCCGTGCTGTGTAACCTGTTTGGCACAGCTAAACGGGTTGCGATGGGAATGGGGCAAGAAGATGTCAGTGCACTGCGCGATGTCGGCAAGCTGTTAGCTTTCCTGAAAGAGCCTGATCCGCCAAAAGGTTTTCGCGATTTATTCGATAAACTGCCGAAATTCAAGCAGGTATTGAATATGCCGACGAAATGCTTAAGCTCTGCCCCGTGCCAAGAGCAAGTATGGGAGGGGGAAGATGTCGATCTAAGCCGAATCCCTGTTATGCACTGTTGGCCTGAGGATGCAGCTCCATTAGTCTCTTGGGGCTTGACGGTTACCCGAGGGCCACATAAAGAGCGCCAGAACTTGGGTATCTATCGCCAACAAGTCCTGGGCAAAAATAAGTTAATTATGCGCTGGTTATCTCATCGTGGCGGCGCTTTGGATTATCAAGAATGGTGTGAAGCACATCCCGGTGAACGTTTCCCAGTAGCCGTCGCGCTGGGGGCTGATCCTGCGACTATTTTGGCTGCGGTAACGCCCGTGCCAGATACACTGTCTGAATATGCTTTTGCTGGTTTATTACGCGGACATAAAACCGAGGTCGTAAAGTGTCTTTCCAACGCACTTGAAGTTCCTGCAAGTGCAGAAATTGTATTGGAAGGATATATTGAGCAGGGTGAGATGGCACCAGAAGGCCCTTATGGTGACCATACCGGCTATTACAACGAGATTGATAGCTTCCCTGTCTTTACCGTCACACATATTACCCAACGTAAAGACGCGATTTATCATTCAACTTATACTGGCCGTCCTCCGGATGAACCGGCGGTGATGGGGGTTGCGCTGAATGAAGTATTTGTTCCTATTTTGCAAAAGCAATTCCCAGAGATTGTTGATTTTTATCTACCACCCGAGGGATGTTCATACCGCTTGGCCGTGGTAACAATCAAAAAACAGTATGCTGGTCATGCTAAACGCGTGATGATGGGTGTTTGGTCGTTTTTACGCCAGTTTATGTATACAAAATTTGTTATTGTCTGTGACGATGACATTAATGCTCGTGATTGGAATGATGTTATTTGGGCGATTACGACCCGAATGGATCCTTCCCGCGATACGGTATTAATTGAAAATACGCCAATAGATTACTTGGATTTCGCCTCGCCGGTTTCCGGTTTAGGATCGAAAATGGGGCTGGATGCCACCAACAAATGGCCAGCAGAGACTCCACGTGAATGGGGGCGTCCAATTAAAATGGATGAAGAAGTCCGCGCCCGCGTTGATGCTATTTGGGACGAACTCGCCATTTTCAGTGACAAAGAGACGAAACGCTAACCGGCGTCCATTTTGTCCTTAGTTTTGCATTTGATGACCCGACAGAGGGAAGGCATGACAACTTTAAGCTGTAAAGTAACCTCCGTAGAGGCCATTACCGATACGGTGTACCGGGTGCAATTGGTGCCTGCATCTGCATTTTCTTTCCGTGCTGGGCAGTATTTAATGGTCGTCATGGACGAGCGTGATAAACGGCCATTCTCTATGGCGTCCACGCCACTGGAAACAGACTTCATCGAGCTGCATATCGGGGCTTCGGAGCTCAACCTGTATGCTATGGCGGTGATGGATAGAATTCTGAAAGAGAAAACACTGGATGTGGATATCCCGCATGGCGAGGCGTGGTTCCGCGAGGGCAGTCATCGACCATTGGTCTTGATTGCTGGTGGTACAGGTTTTTCCTATGCGCGCTCCATTTTGTTAGCGGCATTGGCTGAGCAACCTGATCGCGAAGTCTCCATCTATTGGGGAGGGCGCGAAGCTATACATTTATATGACCTCAGCGAACTGGAAGCGCTGTCGATAAAATATCCGCAGTTGAAAGTTATCCCCGTGGTTGAGCAACCGGAAGAGGGTTGGCGCGGTCGTACTGGAACGGTTCTGAGTGCGGTGCTGCAAGACTTTGGTTCTCTTGCTGAGCAGGATATTTATATCGCGGGTCGTTTTGAAATGGCGAAGATTGCACGTGAGCGTTTTTGTGCAGAACGCGGCGCGCTGGAATCCCATATTTATGGCGATGCTTTTGCTTTTATCTGAGTAAAGCGGCAGTTAAAAAGCCCGCCCCTGACAGGCGGGAAAACGGCAACTAAACTCCAGTCTAAGGGCCTGTATTCAGGCCCTTAATGTTTTTTGGTTATACGCGTTCAAAGACAGTCGCAATGCCTTGGCCTAAGCCAATGCACATGGTTGCCAGGCCGAATTGCACGTCACGATGCTCCATCAGATTGAGCAACGTGGTGGAAATTCGTGCTCCTGAACAGCCTAATGGATGGCCGAGTGCAATGGCGCCCCCATTCAGGTTTACCTTGTCATCCATGCTTTCCAGTAGACCCAAACCTTTCAAGCAAGCCAATGACTGAGCGGCAAACGCCTCATTTAATTCAAATAAACCAATATCTTCGAGCTTAAGCCCGGCGCGCTTTAGTGCCAATTTGCTGGCGGGTACTGGGCCATAGCCCATAATTGATGGGTCGCAACCGACCACGGCCATCGAGCGAATACGGGCACGTGGCGTCAAACCCAATGATTTTGCACGAGATTCGCTCATGATTAGCATCGCGGAAGCACCATCAGAAAGTGCTGAGGATGTCCCCGCCGTCACTGTCCCATTCACTGGATCAAAAGCTGGGCGTAGAGCCGCTAAACCCGCCAAATTGGTTTCAGGGCGAATAACTTCATCAAAATCAAAGCGTTTTAATATGCCATCGGCATCGTGTCCATTGGTGGCGACAATCTCTTTGGCAAAATAGCCTTCCTGTGTGGCGGCAGATGCCCGTTGATGGGAGCGGACTGCAAACTCATCTTGAGACTCGCGGCTGATATTATGAATCTTTGCCAGCATTTCGGCTGTTAGCCCCATCATTCCTGCGGCTTTAGCCACAGTGCGGCCCATGCCAGGATGGAAATCAACACCGTGATTCATGGGTACATGGCCCATATGTTCCACACCACCAATCAAACTGACTTGCGCATCACCCACCATGATAGCTCTGGCACCATCATGCAAAGCTTGCATTGATGAGCCACACAGGCGGTTTACTGTCACCGCAGGGACACTATGAGGAATTTCGGCCAGCAAAGAAGCATTGCGGGCGATATTAAAGCCCTGCTCTAGTGTTTGCTGCACACAACCCCAATAAATATCGTCGATTTCGGCGGCATTCAGCTTAGGATTGCGGCTCAGCATTGCCCGCATTACGTGAGCAGAGAGATCTTCCGCCCGAACCTGACGGAATGCGCCGCCTTTGGAGCGGCCCATCGGTGTGCGGACGGCATCAATAATGACTACATTTTCCATGTTTTCAGACCTCATGCCGGTTGACTGGTAGAAATATCAGGCAGCGCTGTCGCTACAGGATAATAGCTTTCGTTATGTTCAGCTTTGGCCCTCAGCCCCGCCGGGACGTGATACAGCGCACCAAGATGAACATAACGCTGAGCCATTTCGACATAATTTGCACTGCCGATGGTGTCAAGGTAACGGAAAACGCCGCCGTGGAATGGCGGGAACCCAATGCCATACACCAGCGCCATGTCGCCCTCAGCTGGGCTGGCAATAATACCTTCTTCCAGACACCGCACGACTTCATTGATCATCGGGATCATGGTGCGGGCAATAATATCTTCATCACTAAATTTCTTAACTGATTGAATGACTTGTGCTAATAACACATCTACTTGTTCATCATTCTCTTTACGCGGTTTGCCTTTGGCATCTTGGGTGTAACGGTAGAAACCCTGGCCATTTTTTTGACCAAATCGTTGGTTTTCGAACATGACGTCAACCGCATCGCGATAATCTTTATTCATACGTTCAGGGAAGCCGGCAGCCATAACAGCTTGTGCATGGTGCGCGGTATCAATGCCGACCACATCTAATAGATAGGCAGGGCCCATTGGCCAGCCAAATTGTTTTTCCATCACTTTATCAATTTGGCGGAAGTCCGCTCCGTCTCTGACTAACATACCGAACCCGGCCAGATACGGGAATAAAACGCGGTTAACAAAGAAACCTGGGCAATCATTGACCACAATCGGGGTTTTACCCATTTGCGTGGCGTATGCGACAACAGCAGCGATAGTTTTATCTGAGGTTTTCGCACCTCGAATAATTTCAACCAGTGGCATGCGATGAACGGGGTTGAAGAAGTGCATGCCACAGAAGTTTTCTGGGCGTTTAAGGGATTTAGCGAGTTGATCGATCGGAATTGTAGAGGTGTTAGAGGCCAAAACAGTTTCTTCGCCGATCAATGCTTCAACTTCAGCCAGCACCGCCGCTTTCACTTTTGGATTTTCCACCACCGCTTCTACGATGACTTGGGCGCGTTCAATACCGGTGTAATCAAGTGTTGGCTGGATAGTCGCTAAGATACTCGCCATTTTCAGACCATCCACTTTGCCGCGTTCCAACTGTTTATTCAGTAACTTGGCCGCCTCATTCATCCCCAGTGTCAGGGATTTTTCATTAATGTCTTTCATAATGACTGGCACAGCTTTCAGTGCTGATTGATAGGCAATTCCACCGCCCATAATCCCCGCACCCAGTACTGCGGCCTGTTTTGGTGCACTAACACCTTTGGACAGTTTTTTAGCCTGTCCTTTAACATATTGATCATTGAGGAAAATACCGACTAATGCCCGGGCTTCATTGGATCCCGCTAAACGGACAAAACTGGTGGTTTCCAACTTCAATGCTTCGGTTCGACCAAGTTTTGCGGCGGCCTCGATGGTTTTGACTGCGGTCAGGGGAGCCGGATAGTGTTTACCTGCTACTTGCATGACCATGCCTTTAGCAATGGTAAAACACATGGCGGCTTCAGTGGGGTTGAGCTTCAGAGGCTCCAATTTCGGGAGGCGAGCGGCTTTCCAGTCAAGTTTGCCGTCAATAGCCTGTTTCAGCATGGTTAAAGCTGCATCAGCCAGTTTCTCAGGGGCGACGACAGCATCAATCAGACCAACTTTTAAAGCATCTTTAGCAATAATATCTTTGCCAGCCGCGATAATTTCCAACGCACTGTCAGCGCCTAATAACCGTGGCAAGCGAACTGAACCGCCAAAACCTGGCATGATTCCGAGCTTGGTTTCCGGTAGGCCAATACGTGCTTCTGGTGAAGCCACACGGAAATCTGTTGCCAGAATACATTCGCACCCGCCACCCAGCGCATATCCATTGATCGCAGATAGGGTCGGTACCGGTAAATCTTCCAAACGATTGAAAATGTCGTTGGCGAAAACCAACCATTGATGCAATTTTTCCGGTGGGGCATTAAACAGGGATAGAAACTCTGTGATATCAGCGCCAACAATAAAGGCCGCCTTAGTTGAACTCAATAGTAACCCTTTGAGTTCGCTTTGTTTTTCCAACACAATCAAGGCTTCACCCAGATTGGCTACGGTTTTAGTATCCAGTTTATTAACTGAACCCGGTGCTTCAAACACCAACTCGGCAATGCCGTTTTCCAGCCAGTGAAGCTTTAATGTTTCGCTTTGGTAGAGCATATCTATCTCCTGAATAAGCGCATGTGATCTGGTATGACCAGATATTCAGGAAGTGTGGATATTTTGTTAATGAATTGCAAACAAGAGATTGATTTTTTGCAGTGAAGATCACAGTCAATCGGATGGCATAATTGATTTTCATCAATTTTATTCGAGGCGTATCGAGGGGCTGAAAAATGGATTTATTGCCTACTTGCGAGCGAGTTATCACGTCAGTTATTTTGGATATTGTTGTTATCACATCATGGAATGAGTGTCGGCGAAACATGGCCTCGGCGACTATGATAAGATTGAAAAATTAAGTTCTAATAGCGAAGGGTACTGTGATGGAAACGCTGGCTTCTTTATATAACGAACATTTATCCACTCTACAACAACGCACTCGTGAGGTGTTAGAGCGTCATCAGTTAGATGCTTTATTGATTCATTCCGGTGAGTTGCAACGTATTTTCCTTGATGACCGTGACTATCCTTTTAAAGTTAATGCCCAATTCAAAGCTTGGGTGCCGGTGACGCAAGTTCCAAACTGCTGGTTATGGGTTGATGGCGTTAATTCGCCGAAGTTATGGTTTTACTCCCCGGTAGATTATTGGCACTGTGTTGAGCCGTTACCAGATAGCTTCTGGACCAAGGCCATTGATATTCAACCATTGGCAAACGCTAATGATATTGCACAACTATTACCGGCACAGCGCGATCGCGTTGCATACATTGGATATGCTCAGGAACGCGCCCAGGCCTTGGGTTTCAGTGCAGAAAACATTAACCCGCAGCCAGTGTTGGATTATCTGCATTTCTACCGCTCTTATAAAACAGATTATGAACTGGCATGCATGCGTGAAGCGCAAAAGACGGCAGTTGCCGGGCATCGCGCAGCTCATGAAGCATTCCAGTCCGGTATGAGTGAGTTTGATATCAATCTCGCTTATCTGATGGCTACCGGTCATCGTGATACTGATGTGCCCTATGATAATATTGTTGCGCTGAATGAACATTCGGCTGTACTCCATTACACCACGCTACAACACCAACCACCGGCAGAAATGCGTAGTTTCCTGATGGA
Organism: Yersinia rochesterensis; assembly: GCF_003600645.1. NCBI lineage: Bacteria > Pseudomonadati > Pseudomonadota > Gammaproteobacteria > Enterobacterales > Yersiniaceae > Yersinia > Yersinia rochesterensis. Next base: position 303,121 of record NZ_CP032482.1, read on the forward strand.
TGCGGGCGCGGAATATAACGGCTATGCTGCTGACTTGACCCGCACTTATGCCGCAGACAGTGAAAACGATTTTGCCGCATTGATCAAAGACCTTAATAATGAGCAGCTCGAGCTGATTAAAACCATTAAAAGTGGTGAGCGCTATACCGATTATCATGTTCAGATGCATCAGCGCATTGCCAAGTTACTGCGTACTCATAATCTGGTTACGGGTATCAGTGAAGAGGCGATGGTCGAACAAGGTATTACCTGCCCATTCTTACCGCATGGGTTGGGTCACCCTCTAGGGTTGCAAGTGCATGATACTGCTGGTTTTATGCAGGACGATAAAGGGACGCATCTCAGCGCGCCATCCAAATATCCTTACTTACGCTGCACCCGTATTCTGCAACCGCGCATGGTGTTGACCATTGAACCCGGCCTCTACTTTATTGAATCCTTACTGGCACCTTGGCGCTCCGGTGAATTCAGTCAGCATTTCAATTGGGATCTTATTGAAACACTGAAGCCTTATGGTGGTATTCGTATAGAAGACAATATCGTTATTCACGATAATCGGGTTGAGAACATGACTCGTGACCTGAAGCTGGCCTGATGCAGCCTTATTTAATACCTGCAGCGCCGGTGACTATCAGCGAAGAGATTAAAAAAAGTCGATTCATCACCTTACTGGCTCCTACCAGTGGGGTGAATGAAGCGAAAGATTTTATTCAGCAGGTAAAGCAGCAGCATCCAACTGCCCGGCATCATTGCTGGGCTTTTGTTGCCGGGGCACCTACAGATTCACAGCAATTAGGTTTTTCCGATGATGGCGAGCCTTCGGGCACGGCGGGTAAACCGATTCTTGCCCAACTGATGGGCTGTGGAATAGGTGAAATAACCGCGGTGGTTGTACGCTATTATGGTGGCATCAAGCTGGGTACTGGTGGGTTAGTCAGGGCTTATGGCAGTGGTGTTCAACAGGCGTTGAAGCAAATTGAAGTAAAATATAAAGTCCCACAGGTAGAATATACTTTGCAGTGTGACTATGCGCAGTTGTCCATAGTAGAAACATTATTACAGCAGGTTGAAGGCCAGATTTTACAGAGTGATTACGCACAGTTCGTGACACTCCATCTCTCTTTGCCAGCAACTCAAGCCAGTCAGGTCGGGGATAAATTGCGGGATCTCAGTCGTGGTACGTTGCAATTGACGCCCATTTCGCAATAATCCCCATCCAAGTGAATTGCTAAGGAACGTGCCGGAATGCATTTTCGTGCCATAACCCGTATTGTCGGCCTGTTAGTTATCTTATTCTCCGGGACAATGTTTATTCCTGGGGTAGTGGCCTTGATCTATCGTGATGGTGCCGGCCGTGCCTTCAGCGAAACCTTTTTTGTTGCCCTGGCAATAGGCCTTTTGCTATGGCTACCGAACCGAAAACAGAAGCATGAGTTGAAGCCCCGAGAGGGCTTTTTGATTGTGGTGTTGTTCTGGACAGTGCTGGGCAGTGTCGGGGCATTACCGTTTTTATTTTCTGAGCGGCCTAATCTTTCACTGACTGATGCATTCTTTGAATCATTCTCTGGGCTGACAACCACCGGTGCCACTACGCTGGTGGGGTTGGATTCGCTGCCTAAAGCTATTTTATTCTATCGACAAATGCTGCAGTGGCTTGGTGGCATGGGGATCATCGTGCTAGCGGTGGCCATTTTGCCTATCTTGGGTGTTGGGGGGATGCAGCTCTACCGTGCAGAAATGCCCGGCCCGTTGAAAGACAATAAAATGCGTCCCCGGATTGCTGAAACTGCGAAAACACTGTGGCTTATCTATGTTTTGCTGACCATCGCCTGTGCGCTTTCTCTGTGGGCTGCAGGAATGTCGGTGTTTGATGCTATTTCTCACAGTTTCTCTACGATCGCGATAGGCGGCTTTTCTACTCATGACGCCAGTATTGGTTACTTCAACAGCCCGACGATTAACACCATTATTGCTATTTTCTTGTTGATTTCGGGGTGTAACTTTGGTCTGCACTTTGCTGTGCTCAGTGGTCGCAGTTTAAAAGTTTATTGGCGTGATCCCGAATTCCGTATGTTTATCTTTGTACAATTGACGCTGGTTATCGTTTGTACCTTAGTGCTCTGGCAACATAGCGTGTACAAGTCGGGGATGGAAACCTTAAATCAGGCCTTTTTCCAAGTGGTCTCTATGGCGACTACGGCGGGCTTTACGACAGACAGTATTTCCAAGTGGCCGTTATTCCTACCAATACTCTTATTATGCTCTGCTTTTATTGGGGGGTGTGCGGGGTCGACCGGTGGCGGTTTGAAAGTTATCCGAATCCTGTTGCTCTATCTACAAGGTTCGCGTGAGCTAAAGCGCTTGGTTCATCCAAACGCGGTTTACACCATTAAACTGGGGCGGCGAGCATTGCCGGAGCGGATACTGGAAGCAGTTTGGGGTTTCTTCTCTGCATATGCATTGGTGTTCATTATCAGCATGTTGGCTATCATCGCGACGGGTGTTGATGAGTTTTCTGCTTTTGCGGCAGTGACTGCAACATTGAACAACTTGGGGCCAGGTTTGGGCGTAGTCGCGGATAACTTCACTTCTATGAATCCGGCTGCTAAATGGATATTAGTGATAACAATGCTATTTGGCCGGTTAGAAGTTTTCACTTTGCTGGTTCTTTTCACTCCAACATTCTGGCGTGAGTAATTCTGCATAAGGAACATTGCTATGAAAGTATTGATACTTTACTCCAGTCGAGACGGCCAAACGCAAACCATCGCTTCTTATATAGCTAAGGAATTATCCCCTGGGGCCACGTGTGAAATACAGGACTTGGCCGATGTGGAGAAAATAGACCTGAGCCAGTATCAACAAGTAATGATTGGTGCCTCTGTACGTTATGGTCATTTCAGTCCGGTATTGAGTCAATTCGTCAGTAAACACGTCGAACAGCTTAATCAAATACCGAGTGCGTTCTTTGCAGTCAATCTGACCGCGCGTAAACCAGAGAAACGTTCACCACAGACTAATGCTTATGTTCGCAAGTTCTTACTTGGCACACCTTGGCAACCCACATTGTGTACAGTATTCGCTGGAGCCCTGCGTTATCCGCGCTATCGGTGGATCGACAGGGTCATGATTCAACTTATTATGCGAATGACGGGTGGAGAAACGGATACCAGTAAGGAAGTTGAGTATACCGATTGGCAACAGGTAAGCGGTTTTGCTCAGGATTTCTCAGCGCTACAGTACAAAAAGTGACGATAACGGTGGTTATCACCGCAAATTGTTGAAATAAAACACGGTTGAAAAGTTTTTTCAAATTAGGGGTTGCAGCCTGTCAGGAACTCCCTATAATGCGCCTCCACTGACCGGGAACAACGAAACACACTTCGCCGGGTCAGGAAGAGAAAAGAATGATTTTGACTTCGAAAGAAAACAAATAAATCCTTGACTCTTCAGCGGGAAAGCGTATTATCTGCCTCCCGCGTTACCGTAAGATTCGCCGAAAGGCAAACGGGTAACGAACGCTCTTTAACAATTTATCAGACAATCTGTGTGGGCACTCGCAAGACGATATCGAAGCCTGTTTCGACAGGCAGAAGAAATATCAAAGTCTTGAAGAGTGACCAAAGCAGTACACATTTGAACTTCGGTTCGAATGCATATTTGCAGAAAGTAATCTTTGAGCATCGCTATGTTAACTCATAGCAAATCAAACAAATCTTAAATTGAAGAGTTTGATCATGGCTCAGATTGAACGCTGGCGGCAGGCCTAACACATGCAAGTCGAGCGGCAGCGGGAAGTAGTTTACTACTTTGCCGGCGAGCGGCGGACGGGTGAGTAATGTCTGGGAAACTGCCTGATGGAGGGGGATAACTACTGGAAACGGTAGCTAATACCGCATGACCTCGCAAGAGCAAAGTGGGGGACCTTCGGGCCTCACGCCATCGGATGTGCCCAGATGGGATTAGCTAGTAGGTGGGGTAATGGCTCACCTAGGCGACGATCCCTAGCTGGTCTGAGAGGATGACCAGCCACACTGGAACTGAGACACGGTCCAGACTCCTACGGGAGGCAGCAGTGGGGAATATTGCACAATGGGCGCAAGCCTGATGCAGCCATGCCGCGTGTGTGAAGAAGGCCTTCGGGTTGTAAAGCACTTTCAGCGAGGAGGAAGGCAGTCGTGTTAATAGCACGATTGATTGACGTTACTCGCAGAAGAAGCACCGGCTAACTCCGTGCCAGCAGCCGCGGTAATACGGAGGGTGCAAGCGTTAATCGGAATTACTGGGCGTAAAGCGCACGCAGGCGGTTTGTTAAGTCAGATGTGAAATCCCCGCGCTTAACGTGGGAACTGCATTTGAAACTGGCAAGCTAGAGTCTTGTAGAGGGGGGTAGAATTCCAGGTGTAGCGGTGAAATGCGTAGAGATCTGGAGGAATACCGGTGGCGAAGGCGGCCCCCTGGACAAAGACTGACGCTCAGGTGCGAAAGCGTGGGGAGCAAACAGGATTAGATACCCTGGTAGTCCACGCTGTAAACGATGTCGACTTGGAGGTTGTGCCCTTGAGGCGTGGCTTCCGGAGCTAACGCGTTAAGTCGACCGCCTGGGGAGTACGGCCGCAAGGTTAAAACTCAAATGAATTGACGGGGGCCCGCACAAGCGGTGGAGCATGTGGTTTAATTCGATGCAACGCGAAGAACCTTACCTACTCTTGACATCCACAGAACTTAGCAGAGATGCTTCGGTGCCTTCGGGAACTGTGAGACAGGTGCTGCATGGCTGTCGTCAGCTCGTGTTGTGAAATGTTGGGTTAAGTCCCGCAACGAGCGCAACCCTTATCCTTTGTTGCCAGCACGTAATGGTGGGAACTCAAGGGAGACTGCCGGTGACAAACCGGAGGAAGGTGGGGATGACGTCAAGTCATCATGGCCCTTACGAGTAGGGCTACACACGTGCTACAATGGCAGATACAAAGTGAAGCGAACTCGCGAGAGCAAGCGGACCACATAAAGTCTGTCGTAGTCCGGATTGGAGTCTGCAACTCGACTCCATGAAGTCGGAATCGCTAGTAATCGTAGATCAGAATGCTACGGTGAATACGTTCCCGGGCCTTGTACACACCGCCCGTCACACCATGGGAGTGGGTTGCAAAAGAAGTAGGTAGCTTAACCTTCGGGAGGGCGCTTACCACTTTGTGATTCATGACTGGGGTGAAGTCGTAACAAGGTAACCGTAGGGGAACCTGCGGTTGGATCACCTCCTTACCTAACGATACGCATTGCGTAGTGTCCACACAGATTGTCTGATGAATGTAAATGAGCAAGAGCACCTGTTGATGTCGTGAGTTTCGACTCATGCTGATGCGAAACGGTTAGATTTCGGTTTAATCGGAACTTCGTGTCCCCATCGTCTAGAGGCCTAGGACACTGCCCTTTCACGGCTGTAACAGGGGTTCGAATCCCCTTGGGGACGCCAATCCGATAATGTGTGAAAGACATTATCAACTGAATATCTTAAAGATGACTTTACCAAGTCGTGTTTAAGATATTGCTCTTTAACAATCTGGAACAAGCTGAAAATTGAAACAATACAGCTGAAACTTATCTCTCCGTAGATGTACTGAGATAAGGATTAACCTGTATTAGAGTCTCTCAAATAATCGCAACGCAAGTTGTCTGCAAAGACACCTTCGGGTTGTGAGGTTAAGCGACTAAGCGTACACGGTGGATGCCTAGGCAGTCAGAGGCGATGAAGGGCGTGCTAATCTGCGAAAAGCGTCGGTAAGGTGATATGAACCGTTATAACCGACGATACCCGAATGGGGAAACCCAGTGCAATTCGTTGCACTATTGCATGGTGAATACATAGCCATGCAAGGCGAACCGGGGGAACTGAAACATCTAAGTACCCCGAGGAAAAGAAATCAACCGAGATTCCCCTAGTAGCGGCGAGCGAACGGGGAGGAGCCCAGAGTCTGAATCAGTTTGTGTGTTAGTGGAAGCGTCTGGAAAGTCGCAGGGTACAGGGTGATACTCCCGTACACAAAAACACACTTGCTGTGAACTCGATGAGTAGGGCGGGACACGTGACATCCTGTCTGAATATGGGGGGACCATCCTCCAAGGCTAAATACTCCTGACTGACCGATAGTGAACCAGTACCGTGAGGGAAAGGCGAAAAGAACCCCGGCGAGGGGAGTGAAATAGAACCTGAAACCGTGTACGTACAAGCAGTGGGAGCACCTTCGTGGTGTGACTGCGTACCTTTTGTATAATGGGTCAGCGACTTATATTTTGTAGCAAGGTTAACCGAATAGGGGAGCCGTAGGGAAACCGAGTCTTAACTGGGCGTCTAGTTGCAAGGTATAGACCCGAAACCCGGTGATCTAGCCATGGGCAGGTTGAAGGTTGGGTAACACTAACTGGAGGACCGAACCGACTAATGTTGAAAAATTAGCGGATGACTTGTGGCTGGGGGTGAAAGGCCAATCAAACCGGGAGATAGCTGGTTCTCCCCGAAAGCTATTTAGGTAGCGCCTCGTGAACTCATCTTCGGGGGTAGAGCACTGTTTCGGCTAGGGGGCCATCCCGGCTTACCAAACCGATGCAAACTCCGAATACCGAAGAATGTTATCACGGGAGACACACGGCGGGTGCTAACGTCCGTCGTGAAGAGGGAAACAACCCAGACCGCCAGCTAAGGTCCCAAAGTCATGGTTAAGTGGGAAACGATGTGGGAAGGCATAGACAGCCAGGATGTTGGCTTAGAAGCAGCCATCATTTAAAGAAAGCGTAATAGCTCACTGGTCGAGTCGGCCTGCGCGGAAGATGTAACGGGGCTAAACCATGCACCGAAGCTGCGGCAGCGACACTTAGGTGTTGTTGGGTAGGGGAGCGTTCTGTAAGCCGTTGAAGGTGACCTGTGAGGGTTGCTGGAGGTATCAGAAGTGCGAATGCTGACATAAGTAACGATAATGCGGGTGAAAAACCCGCACGCCGGAAGACCAAGGGTTCCTGTCCAACGTTAATCGGGGCAGGGTGAGTCGACCCCTAAGGCGAGGCTGAAAAGCGTAGTCGATGGGAAACAGGTTAATATTCCTGTACTTGGTGTTACTGCGAAGGGGGGACGGAGAAGGCTAGGCTAGCCGGGCGACGGTTGTCCCGGTTTAAGCATGTAGGCGGAGCGACTTGGTAAATCCGGTTGCTTATCAACGCTGAGGTGTGATGACGAGTCACTACGGTGATGAAGTAGTTGATGCCAAGCTTCCAGGAAAAGCCTCTAAGCATCAGGTAACATTAAATCGTACCCCAAACCGACACAGGTGGTCAGGTAGAGAATACTCAGGCGCTTGAGAGAACTCGGGTGAAGGAACTAGGCAAAATGGTGCCGTAACTTCGGGAGAAGGCACGCTGGCATTAGGTAATGGGACTTGCTCCCGGCGCCGAAGCCAGTCGCAGATACCAGCTGGCTGCAACTGTTTAATAAAAACACAGCACTGTGCAAACACGAAAGTGGACGTATACGGTGTGACGCCTGCCCGGTGCTGGAAGGTTAATTGATGGGGTCAGCCGCAAGGCGAAGCTCTTGATCGAAGCCCCAGTAAACGGCGGCCGTAACTATAACGGTCCTAAGGTAGCGAAATTCCTTGTCGGGTAAGTTCCGACCTGCACGAATGGCGTAATGATGGCCAGGCTGTCTCCACCCGAGACTCAGTGAAATTGAACTCGCTGTGAAGATGCAGTGTACCCGCGGCAAGACGGAAAGACCCCGTGAACCTTTACTATAGCTTGACACTGAACATTGAGCCTTGATGTGTAGGATAGGTGGGAGGCATTGAAGTGTGGACGCCAGTCTGCATGGAGCCAACCTTGAAATACCACCCTTTAATGTTTGATGTTCTAACTCGGCCCCGTAATCCGGGGTGAGGACAGTGTCTGGTGGGTAGTTTGACTGGGGCGGTCTCCTCCCAAAGAGTAACGGAGGAGCACGAAGGTTAGCTAATCACGGTCGGACATCGTGAGGTTAGTGCAAAGGCATAAGCTAGCTTGACTGCGAGAGTGACGGCTCGAGCAGGTACGAAAGTAGGTCTTAGTGATCCGGTGGTTCTGAATGGAAGGGCCATCGCTCAACGGATAAAAGGTACTCCGGGGATAACAGGCTGATACCGCCCAAGAGTTCATATCGACGGCGGTGTTTGGCACCTCGATGTCGGCTCATCACATCCTGGGGCTGAAGTAGGTCCCAAGGGTATGGCTGTTCGCCATTTAAAGTGGTACGCGAGCTGGGTTTAGAACGTCGTGAGACAGTTCGGTCCCTATCTGCCGTGGGCGTTGGAAGATTGAGAGGGGCTGCTCCTAGTACGAGAGGACCGGAGTGGACGAATCACTGGTGTTCGGGTTGTCATGCCAATGGCATTGCCCGGTAGCTAAATTCGGAAGAGATAACCGCTGAAAGCATCTAAGCGGGAAACTTGCCTCGAGATGAGTCTTCCCTGGGGCTTTAAGCCCCCTGAAGGAACGTTAAAGACTATGACGTTGATAGGCTGGGTGTGTAAGTGCAGCGATGCATTGAGCTAACCAGTACTAATGATCCGTGAGGCTTAACCTTACAACACCGAAGGTGTTTTGGTGATTTGAGAGAAATTAAGATTTTCAGCGAAGTTCCGAGATTGGATTGGCTGGCTGTGTGATATTGCATAGCGGGTTAATTAAAACAGAATTTGCCTGGCGGCCATAGCGCGGTGGACCCACCTGACTCCATGCCGAACTCAGAAGTGAAACGCCGTAGCGCCGATGGTAGTGTGGGGTCTCCCCATGCGAGAGTAGGACACTGCCAGGCATCAAATAAAGCCGAGACCCCATGCCAAAAGCGTGGGGTTTTTGCTATGTGGAAAAGAAAAAGAGAAAAGCCTTCTGCTGCGCAGAGGGCTTTTTTTATATCGGAAAGTTGGTCGCGATTTAATGAAATATGAATCACTTATACCGGGATTCAGCCATAGCTTATCACTAAGCTGACAGAATACTTGGGTAACCAAGTACATGCTTGTCGCTCACAAAATGCAGAGTCACAGTTGGATATCCGACTTGCCTGGCATTGGGGCATGCCTTTTACCGAGAATAGAAAATATGATTTATTATGGTTGGACTGCTGGCTAAAACCATAAAAAAGGCCCCTTAGGGCCTTTTGTGAATAATGAGGATTAGTGAGAACTACTCTGAGAGGCGCCCAAGCCAGTTTGTGACCGTACAAACTGGGCTTTGAAGCGCAGGCGCTCTTGCTGGCCCTCAACTGAGTTATCTGTGATGGAGAAGAACCAGATCCCGACAAATGCCACTATCATTGAGAATAATGCTGGGTATTCATATGGATAGATTGGTTCTGCATGCCCTAAGATCTTGACCCAGATAGTTGGGCCTAAAATCATCAGGATCACCGCAGTCAGTAACCCTAACCAGCCTCCAATCATTGCGCCGCGCGTAGTCAGTTTTTCCCAATACATCGAAATGAAAATAATGGGGAAGTTACAGCTGGCTGCAATGGAGAATGCCAAACCGACCATGAAGGCAATATTTTGTTTTTCAAACAGAATGCCTAAGCCGATTGCGACAAGCCCTAAAACCACGACGGTGATTTTAGACACTTTCAACTCATCGCGCTCATTTGCTTTGCCTTTCTTGATGACGCTGGCATAAAGGTCATGAGAAACCGCAGATGCACCCGCCAATGTCAGGCCGGCGACGACTGCCAGGATAGTTGCAAAAGCCACTGCTGAGATAAAGCCTAAGAAGAAGCTACCGCCTACAGCGTCAGCCAGATGAACTGCGGCCATATTGTTGCCGCCCAACAATGCGCCAGCGGCATCTTTGAAGGCTGGGTTTGGGCCGACTAACAGGATTGCGCCAAAACCAATAATGAAGGTCAATATGTAGAAGTAACCGATAAAGCCTGTTGCATAGAACACACTTTTACGGGCCTCTTTGGCATCACTTACGGTGAAGAATCGCATCAAAATATGTGGTAAACCGGCAGTACCAAACATCAATGCCAGTCCAAGGGACAAGGCCGATATCGGGTCAGATACCAATCCCCCAGGGCTCATGATTGATAGACCTTTAGGGTGAACTTTAACGGCTTCGCTGAATAATGTATTGAAGTTAAAGTTAACCGATTTCATGACCATGATAGCCATAAATGATGCACCAGCCAGTAGCAATACCGCTTTGATTATCTGTACCCATGTTGTGGCCAGCATGCCACCAAACAGGACGTACAGCACCATCAGCAGGCCCACCAACACTACGGCTACGTGATAGTTCAAACCAAATAGCAACTCAATTAACTTACCTGCGCCAACCATTTGTGCGATCAGGTATAAAGCCACGACGACTAATGAGCCACAGGCAGATAATGTCCGGATAGGTCTTTGTTTTAACCGGTAAGATGCTACGTCGGCAAAAGTATAGCGGCCCAGGTTACGCAGGCGTTCAGCGATTAGAAATAGAATGATTGGCCACCCGATGAGGAACCCGATGGAGTAAATCAGACCATCGTAACCGGAGGTATAGACCAATGCGGAAATACCGAGGAATGAGGCCGCAGACATAAAGTCACCGGCAATCGCCAAACCATTTTGGAAACCCGTTATACGCCCACCCGCAGTGTAATAATCGCCACGTGAACGGGTGCGTTTTGATGCCCAGTAGGTGATATAGAGTGTTGCGCCGACAAACAGCACGAACATCACAATTGCTTCAATATTAAGTGGTTGGCGTTGAACTTCGCCGGTAATTGCCTCTGCCTGTGACAGCGCTGGCAGAGCTAATAGGGAAAGTACGGACCAATGGCGAGTCTTCATTGCTTCACCTCACGAAGAATTTCTGCCGTCAGACGGTCAAACTCGCCATTAGCACGAATAACGTAAATACCTGTAAGAACAAAAGAAATAATAATCAAGCCCACGCCCACAGGAATACCGCGAGTAATGGTCGCACCTGCATATAGCGGGGTGCCGAGCCATTGTGGTTCGAAAGCTATAAGGAAAATGAAACCGACATACAGCGCCAAGGTAATCAGCGACAGTAGCCAGGCAAAACGGCTGCGCTTGTGCACCAACTCTTTGAAACGCGGGTTATTTTCAATCTCTTGATAAATGTTGTCATTCATCAGAGTCTCTCCTTTGAGGCATTAAATAAGGTGCCGCCCGCAGGCGGCATAATTTACGACGGTGCTTGCATTGATTGTTTTTCTTCCAGTAATTTTTCTACGACACCCGGATCGGCGAGCGTTGAGGTATCCCCTAAGTTGCTGGTATCGCCAGCCGCGATTTTGCGCAGAATCCGGCGCATGATTTTTCCCGAACGCGTTTTTGGCAGTGAGTCAGTCCAGTGCAAGATATCGGGTGTGGCGATTGGGCCAATTTCTTTCCGCACCCAATTGCGTACCTCGGTATACAGCTCTGGCGTGGGTTCTTCGCCATGATTCAAGGTGATATAGGCATAAATTGCCTGTCCCTTAATATTGTGCGGAACACCCACAACAGCGGCTTCGGCAATTTTTGGGTGCGAAACTAGCGCTGATTCAATTTCGGCGGTGCCCAGACGGTGGCCTGAAACGTTCAGAACATCATCAACCCGGCCAGTTATCCAGTAATAGCCATCTTCATCACGACGCGCGCCATCACCACTGAAATACATGCCTTTGAAGGTTGAAAAGTAGGTTTGTTCAAAGCGGTCATGATCGCCAAACAAAGTTCGGGCCTGGCCCGGCCACGAGTCGGTGATGACCAAATTACCTTCGGCTGCACCTTCTTGTGGATTACCCAAATTGTCTACCAGCGCCGGTTGAACCCCAAAGAATGGGCGAGTCGCGGAACCTGCTTTCAGCTCCGTAGCACCGGGGAGCGGCGTTATCATGAAACCACCGGTTTCAGTCTGCCACCAGGTATCAACTATCGGGCATTTGCTGTTACCGATTTTGTTGTAATACCATTCCCATGCTTCTGGGTTGATAGGCTCGCCAACTGACCCCATGATGCGCAGCGAAGTACGTTTAGTCCCCTCGATGGCTTTGTCACCTTCGGCCATTAAAGCGCGGATAGCGGTTGGTGCGGTATACAGAATGTTAACTTGATGTTTATCAATGACCTGACCCAAGCGGTTGACACCGGGATAGTTCGGCACACCTTCAAACATTAAGGTAATAGCACCACAGGCCAGTGGGCCATACAGTAAATAGCTATGGCCAGTAACCCAGCCAACGTCTGCGGTACACCAGTAGATATCGCCAGGGTGATAATCAAAAACGTATTTAAAAGTGAGTGCGGCGTAAACCAAATAACCGCCAGTGGTATGTAATACCCCTTTCGGTTTACCGGTTGACCCGGAGGTATAAAGGATGAATAGAGGATCTTCTGCATTCATTTCTTCAGGCGGGCAGTCGGGCGAGGCGTCTTTAATCAGGTCATGCCACCATAGGTCTCGTCCATCTTTCCAATAACCGGTATTACCGGTACGTTGGAATACAACAACATTCTTGATACTGGTAATGGCAGGGTTTTTCAGTGCTTCATCGACATTTTTTTTCAGTGGAATTGCACGGCCAGCACGGATGCCTTCATCGGCAGTAATCACCAGTTTTGAGTTAGAGTCGATAATACGGCCAGCGACAGCATCAGGTGAGAACCCACCAAAAATCACTGAGTGAACGGCACCAATACGAGCACAAGCCAGCATCGCAACAGCAGCTTCTGGCACCATTGGCATATAGATAGCGACAACATCACCTTTTTTGATTCCCAGCTTTTTCAGCACATTGGCGAACTGGCAAACATCATGGTGAAGTTGTTTGTAGGTAACGGTTTTAGACTGATTAGGATCATCGCCTTCCCAGATAATCGCGGTCTGATCACCGCGCTCTGCCAAGTGGCGGTCTAGACAGTTTGCCGCAAGGTTCAATGTGCCGTCTTCAAACCAGCGGATACTGACATGACCGGGGTCGAAAGAGGTATTCTTCACCGTTTTATACGGTTTAATCCAATCAATAATCTTGCCATGTTCACCCCAGAATTGATCTGGGTTCTGCACTGATTGTTGATAGTATTGATGATATTGTTCTGGATTTATCAGGGCATGCTCTGCAATTGCAGCTGGAATAGGGTGTTTATGTATTTGGCTCATTATCATTCTCCTTGAGATTGTTAATAATATGTCAATAAATAGTTAGTTATAGTGTGAATGGATGTTTTGTTTCTTTTTTGGGCGGCAGATCACGCATAAAAGATGTTGATTTAGAGACTTACTTAATGCGCTGAGTGGTGAATCGATATCTTAATGATAGAAGAGGCACTATCTGGACATGCTATAAAGGAAAGAAAATGTGCTCATCGGCTCATTTTCAGTATGAAAAGGGGATATTGACAGGCTTACCTGATCAGGGATATTAACGCAGCGTGATTAACACGATATGGTATTAATGGTTAACTAGAAAATAATGTATTAATTTACATCTGAATGAGAAATATTATTCTAATATTTTTCTGTAATTAAAAAACTATATATATTTCAGATTGAAATATGCCATTAAAAATAAAATTATGAATGGCATAAATATGCATTTTAATATCTTTATTTTTCTAATTATCTTTTGAGAATTTTCTTAATAAAAGCCAGATTTGGTTGTGTAATATCCCAAATAGGCGGAGAATTACTGCAATCGGTTTTAACAAAATACAAACAAAATAAAGCATAAAACCAAACATAATAATGGATTATACAGTAATTTAATTTCGCTCATTTTTCCTACTACCCAGTTAAGCTGTTATTTGCTATTGATGAATTTTACTTTTTAAATAACAAATATTTACTGGGAATTAATGATTAT